>QWQF01000151.1 GCA_003669125.1 Planctomycetota bacterium
TGAGCGATCCCGCAACCCGATCACCGGCTCACGTCCGAGCGATGCTCAACGCGGTCGCCGTGCAAATCGGAGCAGCGAATTCCAAGGCGGAACTGGCCACGATGATTCGGCAACTCGATCTCTTGGCCGCCGATGCGAACGGCAAATCGCTGGCGGAAGAATTGGTCCGCAATCTCGTCAGCAAGCAACCCGCCGCCAAGGAAATGCTGGCCGGCGCGACGGGGGGCAAGGCTCGCGAGATTCTCGCCGCGCTCGTCCGCGATGCGATCGTCACGGCTCGCGATGAGGCGAAGGCTCCGGCCGATCGAGCGGTTGCCGTGCGGACGCTCTCGTCCGCATCGCTGGCCGAAACGAAAGAGTTGTTCGCCGAGTTGCTGCAATCGAAGCAGCCGCAGCCGGTGCAGGCCGCGGCGCTCGAAACGCTGGCTCGGTTCGATGTCGCCGACGTGCCGCGCCTGATCCTCGCCGCGTGGCCGTCACAGACGCCGCAGCTTCGAGCGACCTCGGTCGAGACGCTGTTCACTCGCGCCACTTGGATCGCCGCGTTTCTCGACGCGGTCGAAAAACAGACGATCGCGCGAGCCGATCTCGATCCCGCTCGCATCCTGCTGCTGCGACAACACAAGGAGGCTGCAATCCGCGATCGCGCCACAAAGCTCTTTGCCGGTGCGACGCTGGCGCGACGGCAAGAAGTCGTCGATGCCTACCAGAAGTCGCTCGATCTGAAAGGAGACGTCGATCGCGGACGCGCGCACTTCCGCAAGAACTGCGCGGCGTGTCACAAACTCGAAAACTTCGGCGAGTCGATCGGAGCGGACCTCAACGCGATTCGCGACCGGGGCACGGCAGCCGTGCTACTCAACATTCTCGATCCGAACCGCGAGGTGAAGCCGCAGTTTCTGAGCTACGTCATCGTGCTCGACAGTGGCCGCACGCTGACCGGCATGATTGCCGCCGAAACTGCCAACAGCCTGACGCTTCGCAAAGCGGACAACACGACGGAATCGGTCTTGCGAATTAACATCGACGAACTCAAAAGCACCGGCCTGTCGTTCATGCCCGAAGGGTTGGAGAAGCAACTCGACCCCGCCGCAATGGCCGACCTGCTGGCGTATTTGAATTCGATCAAGTGAGTACCCCACCATGAATCGTCGCTTCTTTTCGCAACTCCTGGCGCTCGGTGCCGGATCGCTTGGACTTTGGCAGGCTCGCGCGCGAGCCGATGAGGAACTCGCTCAAGCTCCCGCTGGCGGGACACAGAAGATCGGCGGTCCGCCGAATCCGCGTCGGCTGGAGCCGGTGAACGTCGCGGACTTTCAGGAGCTCGCGAAGGCTGCGCTGCCGCCGGCGACTTACGATTACATCACGAGTGGCTCGACGGACGAGGTCACGCTGCGAGACAACGTCGCCGCGTTTCAACGGCTGCGGTTGCTGCCTCCGCTGCTGACCGGCGTGGCCGAGGTCGACACGGCGACGACCGTGCTCAAGCAGCCAATCGCGTTGCCGATCTTGTTGGCTCCGGTCGCGGGGCAGAACTTGTATCACCCGCAGGGTGCACTGGCGTCCGCTCGCGCGGCGGCTTCCGCGAAGACGATCCTTGGCGTCAGCAGCAGTGTCGGCCACAGCGTCGAGGAGATCGCGGCGGCCAGCACTGGGCCGAAGTGGTTTCAGCTTTACATGCCGAAGGACCGTGCGGTCGCTCGGCGATTGGTCGAACGTGCCGAGCGAGCCGGCTTCAAAGCGATCGTGCTGACGGTCGATCTCGGCGAGCGCAAAGATGCCGATAAACGGAATCGCTTCACGCTGCCGGAACCCGCGCTGCGAAAGCATCTGCGCGACATCGGCTTCGACCTCTCTGAGCAGATGACTTACAAGCAGTTACTGGCGTTCAACGATCAGGCTTGGGATTTGACGCTGTCGTGGAACGCGTTCGATTGGCTGCGTTCGATCACGAAGCTGCCGCTGCTGGTCAAAGGAGTGCTCCGCGCGGACGACGCGAAGAAGGCGGTTGCGATTGGACTGAATGGAATCGTCGTCTCGAATCACGGCGGCCGACGGCTCGACGGTGTCCCGGCGAGCATCGATCAGTTGCCGCAGATCGTCGCGGCGGTCAACGGCAAAGCGGAGGTGTTGCTCGACAGCGGCATCCGTCGCGGCACCGACGTCCTCAAGGCGCTCGCGCTGGGAGCCAAAGCGGTCCTGATCGGCCGCCCCTACGCCTGGGCGTTGGCGGCCGATGGTGAAGCGGGAGTCTCGAAGATTCTCGAACTGCTGCGTGAGGAACTGGTCAGCGCAATGCTCGCCAGTGGTTGTCCGAACGTCGCCAGCATCGACCGCTCGCTGCTGGTGTCGTGAGGCGAGGAATCCAAAATAACCCGAAGCGTCAGCGAGGGCGGTCGCTCCAAAACGCTCCCGATCGAAAGTCTTTTGACGCATCCGCCCTCGCTGACGCTTCGGGTTAGTGTGTTGGCACTCGATTATGGCGCTTCGATCAGTTCGGCGGGTGCGACTGTTCGCGTCTGGCGCGGGAGCGGTGTGGCGGACGTCGCCGATCGCGGTTCGCTTTCGGAGCGAGAGCTACCGAGTACGGTCGGCGACGCGACGCGCGACAGCCAACTGGTGAAGTTGGTGACCGATGACGAGGCCACGATTGGTGTCGGTCCGGACGATTCCACGCGAGGCAGCGGAGTCATCGTCGCGGACGTGAGCAACTCGACCAACATCGTTGTGGAGGTCAGCAGAATCGCCGGACTGCCGGGCATCGGCCCTGCTGCGGTCTCGGCGGCGGCAGCGGCGATGATCGGCAGTGTTGAGTCACGGCGAGCAATCGTCAGCGCGGTGCGGCTCTCCGGAGTGCGTGCCGCTGACTCGGTGGATTCGATGCGACTGGGGTTGCGGATCGTTGCGATGTCGCTGCGAGCGGTGTTCGCGGCGAGCAATGTCGGCGGCAGATTGGGTTGCGGTCCCGGACTTTCGACGCGCGGCGGTGTGTTGGCTGCGAACGAGTTGATCGTTTCCGGTGTTGCACTCGTCGCGGGAAGCACGACTTCTTCGGTCAGCGGAACGGCTTTGGGAACGGCCGGCGACTTCGCGGGAAGTGTCGCCGTCAGAGCATTCGCGGTGGGCGAGCTGACCGATGATCCTGTGACGGTCGAAACAGTTCGATTCGGCGGCAACAGCGAACGAGCAGTGATGTCGTTGGATGTCGTCGGCTTTCCGATCGGAGCCGCCTCGGTTCGTAGCACGCTGAGCGATTGGGTCGGCAACGGCAATTCGGTCGCAGCGATCGGAGTCACACCTGGCAGCGCTTCCGGTTCGATGAGATTGCTGGGCGCGGTGGCTCGGCTCGTCGCGCCACTGCGTGCGAGCGAGGTCAATCGTGAAACGTCGGCATCGGACGAGAGGAGAGCGGGTGGTGGCGTGAGCTGGGTGACTCGCGCGGCGGGAGCACGCAGTGCGGCCTGATTCGCGGCGGCCGGTGGCACGGTTGTTCGCTCGGTGGCCGATGGGACGAAGGTTTGTTGCGCGGTGCTCGTCGGTACGACGGCATGCGGCTTCTCAGGCTCGGAGGTGACGGCGGTGAGTGTCGCCTCTTCGGCCGGTCGTGCAGTCGGTCGTGTCAGCACCGAAGGGATCTGTTGTCGCGCGAGGACCGCGAGCCGCGTCGACTGGCTTTGCAGCGGATCGATGTCGGAAATGTGAGCGATCTCCGATCGTTGGCGGACGGTCCCCCGATCGCTGGGCCACCGCGCCGCAGGTCGCAACGTCACCGTATTGGATGGCGACGCGACCGGCTGCGGAGCACTCTTGGTCAACGTGTCGAAGCGGTCGAGCTTCGGCAGTTCGACGGCGTGTGACAGATCGAGATCCAGAAACGTCGCGACAGCTAAACCCTCGGCATTAAACGCTGACAACGGGCCGGTCGAAGGCGGCGACGAATTCCAAATCGTGGTTCGGAACGCGAACAACAGTCCGGCAGCAATGACGATGGCTGCGACTGCCAGTCGACGGCGTCTGTGCCGAACCGGTTCCGGCTTCAACGGGACAACGGGTGGCGGCGCAGGGTCGCTGCCGAGCGTCGCGGAGGCAACCAACGGGTTCACCGGCTTGGCGGCTGCCGGTACTTCAACTGGCGCGGTGATCGTCCAACTGGCGAGCGGATTTTTCGGCGGCTCGCTGCGCTTCGGCGCGGCGGTCGTCGGACGGGTCACGACGGGAACGACGACTGCGGCGGCGCGTGCTCGACGGGACCAGCGCCACACGAGCAGAAACAAGATGACTCCAGCAAACGGCACGCCCCATCTCGCTCGGCCGAATGGTTCGAGGTGCGCGGTGCTGATTGCCAATCGTGAGACGACGTACTCGCTGCGTGACAGGAAGATCTGCTTCGGCCCGTCGCGTTTGCTGACGAACGCGAGCGAGCGACCGTCGGGCGAGAATGCAGCGTCGAGATCGTCCACGTCGGACGCGATGCCGTCGCGCAGTCGCTCGGCCGCGCCGGCTTGGCCGTCGCGCAGCGGTGCTCGGAAGAAGGCGAACGGAACCGGTTCACCGGATCGACCGCCGCGATTCGAGGCGAACAGCAGCGAGCTTCCGTCTGGCGAGACCGCTGGGCTGCGTTCGTGGAAGTCGGGCAAGTTGGCAGACTCGACCGGTTGCGGTGCTGACCAAGCGGCGTCGAGAGCTTCGCGCCGCGTCACGAACAGGTCCGCCTTTTCGCCCGGCGCGACGCGGACAAAAAACATCGTCAGTCCGTCCGGGGCGAGGGCTGGATCGAACTCGGCGGCATCCGTGTTGATCGTCGCTCCGGCATTGCTTGGTCGAGACCAATGGTTGCCGTCGTTCGTGGCTTCGTAGAGATCGAAGCCGCCGTGACCACCCGATCGGTTCGATACCAACACTGCCGTCCGCCCGTCGGCGGTGAGTGTCAGACGGCGGTCATCATCGACGCTGTTGAGTTCGCGCACCGACTCTGGTTTCGACCAATGTTCTTCGACCAGCTTCGAGCGAACGATGTCCGCTTTCTGACCGGGCCGCGCGCGAGAAAAAAACAATGTCTGGCCGTTATCGGCAAAGCACGGTCCGGAGAGTTCGGTTTCGTCGGCCAGCGATCCTTTGCCGGAGAACTCGCCCAGCAACTCGGCCGTGCGAAAGGCGAGTCGTCCGGTCGGTGGCGTTGAGCCTGACTCGTTCGTTTCATCGACCACCACGTCGTGCAGCAGCGGTCTCGGCAACGACCAGATCAGTCCGGCGAAGGCGGCCACAACGAAGAACCATCGGCCTCGGCGGGGCCGGTTCGGTTGGACGGGCGTGTCGGACGGTGGCGTCGGCATGGGGACATTGAAGACACTGCGACGACGATCGGCAAGTGGCTACGTCAATAAGCACTCGCGAGTCACGTTCGCGGCCGCGCCGGTCACTCGGTAATCGAGCCGCAGTTTGTCTTTTTGGAGCGTGATTGCGGTGAAGCCGGGGCGGAACTCGATCGGGTTGTAGCCGGCGGCTTTTTGCTCTTCGAGTTTGCGGTCCTGGTTGTAGAGTGCGGAAGGGAAGCAGATTTCGTGGATCGGTTTGCGATCTTCCCAGCCGCGCAGACCATTGTGGAAGTGGCCGTGAAATAGGGCGAGCACCGGTGAAGTCTTCACGGCGACGAGATCGTAAAACTCTGTCTGTCCGTGTTTCGGTTTGACGTGCCAGCCGCGATCAGGATGTTTGTTGTCGTGTGCCGGGACGTGCATCGCGACGACGACCGCTTTCGAGGCTTGCCGCGCGTCGGTCAGTTGGCTGCTGAGCCAATCGAGTTGCTCGCGCGTGAGGAAGCCGTCGTGCGAGTCGGTGTGCGCATCGTTGAGCAGGATCACTCGCAGCCATTGATGATCGAACGTGGTGTCGATTTTCGGGCGGAGGTACTTCTCGAACAGCGGTTGCGGATCGTGGTTGCCGGGAATCTCGTGAACCGGCTTGCCAATCGACTCGCGCGTCTTGAGGTAGATCGGGTATTGCTCTTCGCGCCCGCCATCGACGACGTCGCCGAGGTGCAGCACGAACGCTCCCTCCTGCTTCGCAACTTCGGCGGCGGTCTTCGTCCACAGCTTGGCTGCGGAGTCGTCTCCTTTGTAGCCGAGATGTGTGTCGGTGATGACGACGAACTTGAGTTCCGGTTTTGAGGTGTTGTCGGCGAAGACGTTTCGCAGCGGAAGAATCAACGGGGCCGCGGCGACGCTGAGAAACGTGCGACGATCGATGAGTTGAGACATCTCGGTGTTCCTCAAACGCAAGTGGTCAGAATCATGAGGGCAGAATGATGTCGGACAGGCCGAGGACTTGTTTGACTTCGTCGAAGCTCAGCAGTTCGTCGGCCAGTGAGTCGATTCGGCCTTCGCGGAACAGCGTCTTCGCGAGCTGACGCACGACCGAACCGGTTGCCAGCAGCGTCGCGACGGGATCGACCATAATTTTGAAGCCGAGTTCTTGCAGCTCCTCTGCGCTGAGGATCGGAGTGACTCCGCCGAGCAGCATGTTGGCGAGTTGCGGATACGGCACCTCGCGCGCGATGCGGACGAGTTCGTCGCGGCTGCGTGGGGCTTCGACGAAACAGACGTCGGCTCCGAGTTCGCCGTAGCGGCAGGCTCGTTCGATGGCGGCGTCGAGTCCTTCGATGGCTCGCGCGTCGGTGCGGGCAAAGATCACGAAGTCGGGGTCGCAGCGCGCGTCGAGGGCGACCCGCAGTTTCTTGAGCATCTCGTCGGCGGGGATGACTTGCTTGCCAGCGAAGTGTCCGCAGCGTTTCGGGCTGACTTGGTCTTCGAGCAGGATGCCGGCGGCTCCGGCTTGCTCGAAGTCGCGGACGGTGCGGGCAACGTTGTGCAGATCGCCGTGGCCGGTGTCTCCGTCAGCGACCAGCGGAATGCTGATCCGCGCAGCCATGCGACGCACGGCTTCGGTCATTTCGGAAAGCGTGACCAAGCCGACATCCGGCCAACCGAAGACGCTCGCCGAGACGCCGAATCCGCCGAGAAACAGCATTTCGCAGCCAGCTTGTTCGAGCAACCGGGCGGTGAAAACATCGTGCGGCGCGAGCGTCCGGATGATGCCCGGTCGGGCGAGTCGTTCACGCAGTCGGCGTGCGGTGGTCATGGGTGTTCCTCGGACATGGTGCAGCATTTCTCCCTCCCCCTTTGGGAGAGGACCGGAGTGAGGGGGCCGTTGATCATTGCATCCCTCGTTCGGCCTTCGGCCACCTTCTCCCAAAGGGAGAAGGGTCATTGGTTGCCGCGAGCTTGCTCTTCGCAGTGGGGCTGTCCCATCATGCCGACCCTCGACTGGTTTTCCAATCAACGCGGAGGTCTTCCATGAGGCTGTTGAACGTGTTCGGAGTTTGTCTGCTGACGATCGCTGTTGCTCAAGCGAATGCCGCCGAAGTTTGGTCGCGGTTCCGAGGCGAAGGGGGATCGGGACGGGCCGCGGCCGGATCGAAGTTGCCGACGGAGATTGCGCCGGACAAGCACGTCGTTTGGAAGATCGACTTGGCTCCGGGACATTCATCGCCGGTCGTCTTCGGCGATCGAATTTACGTCACAGCCGAGAAGGACAAACACCTCGTGACGATCTCGCTCGACCGCGCGACCGGCAAGACGCTGTGGGAGAAGGTCGCTCCGCACGAGAAATTCGAGTCGGTGCATGGCATCGGCAGTCACGCTCAGTGCAGCCCGACGACGGACGGCGAGCGAGTCGTCGCGCTGTTCGGAAGCTGCGGGCTGTTTTGCTACGACCGAGAAGGCAAGGAACTTTGGAAAGTCCCGATGGGTCCGTTCAAGAACGAGTTCGGGGCCGGCAGTTCTCCGCAGATCGTGGACGACCGCGTCATCGTCTGTCAGGACCACGACACCGATTCGTTCCTCGCGGCGTATGACAAGCAGACCGGCAAGGTGCTGTGGCGGACGGATCGGGCGGAGTTTCCTCGCAACTACTGCACTCCGATGGTTTGGACGGTGAACGGCAAGAAGCAGATCATCATTGCGGCGACTCTGCGCGTGATCGGCTACGACTTCGAAACCGGCAAGGAGCTGTGGACGGTGCGCGGGATCTCGCGGATGGTCTCAATCAGCCCACTGCTGACCGAGTCGGGAATGTTGATCGCCGGTGGCTGGGCGGCTGGCGGCGAAGAGACCGAACGGATTTCGGTCGAGCCGTTCTCGGTCATCAAGAAAGACATCGACAAGAACAACAACGGCACGTTCGAGAACGACGAACTTCCCAAGGGGGACATCAAGCAACGCTTCCCACAAGTCGATCGCAACAAGGATGGCTCAATCACCGAGGCGGAGTACGAATACTTCCGCTCGCTGTTCGAGCAAGGACAGAACTCGATCGTCGCGATCAAGCCAGGGGCCAACGGCGAGGCGACGGACTCGCACTTGCTCTGGAAGCAACGCAAGCTGATCCCGTTCTGTTCGTCACCGGTCTCTTTCGGGGACTTCGTGTTCACGATCAAGGACGGAGGGATCTTCGCCTGCCTCGACGCCAAGACCGGCAAACATGTCAAACAAGGCCGAGCCTCCGGGACCGACGAGTACTACAGCTCACCGGTTGCCGGTGACGGCAAAGTCTATTTGATCGACGAGGAAGGACGGCTGACGGTGCTCAGCGCCGACCGCGAATGCCGCACGCTGCACACGGCCGAGTTCGGCGAGAAGTCGTTCGCGACTCCCGCGATCGTCGACAACCGCATTTACCTGCGGACGAACAGACACCTGTATTGCTTCGGCGAGTGACGCCGTAACCCGAAGCGTGAGCAAGGGCGAGCGTTCCAGAACGCTTTGCCGCACATCGAGCCGACGGAACGTTCGCTCTCGCTGACGCTTCGGGTTCGTTTTTGGCGTGAGCGATCGGCGAACAATCGCGTGAAACCTCGCGTTCCCACGTTTCGGGGGCACAGCTAGACTGCGGACGTTTTGCGAATCCATGAATTTTTCGACATCGCGGGTCCGAAGGAGTTTCCCATGCGTGTTTTTTCTTCCAAGTGGCCTTGGCTGACGGTCGCGGCACTGTCGGCAGGCGTGATCGTCGCTGGCGGCAACTTCACGCTGGCGTGGCAGAATCAAAATCCTCGAACGCGAACAAACTCGAGTCTGCAACTCGATGATTCGGACCCAGAAGTGAAAGTCCTTCGTGCTCCCGGCGAAGTCACGTTGCCGAAGTGCTCGGTCAAGCTGCTCGACAGTGTGATCTTGGCGACTGACCGGCCGGGGTTGATCATGAACGTCGAACCAAAAGAAGGGGATGAAGTCGCAAAGGATCAAGCGATCGTCTTCCTGAAGGACGATGCACTGGTGGCGATCTATGAAGTCGCCAAAGAAAAGGCGGAGAACGACATCAACAAGCAGTTTGCCGAGGCCTCCGCGGCAGTGGCTAAGGCTGAACTGGAGAAGATGCTCGAAACCAACCGTAAAGTTCCGGGGGCGATCCCCTCGACCGAAGTCGAGCGTGCTCGACTGAACTTCATCAAAGCCCAGTTGCAGGGCAAGCAAGCGGAACATGAGCAGGTGGTCGCAAGACTGGAAACGAAAAAGGCTGCCGCCGAATTGAAATCCTGCAAGATCGAAGCCCCGTTCGACGGCAAAGTCCGAAAAGTGCTCAAGCACAAAGGGGAAGCGGTGACGCAAGGCACGCCGATCCTGGAACTCATCAGCACGCGGATCGTGAGAGTCGAGGGGTATCTGCCGGTTGAAGACTTGTGGAGCGTGAAACGCGGTGACCCCGTCGAGGTGCAGATCGACTTCCCGGATCGCGAATTGGAGATCGAAAAAGAGGTCTTCCAGGGCAAGGTGTACTTCATCGATTCGACGGTCAGCCCGGTGACACATGGAGCTCGCGTTTGGGCCGAGGTCCAGAATCCGGACGAAAAGTTGATCGAAGGTTTGTACGCCAAGATGACGATCAAGCACGGCCGACGTGCCGCCGGAACTGCGAAGAAGGTCCCTGCAGCGTCCGGCATCAAACAGGCCGGTGCCACGAAATGACGAACGGCCGTCTGTCGTCGTTCATCGCTCTCTGCCGCCCCAACTTCCCCGAAGCTGACCGCTCATGTCGATCGCTGGCAATCCCGCTCAATCATCGCTGACTCCGTCCAATCGACGGCCGATTCCCTTGCAGGTTCGGCCCGACTTGCGGATCGAGCGCATTGAATACCAGGGCGTCGCCTACTGGGTCGTCAAAGAGCCGGTCGGGTTGAAGTACTACCGCTTGCAGACCGAGCAGTACGAAGTCCTGCACTTGCTGGACGGCAAACGCAGCCTCGAAGAAGTTCGCGACGAGTTGCTCCGCATCCTGCCGACCGTGCGGTTGCAAATGAGCGACATTCAGCACTTGATCACCGACCTGCACGAGAAGGGTCTCGTTCACAGCAATCGCATGGGCCAGGGAGCCGCGTTGCTCAAGCAGAAGAAGGACAACTTCCGCAAAAAAGTGTGGCAGACGCTCCGCAGCTTGCTGTACTTGCGGCTGCCCGGTTGGGATCCGGAACGGACGCTGACATTCCTCGATCCGCTGTTCGGCTGGTTGTTCCGACCGGTGGGTCTGGTTCTGATGACGCTGTTCTGCGTCGCCTCGTGGGTGATGCTGGGGACACGCTTCAACGACTTCACCGACCAAATCCCTGAGTTTCAGCAATTCTTCGGCTGGCCAAACATGGCCTACCTGTGGGTCACTCTGGCCTGTTGCAAGATTCTGCATGAGTTCGGTCACGGGCTAAGCTGCAAAGTCTACGGCGGCGAATGCCACGAAATGGGGGTGATGATGCTCTGCTTCAGCCCCTGCTTGTACTGCGATGTCTCGGACAGTTGGACGCTGAAGAACAAGTGGAAGCGGATCATGATCGGCGCGGCCGGCATGTACATCGAAGCGATCATCTCCGGCTTCGCCATCTTCTTTTGGGCCTACACCGAAACCGGCCTGATGCACCACCTGTGCTTGAACATCTTCTTCGTGACGTCGATCACGACGGTGATCTTCAACGCAAACCCGTTGATGCGGTTCGACGGCTACTACATGCTGGCGGACTTCCTCGAAATCCCGAACATGCGGCCCAAAGCCGACAAGCTGATGCGCGAGAACTTCGCGTGGTACTGCCTGGGGATCGAAGCCAAGCCGGACCCGTTCATGCCGGAGACCGGCAAGTTCTGGTTCATCGTCTTCGCGGTCACGGCCAACATCTACCGCATCTTCGTGATGGTGGCGATCCTGACATTTTTCTACACCGTCCTGAAACCGTATGACTTGCAGAGCCTCGGGATCACGATGGCCGTGTTCTCGTTCGCCGGCATCATCTACTCGATGTTCCACAACCTTTACCAGATTCTCACTGCTCCAAGGATCGAACCCATGAGCCGTCCCAAAATCATCGCGACCTGCACGGTGCTCGTGACTGTTCTCGGCGTGGGATTGTTCGTGCCGATCCCCTGGCACGTCGAGGCGATGTTCATCGTCGAACCGCACGACGTGCAACACGTTTATTCGACCACGCCCGGTTTCCTGCGCGAGCAATACGTCGCCGAGGGACAGCGTGTCCAAGAAGGCGATCCGCTCTTCGATCTGGAGAACCCCGAAAAGGACGACAAGAAGCGCGAGATGATCGTCCAGGGCAACGTGGTCATGGCCGAGATTCGCGTGCATCGCGCCACCGGCTCGATCGCCGAGGAAGAGATCGCCAAAGAGAAATTGCAGACCGTCAAAGAGCAGCTCGCCGAATACGAGCATCAACTCTCGCAGTTGAAGATCGACGCCCCCTGCAACGGAGTGGTGATCGCGCCGCCGTCCGCACCGGAACCTAAGTCTGATGAAAGTCGCCTGCAACTGGCTGCTTGGCATGGCACTCCCTTGCTGCCGAGAAACCGCGACAGTTTTCTCGAAGAACGCGCGCACGTTTGCAGCATCGCACCGGACGATAAATTCCAAGCCACGTTGCTCGTCGATCAAAAGGACCGCAACGACATCGACATCGGCACGGCCGTCGAGTTGAAATTCGACTCGCTGGCTGCCAGGACCTATGTCGGCAAGGTCGAAAAGATCTCCGACCGCCATCTGGAATTCGTGCCGCAACTGCTATCCAACAAACTCGGCGGCGAAGTCCCGACCACAACGGACGAACAAGGCCGCGAACGACTCGTCAGTGCCGCGTACCAAACGACGGTCCTACTCGAAGAGGACATCCCGCTGCTCCGTTCCGGCATGCGTGGCCGTGCCCGCTTCTCGATCGGCCATCGATCCGCGTGGGACTGGATCTGGCGCTACATCAAAACGACGTTCCATTTCCGCCTCTGATCGCGGTCAATCGGGCTGTCGGATTTGATGCGTCTGATCGATCTTCAGATCCGACAACTCCTGCGTGGAGCCGTCCGGCCAGCGGATGCGGATCGTGTCGATCCTCTCGGACTTACCGACGCCGAACGTCACCGGCAGTTCGACCTGCGAGAGATAACTTCGCGTCGGCATGACTTGGCGGCGTTGCGTCACGTCACCGCAGCGGAGTTCGATGACCGCTCCGATCGCATCGCGGTTGGACTTGCCGCGACCGGTCAATTGAAACCGCACCCAATGATGGCCGAGCTTCTGATCGTTGCGGAGCAACCGCGGAGCTTGCCCGCTATTTGAGATCAGCAGGTCGAGGTCGCCGTCGCCGTCGATGTCGGCGTAGGTAGCACCCCGGCCAACGCTGGGCTTCATGAAATCGCTACCGCACTTGGCCGGCGGAACCAACTCGAACTCCGTCCGATGTTCGGGGCCGCAATTCCAAAACAGGTGCGGCGACTGCTCGTAGTGCTGGCTCGCCTGCACCTTGTTGATTTCGATTTCCAAGTGTCCGTTCGCGCTGAAGAGATCCTGGCGGCTGTCGAGATCGAGGTCGGCAAAGAGCACTCCAAACTTCAATTCGAGGCGTGATGCTGGCCCCAGCCCATTTGAGACCGCTTCGTCGCGAAATTGCAGATCGTTCAATTTGGCGACGTACAGCGCCGTCATCTCGTTCGAGAAATTGCCGATGGCGATGCCCAGCGCCGGACTGTTGCGAAACCACGCCGTGTCGATCCCCATCGCTCCGCGCGCTTCACCTTGAAGATCGAATGCAATGCCGGACGACACGCCAGCTTCCTCGAAATGATCTCGCTGGTTGTGCAACAAAAAGTTCTGCACCGTGTCGTTGGCGATCAAGACATCGAGCCGGCCATCAGCATCCAGATCGGCAAAGGTGATGCCGAGCGACTTCGCCGTTGGCTCCTTCGAGGCGGTATTCAGGATTTGCACGCCGGCCTCTTTCGAGATGTCGGTCAACTTCCCTCCACCGTCGTTGCGATACAAGTACGGAAACACACCGTGAAACGGCTGGGGCCGGCCATAGCCTCGACCGCCGCCGATCAGAGTGAACTTTTGCGAGAGGTCGCTCTCTTTGGACCATTCGATGTAGTTGGCGACGAACAGATCGAGATCGCCGTCATTGTCGTAGTCGAACCAGCCGGCACCGGTACTCCACTGCGATTCGCGGCCGCCCACTCCGGCATCGTCGGTCGCATCGACGAACTTGCCGCCGTCATTGCGAAAGAGCCGATTCTTGCCAACCGTCGTGAAGAACAGGTCCGCATCGCCATCGTTGTCGTAGTCTCCGCAGGCGACACCCATGCCGTAAAAGGTCGCGTCCAGTCCGACCTCTTGAGTCACCTCTGAGAATCGACAATTCCCGTCGTTGCGATACACCGCCTGAGTCGGCTGCGGTCGATCCTTGCCGAGGTCGCGCAAATCCCAAGGCCAGCGGCACGAGTTGACGAAGACGATGTCTTGATCGCCGTCGTTGTCGTAGTCGAAAAACGCGCAGCCGCTGCCCATCGTCTCCGGCAACAGCTTGTCGCCGTAGGCTCCATTCTCATGGACGAACTTGATGCCGGCCTCGGACGTGATATCGGCGAAGCGAATCTCCGGAGTTTCCATCTTCTCGGGTGGCGGTGGCGGCGGCGGTGGTGGCGGTGGTACGAAAACGATCACCGGAGGCGCTGCCAGAAACCGGTACACGAAGACGCCACCGACGACCAGTAGTAAGAGGATCACTATCAGCGACCGACGCAGCGCCGTGGCGATGACGGAGTCGTCTCGTTCGAGCGTGTTGGGGTCGACGTCATTGTTGTCTTGAGTCATGGACCGCTCCTCAAACGTCGTCGGTGGACAGCGCATTTGGCGTTTGAATCATGCCGTAAGCAGAGGGTTCAGCCAAGCAGCCAGACCAACAATCCTTTGGCGAGATGCATGCGGTTCTCCGCTTGCTGGAAGACGATGCTGCTGGGACCGTCGATGACGTCGTCGGTGACTTCCTTGCCGCGCCGAGCGGGCAGGTCGTGCATGAACAGGCAACCGCTCGGAGCTTTTGCCATCAATCGCGTGTTGACCTGGTACGGAAAGAAAATGCGATTGCGGCGGTCGGCTTCGGACTCCTGCCCCATACTGGCCCAGACATCGGTGTAGACGACGTCGGCGTTTGCAACCGCAGTCGCCGGGTCCGTCATTTGAGTGATGTCGCACTTCGGAAACGTCAGACGAATCGCTTGCAGCAAGTCTTCGTCCAGTTCGAAGTCGCGCGGAGCACACACCGTCATCGACATGCCCAGTATCGACACGATCATCGCCAGCGAGTTCGCCACGTTGTTGCCGTCGCCGACGAAGACCAGCCGCTTGCCTTTGACGTCACCCCAGACTTCCTGCAGCGTCAGAATGTCGGTCAATGCTTGGCAGGGATGATCGTCGTCGGACAGGCCGTTGATGACTGGACATCGCGAATGCGACGCAAAATCCTCGATCAGTTTTTGCGAGAACGTCCGCAGCACGACCGCATCGGAGTAGCCGCTAATGACGCGAGCGACATCGGCCAAGGATTCACGGCCGCTGAGCCCCGCGTCCTGGCCACTCAGAAAATTTCCGGTCCCGCCAAGTTGGGCCATCGCAGCGTCGAAGCTGACTCGCGTGCGCAGCGACGGCTTCTCGAAGACTTGCGTCAAATAGCGGCCTTGCAGCAGAGCTGGCCGCTCGCCGCGCTTCCAGCCCGCCTTCAGTTCATGCGACTTCGCCAAGATCGCGTGGACGTCATCCACGGACAAATTCAAGAGTGAGGTGAGGTGTTTCATTTTGGATCAAATCGTTTCGTTGGCCATTTCTCGCAGCACAGCCGCCAGCACGTCGCAGCCTTCGTCGACTTGTTCCGGCGTGACGTTCAGCGGCGGCAGCAGGCGGACAACGGTGTCGTGAGTGGCGTTGATGAGCAGGCCGCGTTCCATGCACTTGGCAACGGCCGGTGTGGAAGGAATGCTGAGTTCGAGGCCAATCATCATCCCGCGAATTCGCAGTTGCGAGATGATCGGCAACTCGGCCTTCAGTTTTTCGAGGTGCGAGCGGAAACGGTCGGACATCGCTTGGCAGTTCGCCAACAAGCCCTCCTCTTCGATGGTTTGAATCGTCGCGATGCCGGCCGCCATCGCCAACGGGTTGCCGCCAAACGTGCTGGCGTGCATTCCCGGACGCAGATCGGGAGCCAGTTCGTTTTTGCACAAGATCGCGCCGGCCGCGACGCCTCCCGCGAGTCCCTTGGCGAGCGAGATGACGTCGGGCTGTACTCCAAACTGTTGGTAGCCGTACCACGTTCCTGTGCGGCCCATGCAGGTCTGCACTTCGTCGAAGATCAGCAGGCAGCCATTTTCGTCGGCCAGTCGTCGCAGTCCTTGCAGATAACCTTCCATCGGGAGGTTGATACCTCCCTCGCCTTGCACCGGCTCGATCAAAATCGCGCACGTCTCACGATCAAGCAGTTTCGCCACGGCGTCGAGATCGTTGTACGGCGCGTATCGAAATCCCGCCAGCAGCGGGCCAAGACCTTCGTGGTACTTCGGCTGCGCCGTCGCCGTCACGGTCGCGAACGTCCGACCGTGAAAACTATTCTCGAAGCTGATGACCTTGTACCGCCCATCGCGCGCATGCAGCCGAGCCAGCTTGATCGCCGCCTCGTTCGCCTCTGCACCGCTGTTGCAGAAGAACGCTTTTCCGAAGCCTCGCGTCGAGAGCATCTCGGCGAAGTTCCCTTGAGCCTCGGTGTACCAAGTGTTCGGGATGTGAATCAGCTTCGTGACCTGTTCTTGAATCGCGCGGACGACTCGCGGCGGACAGTAGCCGAGAATGTTGCAGCCCCAGCCGGGAAACAAGTCGAGGTAACGTTTTCCCTCGGCGTCCCAAACGTACGAACCTTCGCCGCGCACCAGACTGATCGGATAGCGGCGATAGTTCGGGATCACGAACTTCTCGAACTGTTCGATGGTCTGAGCACTACTTCTAGTCGCTGCGGCGTCCACGGGAAACTCCTTCGCATCCAAATTCCTCCGCGAGAATCTGCAGAGGGAAAACAAAACACTCACCAACGGAAAAAACAAAGGCGGATGGCGAGCACTTCCACCCAAGCTACAACACGATCTCCGTGCCCACGCCCGTGTCGGAATAAATCTCCAACAGCACCGAGTGCGGCATCCGGCCATCGACCACATGGACCTTGCCAACGCCGGATTGGAGCGCTTCCAACGCGGCCTCGACCTTCGGCACCATCCCTGCGTCGATGATGCCATCGCGGATCAGTTCGCGACAACGTGCCGCCGTCAGATGCGACTGCAACGTCGCCGGATTGTGCCGATCCAAAAAGATCCCCGGCACGTCGCTGACGAAGATCAATTTCTCGGATTTCAAAATCCGAGCGATCGCCGCCGCCGCCGTGTCCGCATTGACGTTGAGCATCTGCCCGGACGCATCGACCGCGACCGAAGGAACCACCGGAATGATCCCCGCCGAGCAGACGTCTTCCAGAAAACTGTGGTCGATGTCGATCACCTCGCCGACAAAACCCAGATCCACCGGCCCGTCGTTGCTGGGGAACTCTAGCTTCTTTCCGATCAGGCAATTCTGAGTCCGATAGCTCAGCCCGATCGCGTTGCCGCCTTGCTGGCGAATCTCGTTGACGAGTCCGCCGCAGATATCTCCGGCCAACACGTTCGCGACGATCTCCAACGTCGCGGCGTCGGTGTACCGCCGACCCTGAATTTTGCGAGGCGTGATGCCCGCCGCCGCCATCGCCTTGTCGATGTCCTTGCCGCCGCCATGCACCAGGATCGGGTGCAGCCCGACCGATTGCAGGAAGATCACATCCGTCAACAAACTGCGAACGGCGTCTCGTTCTTCGAGCGCACTGCCTCCCAGTTTGATGACGACATGCTTGCCCCGGAACCGGCGAATCCAAGCCAGTGCCTCGATCAGCACATTCGCTTTTCGGATCGCTTCGTCCACGGAAAACCCCTGAAATTGGCTGCGGGAAGGCGGGCGATTGTATGAGGCCCCCAAAGAGTGTCAATCAGCCGCGCCAACGTCGCCGCGACCGGAGACGGCTTCAATTCGACCCTTCTCCCTCCGAGTGGAGGTGGCCGAAGGCTGGATGAGGGATTCACGAACGATCGAGTCCCTCACCCCGACCCTTGCCAAAAGGGAGAGGGAGAAAAACAGAACACCAACTCCGCTCATTCCGACCACAGCGACAGGACCGATTCCACATCGGCGAAGTCCGCGAACAGGTGATCCGGAGCAGACGGTCTGAGTTCCTCGATCGAGTACATCCCGGTGGCGACGGCGATAACTTTCGCCCCGATCGCTCGGCCGCAACGAACGTCGGCGGGAGTATCGCCGATGACCCACAGCTTCTCGTGATTGATGGTTTGCGGGGCATGATGTTCGGAGGCCACCATCAGCGCCTGCCGAGCGACGTCATCACGGTCGGCGTGATCGTCGCCGAATCCGCCGAACGCAAAGTGCTCGGCCAAACCAAAGTGCCGCAGCTTCTGCCAAGCGGCCTCGCGATAGTTGCCGGTGAGCAATCCCAATCGCACGTCGTCTCGATCACTCAGCCGCGCGAGCAGTTCGCGTACGCCGGGATAGACGGTTCCCTGTCGCCGGGCCAATTCTTCCGGCAGCACTTTCAAATACGTCTCCTGCAACCGAGCGTGTGTCGAATCGGATTCTTCCAGCTCGTGAAACCGAATCAGGTCGCGACCAATCCCGCGATCGGTTCGTCCCGCCGTCGGAATGCCGTCCGTCGGAGCGGTGACGCCGAATGCGAGTTCCAACGCGCGCTCGATTCCCGCTTGTCCCGCGCCGCCGGAGTGCAACAACGTTCCGTCGATGTCGAAAAGAATGACGTGCATGGTTCTCAATTTCGCTTCTGTGATTGGCGGGCCATCAGGGAGAGTAGCTCAAACACCAGGTTCGCGGCCAAGATGGCGGTGATGTGTTGCGAGTCGAACGGCGGGGCGACTTCGACGAGATCGGCTCCGATGAGATTGAGGTCGCTCAGCCCGCGCAGCAATTGCAGCATCTGATGACTGGCGAAACCGCCGACTTCCGGAGTGCCCGTGCCAGGTGCGAACGCCGGATCGACGGCGTCGATGTCGAGCGTGACGTACAGCGGACGCGGACCCATTCGCTGCTGAATTTCAGCGAGCACGTTCCGAATGCCAAGCTCTATGGCTTCGTCAAACGTGATGAGCCGAGCACCGAGTTGCTTCGCATCGGCATAGTCCTGCGGGCCAGCGGTCGGGCCACGGATTCCGATCTGCAAATAGGCAGTGGTGTCGATCAAACCTTCTTCGATGGCGCGGCGAAACGGCGTTCCGTGGCTGTATTTGAACGTCGGATATTCTTCGTCCCAGGTATCGGGATGCGCGTCGAAGTGAACGACGGCCAGCGGGCCGTGAAGCTTGTGATGTGCTCTCAACAGCGGCAGGCTGATGGAATGATCGCCGCCCAACGAGATCAACCGCGAGCCGGTTTGCAAAATGGTCTCGGCGGTTTGCTCGATCGCTCGGTGCGTGGCGATGATGTCCACAGGGATGACATCGACGTCTCCGTAATCGACGACGTTGAGCACCTCGAACGGCGCGACCTGCTGCGCATTGTTGTAGCCCCACAGCAGCAGCGATTGCTCGCGGATCGCTCGTGGGCCGAAGCGTGCTCCGCTGCGATACGACGTCGAGCTGTCGTACGGCACGCCAAGAATCGCGACATCCACACCGGACAGCTCGCGCGTGTGCGGACGTCGGCCGAAGGTGCAAATGCCTTGATACGGCTGAGCGGAAAATGGTGAACCGGTCGTGGCCATGACGATCACTCCAAATACGTCGAACCGTTCGCGGCCAGTTCGTACTGCTTGACCGACTCGGCCGCGCGGGTCTGATCGATTCGTCCGGCGGTGATTTGAGCCCCAATCTGGCGCTGGAAGTTCTCCAGGCATTGCTGCTTGTCGTACTTCGCAAAGCTGAGCATGTCGGCGATTCGGCTGCCGGCGATGAGCTTCGTGATGTGATAGCGGCCGTCCGTGTCGATCACGACTTGAGCCTCCGTCGGATGCCCGAAGAGGTTGTGATGACTCCCCATCACTTCTTGGTACGCCCCGGTCAGAAACAGCGCGACGAAGTACGGTTGGTCGTCGAACTTGTGCAGCTCCAAAACTTGCTTGACGTCTTTCAGATCGACGAACCGGTCGATGCAGCCGTCGGAATCGCAGGTCACATCGACCAGCGTCGCGAAATCGGTCGGACGCTCATGGAGCCGATGGATCGGCATGATCGGAAAGAGCTGGTTGATCGCCCACGAGTCCGGGGCCGATCGAAAGACCGAGAAGTTGCAGAGATATTTTGTCGCCAGAATCCGCTTCAGTTCGTCGAACTCCGGCTCATCGGTCTCGGCCTGATGGGCGAGTTGCGAAGCCTTGGCGCAGATTTCCCAGAACAGCACCTCACCCTTGGCGCGATCTTCGAGGCTGACCAGTCCGAGATTGAACTGCGTGTGGAGTTCATCCTTTTGGTCGAGCGCGTCGTGGTAGTACTCGCGATAGTTTTTGATGCTGACGCCGTCGAGCAGCGACTTGAGTTCGTAGATCACCTGCGGATCGTCGTCATCGACGGCGGCGGTCGGGATGTCCTCGGCGAAGGTTTCGATCTCGTCCCGAATCTCCGTGACGAACAGCGTGTGATACGCCGTCATCACTCGGCCGCTCTCGGTGACCAGATGCGGATGCGGGACTTGCTCGTCGTCGCAGACCGTCTTGATCGTGTAGACGACGTTGTTGGCGAACTCCTCGACGGAGTAATTCACCGAACCATCGAACGTCGTCTTCGAGCCGTCGTAATCGACCCCCAGTCCGCCGCCGATGTCGAGGTACTCGACCGCGACGCGCATCTGCCGAATCTTGGCGTACACGCGAGCCGCCTCCTTCATCGCGTTCTTCACCCGCTTGACGTCGGTGATCTGCGAGCCGATGTGGAAGTGCAGCAGCTTGAGCGAGTCGATCTTGCCGGCCGCTTGCAGCAGGTGGACGCACTCCAAAATCTCAGACGTCGTCAGTCCGAACTTCGCCGACTCGCCCCCCGACGACGCCCACTTGCCGGAGCCTTTCGAGTACAGCTTGGCCCGCAGCCCGATCCACGGCATCTCGCCGGTCTCGTTGGCGACTTTCAACGCCATCTTCAACTCATTGAGTTTCTCGACCACGATGACTACTCGCTTGCCGGCTTGCACGCCGAGCGACGCCAACCGCAAGAACGTCTCGTCCTTGAAGCCGTTACAGACCATCAAACTGTCGGCCGGCTGTTCGAGCGACAACGCGGCGTACAGCTCCGCCTTTGAGCCGCATTCGACACCGACACTTTGCTTCCGGCCTTCGCGCAGAAATTCCTCGACCACCTCGCGCCGCGGATTGACCTTCATCGGAAAGACCGGGAAGTGCCCGCCGGTGTACTCGAACTGCTTCGCGGCCGACTCGTAGGCCAAACACAACCGCTGCAATTGAGCCGCCAGAATCTGCGGAAACCGGAGCACAAACGGCGGCGCGAGTTTGCGTTTGTCGATCAGCTCACGAACCAACTCGTAGGCGTCGGCGACACGAGCGTCCCCCTTGGCCGGATGCACCGCGAGATGCCCGTCGCGGTTGATCGAGAAATAACCCGCTCCCCAATTCTCAAGGCCGTAAATTCGTAGGACGTCGTCCAACGTGGCGGAATTCATGCCCCGATCCTTTTGCGTGGTGGATGCGTCTCGCATCCAACTCCCCTGCAACGCCGCGAGACGCGTTGCCCACGTTAGCCCAACGCTCAATCCTTCGCGAGGTACGCAAACAGATCACGCAACTCCTGCGGCTTGAGTTGTCGATACAAATCGTCCGCCATCAGCGAGACCGGTGACTCGCGCAGTTCTTCGATGTTGGCCACGGCGACCGTGACTCGCTCGTTCTTCGCGTTGGCGATCGTCAGCCCCGCGTCGTTCCGCTCGACGATCATTCCGCTGAGCACTCGGCCATCGACCGTCTGCACGACGTGGCTGAGAAATTCCTTGCGGATGACGACGCTCGGATCGACCAAACTGATCAGCAGGTAATCGCGGTCCTTGCGATTGGCCGTCGTGAGGTCTGGGCCGAGCTTCGTCCCCTCGCCAAAAATCTGATGACACGCGGCACAGTGCTTCTTGTAGATCGCCTTGCCGGCTTCGACGTTGCCGCCGGCCGCTCGCAGATCGTTGTTGAGCCGCCGCACCTCGGCCAACTTCTCCTCGCGACTCGCCGCCCCCAGCTTGCCCCAATGCTTCGTGACCAGCGCGTCGAGGTCGCGGTCCTCGAACAGCGCGACGCGACGGACTTGATCGACCGGGATGTCACTCGCCTTGAGATGTCCCTGATCGACGAACTTCAGCAACGCCGCTGCCGACGCACGCCGCCCCAGGAACAGCTCGATCGTTTGAGACTTCGGCTTGGAGGACAGCTTCGGGAATGCTGACAGCAACGTGGCTGTGACCGCAGCGCTGTTGAGCCGTGCCAGCACACTCGCTGCCGCCGAGCGAACCGCCTCCGGTTCCGTCGCCGACAACATCACCGCCAGCAGCGGTTCGGCCGATACGGGTTCGACGGCATCGGCCACGAGGGCCAGCAAAGCCACACGACGACTGGCATCGGCTTGCGGATTCAGACACTCTTTCAACGTGCGGTCGTACGCCGGGCGATACTTCAGTCCGAGCGTGAACGAAAGCAACGTCGAATCTTCCAGCTTCGTCTGCCAGCGCGAAACGATCCACTCGGTCAGTTCCGGCGAGAGCAAAGCAAGCGTCGTGGGTGACGGCTCGCGCGGAGCCTCTCGCCATCCCGCCAGCAACGACGCGAGCAACCGATCTCGTTCGTCGTCGTTGGGCGCCGCTCGCAGCAACTGGAGACACGAAGCGTGGTCGGCTGCTGTCCCCTCGGCCGCGTAACGCCGCACGAGCCGCGGCAGCAACGTCTCGCGTCCGAGCTTCGACTTCCACAACGACGGACGAACGAATCGCTTCATCACTTCGTCTCGCTCGCTGACGCTGTGCCGTTCGACCGCCCACCACCAGAGCAGCGGCAAATACGGATCGGCGCTGTCGATGTCCCGATTGATGTTCGCGTTGATGACCGGCATCGCCTGATGCGCCGGCAGCCGCGCGGCAGTGCAGGCCAGTTGCTGCCGCACATGGACCGACGGGTCTTGTTCGGCAAAGTCGTCCAACCGATGAGCCATCGCCATCGAGACCGCTTGCTTGGGATCGCCGAGCAAGCGCACCGTCCACATCCGCACGGCAGCATGTGGGCTGTCGAGCAGCTTGAAGGCCAGCGCCTCATCAAAGCCGCCGCAGACATTGAGCGTCCACAACGCCTCGAGCGCGGCGGTTTCGTCGCCGTCGTTCAACGCCGTTTGTCGCTGTTTCTCGACACTAGCACGAAGCGCGAGCGAGTGGTCGTTCGTCGGTTGACCACTCGCTGGCGCGTCGTGCTTCTGAGGCAAGCGCCGAGCCAACTCTTGTCGCGCGTGTCGGACGTACCACTGACTGCGATGCGAATGCCGCTTCAGCAATTCTTCGGCCGACAGCTTTGAGAAGTCGATCGGCACAGCGGGCTTCGTCCCCTTCGCGGCGATGCAATAGATGCGTCCATTCGAGCGATCCCACTCGGCATCCGGATCGGGATGTGCCGTTCGCGAGTCGTGCCAATCGGAAACGTAAATCGCGCCGTTCGGTCCCATCGTCACATCAGTCGGTGCGAACCACGAATCGTTCGCAACCAGCAACTCGCCTCCGTGAGTTGTCTGAATCGTTGAACCGCGTTGCTCGATGTTGTGCCAATACACGCCGTGGCCCAGCAGATCGCCGGAGATGTACTTGCCTCGAAACGACTCTGGAAACGAGTCCCCTTGATAGACGATGCCACCGACCGTCACATGTCCGCCGCGAAAGTTCTTGTGCAGTGCGTGATCGAAGAAACCGTAGGCGTGTGGGTTGTGCAATGCTCCGTGCTTGGCGAACGCCTTCACGAAGCTGCCGCCTTGCACTCCATGCAGCAGCACATGCCCGCCCCAGTTCGTGCTGTAGAACAGGTTGCCGACGCGATCAAAGTCCAAGCCCCACGAGTTACCGCCTCCTTCGCAGAAGAGTTCAAACTCACGCGTCAGCGGGTGATAGCGCCACACGCCTTGTTGAAACTCGATGCCGCGCACGTTCGCAGTCACGGTGCTCCCTTGGCAGCCGTACAACCAACCGTC
This sequence comes from Planctomycetota bacterium, assembly GCA_003669125.1. GTDB lineage: Bacteria > Planctomycetota > Planctomycetia > Planctomycetales > Planctomycetaceae > SXKJ01. The sequence continues at coordinate 23,661 of QWQF01000151.1, forward strand.
CGGTCCGAACGTCAGCGAGTTCGCGACGCTGTGAGCGTCCTCCATGCCAAAGCCGCTGAGCAACACTTCGGGATCACCGTCCGGAACGTCATCGCGATTGCGGTCGGGATAGAACAACAAGTAGGGCACATTGAGCACAAACACGCCATCATGCCCGAACGCGATTCCGGTCGTGAGATTCAGCCCGTCGATGAAATCGCGACCACGATCCATGCGGCCGTCACCGTCGGTGTCTTCGAGGATCGTGATCCGATCCACTCCGCGCGGCCCCTTCGGCGGCGGCTCCGGCACGCGGTCGTACTTCGTCCGCGAGAAGCGATCAACCTGCACACGCTTCAGGCCCGCCGGGTTCGGGTACTGCAAATACTGAATGACCCACAAGCGGCCACGATCATCGAACTCAATCGCCACTGGCTGTCGTACAAGCGGCTCGCTGGCGACAACGCTGACCTCGAAGCCGTCAGCCACCTTCATCCGCTTGACGGCCTCGTCGGGCGAGTAGCCTTGGCCGAACGCAGTTATCGCGAGGTGCGCCAGCAGGCCAATGGCAATGAGGCAAACTCTGCAAGCCGTTCGGGGCATTGGGGCCTCCAAATCGAAGGGCGCGTACCAAGTGGAGGATGGACACTCCTGCTCGTCCTGCGGTTCACGAAAAAGGACGGGCAAGAGTGCCCGCCCTACGGATTGCCTGGCAGGTTCAAAACTTGCCCCTCGCTACGGCAGCGCGATCGTCCGCAACTCAAACGAATTTGTGACGATCACGGCATGCGTGCTGTTCAGCTTGTCGAGCTGCACAACCCCTTCGAGTTCCTTGATCGTCTCGTAGGACTGGCCGGCGATGCCGGTGGCTCCGCGAACCGGTTCGGTGATACCCGGATTCTTGGTGATACCCTCGGTCGTGATCTTCATCACTCCGCGAGCACTATTGGCCATCAGCAAGTAATCTTTGCCATCTTTCTTGTAGACGATCATGTCGAGCGGCTGGTTGCGGTTGCCGAGTTCGGCGACCGTCGTGCCACGAGTCTTCTCGCCCGGCTTCAGGCTGTTCACAGGAAACTTCACGAGCGGCGTGCAGGTGAAGCCCGCCAACAAGCTCGCTTCGCCATCGATGTTGATCGGCAGGAACGTGCGAACGACGGCGGTGTCCTCGAACTTGCCGTGAGCGCCGTGGTAGATTTCGACGCTCGTGCCGGCATTCGCATCCGTGAACGGGAACGGAATCTCGCGCACGTTGGACGGCGAACCGCCAGCCACGCCGGAGACATAAACCTTCCCTTCGGCATACGCGATGTCGGTGATCGATTGGCCGCGCAGATTGGCCGGGCCGCGCTTCGTTGCGACTTCTTTGTCCTCCGGAGCGTTCGGCAGTTCGACTTTCTGGAACGGAATTTTTTGCAGCCCGACTTGGCTCAGCTTGCCGTCAGCCGTGATCTTCACCACCGCCGCGCTTCCCGCCTTCGAAACCGACAGGAAGACGTTGCCCGTCAACGGATTCACGGCCAGATCGTTAATCGCGATCTTGTCGGCGTTCACACCGAGTGTCTCGGCGACTTTCGCATTCAGTCCGGAGACGTTGATCTGCACCTTGCTCGGATCGCCCTTGGTGTCGCCGGTACCGAGCGCGAAGACGGTGGCTCCTTTGGCATCGCCGACGAACAAAATCCCATCCGGACCAAACGCCAGCGAGCCCGCCGATTTGAGTTCCGGAGTCCCTTCCTTCAAGCCCCACTCCGCTCCGAAGGCGGTGCTCATCGAGACCAACAGACCAGCGATGACACAGGACACCGAACGACTCGCTCGCATGATTCACTCCTGCTGAAGAATTCCCGCTCGGTGCCTGCCGCCACGCGAACAAGTCACCCAGCAACGTCGGGCGAGCAGTATGCAATCCGCCGTTGGGAATGAAAACCAAGCGAGACTCACGGCTGCCAAAGTTGCCGAGCAAAAAACAAAAGCACCCCGGTCCCTTCAACTTGGACCGGGGTGCTCGATGCCAGGACGAACCGCTCCGTCAGCAGCATCCCGTGCGTTTCGCAGAACAGGAACTACGAGCAGCCCAGGCTGGCTCCGCAGTTGTGGCAGAGGTAGCAGTTGCCGTTGCGGACGGTGATCGCTCCGCAACTGTCGCAGGCCGGCGCGTCGCTTTGGAAACGGGCGAATTGCAGGTTGCGAACGGCGGGGCTATCGCCCGATTCCGGGAGAACGCCCAACGCGGAACTCAAGCCAGCTGCGTTGACGTGCGTCTCGATCAACGAAGCCAACTCTTTGGTGACGGAGTCGGTCGTGGCTGCGGGCGCGGCGTGTCCGTTGCCATGACCGTTGTTGCCGTTGAATCGCGGGCTGTTCGCTTCGCGATAGCCGGCGACGAACTCCATGCCGAGCCAGCGGTAGATGTAATCGACCACCGACTTGGCGTGCGGGATGTCTTGGCTCTTCGTCCAACCGCTCGGCTCAAAGCGGCTGTGCGAAAACTTCTCGACGAAGACTTGCACCGGCACTCCGTATTGCAGGCCCATCGAAGTCAGCGTGCCGATGACGTCCATCAGACCGCCAATCGTGCTGCCCTCTTTGGCCATCGTGATGAAGAGTTCACCTGGCGTGTTGTCCTCGAACAGGCCGACGGTGATGTAGCCATCATGATTGCCGACGCTGAACTTGTGAGTGATCGAGTTCCGCGTCGCAGGCAAGCGACGGCGAGTCGGTTGCCCCAGAGCCGTCTCGACGGTGCCGTCTGCCTTTTTCTTGTCGCCCTCTTTCGACGTGTTCAACGGCTGCGATTGCTTTGAGCCGTCGCGGTAGATCGCGAGCGCCTTGAGGCCCAACTTCCAGCCGTCGATGTAGGCGTCCTCGATGTCCTCGACCGTCGAATCGGCCGGCATGTTGACCGTCTTCGAGATCGCCCCGCTCAAGAACGGCTGAGCGGCGGCCATCATCTTGACGTGCCCGCGCCAGTGGATCGTCCGAACCCCCTTGGGAGCCTTGAAGGCACAGTCGAAGACCGGCAAGTCTTCGTTCCGCAGGTTCGGAGCACCTTCGATCGTGTCGTTCTTTTCGAGGTAATCGAGAATGCCCTCAATCTGCGGCTGATCGTAGCCGAGCGACTTGAGCGCAACCGGCACGGTGCGGTTGATGATCTTCAACATGCCACCGCCGGCGAGCTGCTTGTACTTGATGAGCGCGATGTCCGGCTCGATGCCGGTCGTATCGCAGTCCATCATGAAGGCGATCGTGCCGGTCGGCGCGAGCACCGTCGCCTGAGCGTTTCGATACCCGTACTTGCGGCCCGATTCGAAACACTCGTCCCAAACTTGCTGAGCCGCCTGCCGCAAATAATCAGGGCAGCACGGGTCGATGCGATACGCAGCCTCGCGGTGCATCGACATCACTTGGAGCATTGGCTGCTCGTTCTCGGCATAACCGGCGAACGTCCCGATGCTGCTGGCGATGCGACTCGACGTGAGGTACGCCTGCCCGTTGAGCAACGCCGTGATTGATCCGCACACGCCGCGACCGGCGTCGCTGTCGTACGGAATACCCCACGACATCAACAAGCTGCCGAGGTTCGCGTAGCCGAGCCCCAACGGCCGGAACAGATGGCTGTTCTCGGCGATCGCCGGAGTCGGGTAACTGGCGTGATCGACAAGAATTTCCTGAGCGGTGATGAAGATCGCGCACGCTCGGCGGAAGCTGTCGATGTCGAACTTGTTCCCCTCACGCGAGAACTTGCGGAGGTTGATGCTCGCCAGATTGCAGGCCGTGTCGTCGAGGAACATGTACTCGGAGCACGGATTGCTGGCGTTGATGCGGCCAGTGTTGGGGCAGGTGTGCCAGCGATTGATCGTCGTGTCGTATTGCACGCCGGGGTCACCGCAGATCCACGTTCCGGAGGCCATCTCGCGCATCATGTATTTCGCGTCGTATTCCGGGCCGGCCTTGTTGGCGTCGGTGACCCAGTGCGTCCGCCACTTCTTGCCTTCGAGGGCCGACTGCATGAATTCGTCGCTGAGTCGCACCGACAAGTTCGCGTTCTGGAACATGATCGAGCTGTAGGCTTCGCCGTTGAAGTTCGATTCGTACTCACCCGAGTCGATCAACAGCCGAGCCTTCTTCTCTTCCTTCGTCTTGCACTGAATGAATTCGAGAATGTCCGGATGCCAGTCCTTGAGGCTCTGCATCTTGGCCGCTCGGCGAGTCTTCCCGCCCGACTTCACGACCGCTGCGATCTGGTCGTAGACCCGCATGAACGACAACGGCCCCGATGGGATTCCGCCGCCGGAGAGCTTCTCTTTGGAAGAACGGATCGTGGACAGGTCAGTGCCGGTACCCGACCCAAACTTGAACAACATCGCCTCGCTGCGAGCGAGACGCATGATGTCCTCCATGTTGTCTTCGACCGACTGAATGAAGCAGGCCGAGCCTTGCGGGAACTCATACGGCGTGTCGGGCCGGCGAATCGACTGCGTCTCCACGTCCCAGCGATAGTTCCCCTGCGAACCTTTGACTCCGTACTGGTGATACAGCCCGACGTTGAACCACACCGGCGAGTTGAAGCAGCCGTGCTGGTGCAGCAACAGCCAAGTCAGCTCGCGATAAAACGTCTCGCCGTCGGCCGGCGTCGCGAAGTAACCGTCCTTGATGCCCCAATCGGCCATCGTCCGCGAAACGCGATGAATCACCTGCCGCACGCTCGTCTCACGTTCGGGAGTCCCCGGCTCGCCGTAAAAATACTTGCTGACCACCACGTTCGTCGCGAGTGCCGACCAGTCCTTCGGAACTTCGCAGTTGGTCTGCTCGAACAGCACCTTGCCGTTCTCGTCCTTGATCGCGGCCGTGCGGTAATCCCATTCCGTCGTCGAGAACGGATCAACGTTTGCCGGGCAGAAGTGCGGAGCGATCTTCATCGGGGTCGTCTGGGGCGTGAAATGCGGCCCTGATGCGGGTGCGTTGCGAACTGCGGTTTCGCGATTCATCTGTCCGTTGCCTCCGTGACCGTTGTGGGAATTGTCGTTGTGCGAACGAGTGGTCGAAGCGGAAAGGTAGTCAGCATCCAAAAGCGTGTTGGCGTCGTGCATCATGCACTCCTTCAACCAAGAGAAATGAAACAAGGGGGAGCCGGGGCCTCTTGACCCGCTCGAAAGCAACCTCCTGCCGGGAAACTACCGTGAAAAAAGCGAATTTCAGGCGACCAAGAACCAGTCAACCGACGAGAATCGAACCACAACTAATTGTGGGACCAAGATAGGTCAGGCCCCGCATCTAGTGTGTGGAAACCGGGTCGGAAATATAAATCGGCAGCCCGAATTGTCAAGGTGATGAATTCTTTCGGAACGTCCAAAATTCAATTCCGAGTGGTCGTAACCTGTCGGTGAAATCCAGGCTTAGCGAGTTCGGGAAAAATGAAAGAATCGTTAAGAGCCGCTCATCACCGCTCGACTCGGTGGATGCTTTCTGAACTGCGGCGCTGGTGAAATCACAATCCACTGCGCATGAAAAAACCCGGCCAAAGACCGGGTTTTCTCACAATTTCTCGGTTCGATTAGGCACCGGCGGCAGGGGCCGTCTCGACAATTTGCAGGCCGGGAACGGAGATGCCGGTGATCTTCACTTGGGTGTAGCCCTGGCGATGGCCGGTGTGCCGGCGATAGTTCTTGCGGCGGCGCATCTTTTGGATTTCGAGTTTCGGGCCTTTGACCAGCGGTTCGACGATTTCTGCGGTGACACTGGCACCGGAAATCGACGGGGCACCAATCACGCTCGCTCCGCCGCCGTTGGCGAGGAAAATCTTGTCAAAGGTGATCGAATCGCCGGTTTTTGCGGTATCGATGAAGTCGATCAACAAGGTGTCGCCGGTGGAGACTCGGTACTGGTGGCTGCCGTTTTCGATGTATGCAAACATGGCTCGGAAATTCCTCAAAACTCTGGCTCGGAGGCGGAAAGGGTCGGGCACTATAGCCGGGGGCTATCGCGATTTCGAGTCAATCCCCACCGGAATCCGAGTGACCGTGCCGGAGTCGTCCTGGGTTTGGCAGTCGAGGTGGTTGGGGCTGACGTCGGTACGGGCTGTGATGTTGATGATCAGGCCACCGGTGTCCTCAAGCAGATTGATCTCACGGCGGCGGCGGTTGTTGAGGTAATTGGCGACACGCTCGTGGACGTCGATCCCAATTTTTCGGACCCCTTCGCGCTGGGCGACGGTCATTAGCAGACGCATGACCTCGATCGCGACGCTCTCCGCCGTTTTGACGAGGCCGACGGCGGCGCAGCACGGGCAGTTCTCGAAAACGCTGCGGCGGAGCGACGGGCGGATGCGTTGCCGAGTCATCTCGATCAGGCCAAACGGGCTGATGCGGAGGGCCTTCGTGCGGGCACGGTCGCGACGGAGCAGGTCGCGGAAGTGAGTTTCGACGCCGCGGCGGTGACGCTCGTCGCGCATGTCGATGAAGTCGTTGACGATCACTCCGCCGAGATCGCGCAGACGAAGCTGCCGGCAGATTTCTTCGGCCGCACGAAGATTCATCTGGTAGGCGGATTCCTCGGCGTTGTCGTCGAAGCGGAAGTTACCGCTGTTCACGTCGATGGCGACGAGTGCTTCCGTCTGATCGATGACGATCGACCCGCCTCCCTTGAGCGGGACGTGCCGTTCGTGGATGCGGGCGATGTCGTCTTCGATGTGGTAGTGATGGAAGATCGAATCCTTGCCGGTGTACAGCTTCACGCGGTCGGCGTGGTCGGGCGAGATGACGGTCATGAACTCGCGGGCACGCTCGAACGTTTTTGGCTCGTCGATCCAGACGGACTCGACGTCGTCGCGGTAGATGTCGCGCATGGTGCGAATCATCAGGTCGCTGTCTTCGTAGATACTGATCGGCGAGTGATATTTCTGAACTCGGCGGACGAGCACCTTCCACAAGCGGACGAGGTAGTCGAGATCCCGTTGCAGATCGGCGGCGTCTCGCTCGAGACCGGCGGTGCGGATGATGAAGCCGAGGCCCGGCGGCGGTTGCAGCGTGTTGAGGATCTTCCGCATCTTGCGGCGGCTGTCGTCGTCTTCGATCTTGCGGCTGACACCGACTCGCGCGAGGCCGGGCATCAGCACCAGGTAGCGGCCGGGGATGCTGACGTACGTCGAAAGGGTCGGCCCCTTCGTGCCGATCCCTTCTTTGATGACCTGCACGAGCACTTCGCTGCCGCGTTTGAAGATGTTCTGAATCGGCGGTTTATTGCGGACGCTGCGCTCGTTGAACGGGCGGCGGCCGCGGCCCTCTTCCTCGCGTTCGGGGACGAGGTGTTTGTAGTACTGGTATTCGACGTCGCTGACATGCAGGAAGCCGTTGCGGCCGACGCCGAAATCGACGAAGGCGGCCTGAATACTCGGCTCGATGTTGACGACTCGGCCTTTGTAGATGTTGCCGGCGAAGCTCTCGACGCTGTTGCGTTCGACGTAGAGTTCTTCCAGCACGCCGTCCTCAATGATGGCGATGCGGCTCTCTTCCGGCTGCAGGACGTTGACAAGCATTTCCTTCTTCATGGAGCACCCTTTGAGTTCTGCGGGTGCGGCTCGTTGCGTTGGTCAGCGTTGTTGCCGTGCGAAGTGTGGCGACCTGCTCGAATGCCGGAGACGGACAAACGTGTCCGTCGGTGTGTTCGCTGACTCGCCGCGGATCGCTCTCGCGTGTGACACGCGAGACGGTGAAAGCGGCGAGCGGTGTTCGGCGAATGATCTGCGGCGTTCGTCGGTTACACGAACGGGGCGGACCAACGAGCAGGGTCGGCAATGTTGAGCACGGCAATTCGTCGAGAAACAAAGTCAGCTCGCGGATCAGTCCACTTCCGCCGCGTCGCAACGCGGAACAGGAAGTCTCGACTCCCGGAGCCGTCATGGCCGCGAGCTTTTCAGCTTCGGCCAATCTCGGCGAAAAACAGACGCCTTGAGAACGAGCACGCACCCTAGTGAATCCAGTCGGACGGACAATCTTGCCCGTCGTCTTCTTGAGAAACAGTGTTCGGTGTTGTTGGGGTCGGGCAGGAATGCCCAACCTACGGAAATTCTAGTGGCCGACCTGCGGACAAATTTTGAAAAGTTCGCCTTGCAGGTAGTTGTCGACTCCGCGCGACAGGCCGAGCCATTCGGAATGAGTCGCAATGTCTTTGGATTTCGGGATCGTCAGCCGCCGGATAACGGCTTTCAGTTCAGGGATCGAATGCGGTGTGACGCTGATCCGTCGAATCCCCAAGCCGATCAGCAGCGGGAGAAACTTCGGATCGGAACTCATCTGGCCGCACACGGTCACAGGGACTTTGCGGTCGGACTTTTCGGCGGCGTCCACGACCATGCGGATCATGCGCAAGATCGCGGGGTCGCCGGTGCGATACAGGCTGGAGACGGCCGGATCGCCGCGGTCCACGGCGAGGGTGTATTGGATTAGGTCGTTCGTGCCAATGGAGAAGAAATCGACCTCGGTCGCAAAGTGGTCCGCAAGAATCGCCGCCGAGGGGACTTCGACCATCATTCCCAGCGGCATCTCCCGCTGAAAAGGCACGCCGGCTTCTTCGAGGTCGTCCATCACATCGCGGACCACCATCTTCGCCTGCCGGAACTCATACAGCGACGAAATCAGCGGAAACATGATCTTCACGCTGCCGGGCGGAGCCTTCGCGGCGGCTCGCAGGATCGCCCGAAGCTGCGTCTTGAACCCTTCGATGTACTGCAGACTCAGGCGGATGCTGCGGAGTCCGAGTGCCGGATTTGGGACTTCGGCAAACATTCCGTTGGACGTCGGCACTTTGTCCGCTCCCAGGTCCAGCGTGCGGATGACGCACTCGCGGCCGCCGAGGTCGTCGATGACTCGGCAATAGGCTTGATAGTGGTCTTCCTCGGTCGGCTCGACATCGCGGCCGAGATACAGGAACTCGGTACGGTACAGCCCGATTCCGTCGGCTCCGCGTTCGAGGCAGTGTTCGGTCTCGGTCGGAAATTCGATGTTGCCGAGCAATTGAATGCGTTCGCCGTCAGCGGTAATTGGCTCGGCGGTGCGATCGACTTCCAGGGCCGCGTAATTCGCGTCGCTTTTCTTCTGGGCTTCACGCCGCTCGGCGATGACCGACTCGACGGGATTGACGATCACCTCGCCGCGATCGCCGTCGATGATGACGATGTCGCCGTTGTTGACCTCGGACAAGAAGTCGCCGACACCGACGACCGCCGGCAATTCGAGCGCCCCCGCCAGGATCGCCGTGTGGCTTGTCGGCCCGCCGACTTCGGTCGCAAAGCCGAGCACGAATTCCTTTTTGAGATTCGCCGTCTCGCTGGGGGTCAGGTTGTGGGCAAGGATGATCACCGACTCGGCCAGGTCGGACAGTTCCTGCCGCCGTTTGCCGAGCAACTGCCGCAGCAACCGGTTCTTCAGGTCGTAGATGTCCTGCGCCCGCTCGGCGTGATAACGGCTGCCGAGATCGGAAAAGAGCTTCGCGTACTTGTTGAGCACGATGTCGCACGCCCGCTCTGGCGTGTTGGTTTCGACGCGAATCAACCGCTCGATCTCGCCAACCAATTCCGGCGACCGAGCCATCAAAAGGTGCGCCCCGAAGATCGCGCCCAAATCGCTGCCAAGCCGCTCGGTGGCGACCCGCTGATTTTCTTCGATGTCGGCACAGACAGCATCGAGCGCCGCGTGAAACCGTCCGATCTCTGCGTCGATTTCCGCCTTGCTGGTGTAGTGCCGCTGGACTTTGAAGTTCTCGGCTCCAAACAACACCGCTCGCCCGATCGCCACTCCCGGCGACACCGCAATCCCGCGTTTGACCAACATGTTGCTCACGAAAACCTCTAACTACAAGCTAACCCGAAGCGCCAGCGAGGGCGAGCGTCCAGCCGATTTGATTCACGGCGAAGCGGCCGGCTTCGGCTTCTTGCTCATTCGGCGAAGTTCGACTCGAACAACTGCACGATCCTGGCCAGCGCCACCTCGGCATCTGCACCCGAGGCGATTACTTCCAGTTGATCGCCGAATGCGGCCATGCCCATCAGGTCGAAAATATTCTTCGCATCGGCGAGCTTCGATCCATTGCGAATGCGCACGTCGCAACTCAGGCCGTTCGCCAGCTTCACCAGCCGCGAGCACGGCACCAAGTGCAGGCCATGTTCCAGCCTGACTGTCACGGTGCGCGAGACGGATTCTCCGCCCATCGAAAAGTCCCAAGGGCTTGCGTTGAAGCAGGAATTGCCTCCGTCGCAACTTAGCCGAGTTGATTGTTGTCCGCGTCATTCAGCAGCGAGAGCACATCATCCTTGGACTTCGCCTGTTTCAGAAAATTGCAGAAGTTCTGATTCCGCAGATGCCGCGAAATGTTTTCCAAACCACGCAGATGGTCCCCCGGACGATCCGGCGGCGAGACCAACAAGAACAAGATTTGAACTCGTCCACCGTCGAGGCTTTGGAAGTCCACTCCGTCCTTCACCAATGCGATCGCCGCCACCAGCTTGCTGACAGACGCATGTTTCGTGTGCGGCACAGCGACTCCGTTGCCGATGCCCGTCGAGCCTAATTCTTCACGCTTCAAAATGGCCGTGACGATTCCCTCTTCGCTCTCTGCCGCAACAACTCCCGCACTCTTGAGCGCACCCACCAACCCGCGGATCGCGTCCTCTTTGTTCGTCGCCTGCAAATCGGGGACGATCGCACTGGACACGACAAAGTCCATCAACTTCATGAAAAACACTCCTCTCGAAACGTAGAGCAGACGGCTTGCCTGCTTGAATCTCGCGCGTCGTACAGGCGAGTCGTCTGCGCGACGACGAAACCTTTGAAATCACTCTTCGTCAGCCAACTTCTTGGCCGGTTCGTGCCGGTGGTGATTCTGGACCTTTTCTTTGTATTTGTGAATCTGCTGCTCGATCTTGTGGTGTGCTCGGTCGAACGCAACCTGAGCCTCCGCATCTGAATCGTGAGCCACAAAGTCATGCTTGTGCTCGGCATCGACGAGGATTTCGACTTTGGCGTGACTATTTTCAAAGCTGATGGTCACGTTGATGGCTGTGATCCGCTCAAAGTAGGTCAACAGCTTTTCGACCTTCTCAGCCATGTAGGCCCGCACATCTTCTTTGATGTGCCCGTGACGGCAAGTGATTTCCACATGCACGGCATGTTCTCCTGCGCGTGTTGATTTGTAATTGCCGATCGAGATTCTATCGGGGCTGTATCCGCAGCCACAAGTAGCCACTTTGAGCGATCCCGATCTACGCGTGATCCAACGCTTGTCGCAGGTCTTCGAGCAAATCGTCGGGGTTTTCGATGCCAACCGAGAGGCGAATCGTTTTTTCGGTGATGCCCGCCGCGAGACGAGCTTCCGGCGTCATCGAGGCATGGCTCATCGTCACCGGATAAGCGATCAGCGATTCGACGCCCCCCAGCGATTCCGCCATTTGAAACAGCTTGGTCTGCATCATCATCTTCTTGGCCTGAGCGTAACCTCCTTTGATGTCGAAGCTGAGCATCGCTCCAAACCCGCGCTGCTGCCGTTTCGCCAACTCGTGATGCGGGTGAGTCGGTAAGCCGGGGTAATAGACCCGCTCGACTTTCGGATGTTCCGCCAGCATCTTCGCGACTGCCATTGCCCCACGCTGATGGGCCTCCATTCGGGGACCGAGCGTCTTGATTCCGCGCAGCACCAGCCAGGCATCAAACGGCGAACAGGCCAAGCCCAGGGCATTGTGGACGTAGGCGATTCGTTCGGCGTGAGCCTGATGCTGAGTCACGACCGCTCCGCCGACGACGTCCGAGTGCCCGTTGAGGTACTTCGTCGTCGAGTGAACCACGACGTCCACGCCAAACTCGAACGGACGTTGCAGGTACGGCGACAGGAATGTGTTGTCCACAATCGTGATCGCTCCGGCCTCTTTCGCAATCGCCGAGACCGCCGACAAGTCCACCAGATTGAGCAACGGGTTGCTGGGGGTCTCGATCCAAATCCCTTTCGTCTGCGGCGTCAGAGCGGCACGCACATTGGCCGGATCACTCATGTTCACAAACGAGAATTTTAGCTCGTAGTCCGGCAGGACTTTCGAGAACAGCCGAAACGTCCCGCCGTAAATATCGTGCCCAGCGATGATGTGGTCGCCCGACTTGAACAAGTACATCGCACAGGTGATCGCGGACATGCCCGTACTGGTCGCTCGACAATCGATGCCCCCTTCGAGCGCCGCGATGTTCTGCTCCAACGCCTGACGAGTCGGATTCCCCGACCGCGTGTAGTCGAAGCCCTTGTTGGTTTCCAAATCGATCCACCGAAACGTCGACGTCGGGTAAATCGGCGTGATGCAACTATTGAACGACGGGTCTTTATCGACTCCGACGTGAACGCACTTCGTTTCAAATCGCATGGTTCTCAATTCCAAGTTCGTCAAACAGATTTCAGAAGCGACCGAGGTAGCGTAGCCGCTCGCAATCGCAGCCCGCAAACATGTGTCGTCGAACGGCGGCGGATGTTGGAGGCGGTTGTCATCTGTCAGCCAGATGCACCGCGACGGAGTTGCTCGCGAACCACGAGCAACATACGGTGACGCCACCGCAACCCGTTTCAGAGGATCAACCTGATGCCCTCGGATCGAAGTCGAACGGCCGGATGGATTTTTGCCGGCCTCTGTTTTGTCACGTCACAAGCCCGCGCCGCCGACGCGCCCTCGTTTGAGCGGGAAGTTCGGCCGATCTTGTCGCGGTACTGCTTCAAGTGTCACGGTCCTGATGAGGGACAGCGGCAGAGCGGCTTGCGGCTTGATGTTCGCGAATCCGCGATCAAATCCGCCGACAGCGGCAAACTGGCGATCGTCCCCGGCAAACCGGACACCAGCGAATTGATCCGCCGCATCAATCTCGCGGACGGCTCCGAAGAAAAAATGCCTCCCGCTTCGACGAAATTCGAACTGACCGCCGAGCAACGCGACATTCTTAAACGCTGGATCGCCAGCGGTGCGGAATATCGGCCGCACTGGGCCTTCGTCGCACCGAAGCGGCCGGTGCTCCCGAAGGTGCGCGACACGAGTTGGCCACGCAACGGCATCGACCATTTCGTGCTCGCGCGTCTCGAGGCCGAAGGACTCAAGCCGTCACCGCCAGCGGATCGGCACACGCTCGCGCGGCGTGTGTTCCTCGATTTGATCGGCATCCCGCCGACTCCGACCGAGATTGACGAGTTCGTCAACGACCCGTCGCCCAATGCCTACGAGCAACTCCTCGATCGGTTGCTCGCGTCGCCAAGTTACGGCGAGCGTTGGGCGCGGCGCTGGCTCGATCTCGCCCGGTACGCCGACACGAACGGCTACGAGAAGGATCGTGCTCGCAGCGTCTGGCCGTACCGCGATTGGGTCATCAACGCGATCAACGCCGACGTGCCGTTCGATCAATTCACAATCGACCAGTTGGCCGGCGACATGCAACCGAACGCGACCGTCGAGCAACGGATCGCAACCGGCTTTCATCGCAACACGATGCTCAACGAAGAAGGTGGCATCGACCCGCTGGAGTTTCGCTTCCACGCGATGACCGACCGCGTCGCGACGACTGGCTCCGTTTGGCTGGGACTGACGATCGGGTGCGCTCAGTGCCACACGCATAAGTACGACCCGATCGCGCACACCGATTACTACCGCTTCTTCGGCTTGCTCAACAATGCCGAGGAACCGGAACTCGACATCCCGGTTCCGGAACTTGTCGCGAAGCTAACCGAGATCGACCGCCGCGTCGCCGAACTCGAAGCTGACCTGCCAAATCGATTTCCGCTGCCGGACGAATTCACTTGGACGCCGCTCAAGCCGATCGCCGTGAAGACCAACAACGGCGCGGCTGCGGAGATTCAATCCGACGCGAGCGTCCTGTTGAGCGGACCAAATCCCGAAACCGATTCCTACGAGATTCAAATCGACAGCGACCTCAAAGACGTCGTCGCGATTCGGCTGGAAGCACTGGTCGACGACAAGCTGCCGAGCAAAGGCCCCGGACGCCCTCCGCACGGCAACTTCGTGCTCAGCGAGATCACCGCGTCGATCGCGGCGCGCGACGTTCCCGGCGAAGCTCAGCCGCTCAAATTCGCGCACGCCTCGGCCGATTTCTCTCAGGATCAATTCGCGGTTGCACAAGCGATCGACGGCAACGCGAAGACCGGCGGCTGGGCAATTCACGGACCCGGCACATGGAACGTCAACCGCACCGCGACCTTCGTGCTCGCGCAGCCGACGGGCTTCGCCGACAAGACCGCGCGTTGGACGATCAAACTCGAACAGCAACACGGCATGAAGCACACGCTCGGCAAGTTTCGCCTCAGTCTCGGCCGGCGAAATCCGGCCGGGGGTTCGGTGGACGATCAACGTCGGCAGCATTTCAATCAGAGATTCAACGCTTGGCTCGCCTCCGTCGAGAAATCGGCGGTGAAGTGGATTCCACTCCGCCCCGTCGCCGCGAAGAGCAACCTGCCGTTGCTGACCATCGAACCGGACGGTTCCGTCTTCTCCAGCGGCGACATGTCCAAGAGCGATGTTTACGAAGTCTCGTTCGCCGACGTCCCCAGCGGCATCACCGCGGTTCGTCTCGAAGCGTTGCCCGATGACCGTCTCCCCAAGCACGGTCCCGGTCGAGTTTATTACGAAGGTCCGCACGGCGACTTCTTCTTGAGCGACATCGCGATCGCGAGGCCCGACGGTTTGATTCGGTTTGCTCGCGCGACGCAATCGTTCGCAAGCGGCGGCAGCACGGCAGCGACCGCGCTCGACGACAACAAGCAAACCGGTTGGTCGATCAACGGCGGCCAAGGCAAACCACACGCAGCGGTCTTCGCGCTGGCCGAGCCACTTTCGTCAACGGCCTTCACGCTGCGAATGCTCTTCGAACGTTATTACGCCGCCGGCATCGGCCACTTCCGCATCTCGGTCACGACCAATCCGTCGGCCATCGAGGCAACCTTCCTGCCCAGTGCTGTCGAATCCGCGTTGCTCACTCCGCAGGCTTCGCGTTCCGCAACACAGATTGAGCAACTCCGGAGACACTTCGTCACGATTGCTCCGGAACTCGCCAGCGAGCGACAAGCGATTGAGAACCTGCGTGCTCAGCGTCCAACGCTGCCGACGTCGCTCGTGATGCAAGAGCGTCCCGCGAGCAACCCGCGCCCGACGCATCGGCATCATCGCGGTGAGTTCCTGCAACCGAAAGAACTCGTCACCGCCGGCAGTTTGTCGGCGTTGCCTCCACTGCCGCCGAACGCCACAGCCGATCGGCTCGCACTCGCGAACTGGCTGGTCTCGCCAGAAAACCCGCTGACCGCGCGAGTGACTGCCAACCGTCACTGGTCCGCATTCTTCGGCCGCGGCCTCGTGCGCACGCAAGAAGACTTCGGCTTCCAAGGCGCGCTGCCCACGCATCCAGAATTGCTCGATTGGCTGGCGGTGGAATTCGGAAGTCGGAGTTCCTGGAGCCTCAAACGCCTGCACCGCCTCATCGCCACGAGTGCGACGTATCAGCAGTCGAGCCGTGTCACGCCGGACTTGTTGCGTCGCGATGCTCAAAACGAACTGCTCGCGCGCGGCCCGCGCTTCCGAGTCGAGGCCGAATCTGTGCGCGATTCATTGCTGAGCGTCAGCGGATTGCTCGGCCGCAAACTCGGTGGGCCGAGCGTCTTTCCGCCGCAGCCGGCGAACATCACGACCGAAGGGACCTACGGGCAACTCGCCTGGAAGGTCAGCGAGGGACTCGATCGGCATCGCCGCAGTTTCTACACGTTCGCGAAGCGGACCGCGCCGTTCGCGATGTTCACGACGTTCGACGCACCCAGCGGCGAGGCATGCGTCTGCCGCCGCGAAGTCTCGAACACGCCGCTGCAAGCTCTGACGCTGCTCAACGACGTTGTCTTCATCGAAGCCTCACAAGCCCTCGGCCGGCAATTCGCGGCGCTGCCGAGCAGCGATGACGCGCGACTCGCCGACCTCTTCCGCCGCTGTCTCACGCGACCACCCACCGCTGTCGAGATCACGCTGTTGGGTCGCTTCCTCAAGACTCAGCGAGAACGCCTCACCACAAAGGAACTCGACGCCGCAACGCTCGCCGGTCCGGGCGAGGGAGATGCCAGCGAACGCGCCGCCTGGTCGCTCGTCGCGAGAGCGTTGTTGAACTTGGACGAAGCCGTCACGAAGGATTGATCCGCTCCAAGTTAGCTCAGCAATATCCGCTTCATCCCTTCGGTCAGCACGTCATCGATCTCCGGTTCGCAGAAGGCGACGCTGACTTCGTAGCCGCCGTTGGCGTATTCCTCTTTGACCGGGATGTACCACGGGCCGCCGTCGCCGTAGGCCGACGTGCAGACGAAATTGTCCGGCTGCATCTGCTGGGCGCGGAGTTGGTATTCGATGAACGACTCGGCGGGGAGATGCAGCAGCTTCACGCCGCCCAGATGCAGCGAGCTGAGCACGATCGGGATGCGTTTCTCGACGCGATGCAGCCACGAGAGCATGTACGACGGACGGTTGCGGTTCACGACGGCGTTGGTCTTCGTCGAGATTTGTTGAGCGATCATCTCGGCGTGCAACGATGAGCGTGGGGGCGGCAGAATTTCGGCGGTCTTCCAGGCGAGCGTTTTGATCTCGGCTCGTTCGAGTTTCGCTTCGGACGCGACGATGCCGTCGTACACGCGCTTCGTCAGGATCGGCCGCACCGCTTTCGAGCCGTCGTTGTACTTGCCGGCCGAGACGTTCCCCGCGCAGCCGGTGAAGTAGACATGCAGGCAATCCGGCTCGTCCTGCTGCCGCTGCTTGCGAGCCAATCCGGCGAAGTCGCTGGTGGCTCGGCCGTCGGCGTAGTAGCTCATCGGGTGTGTCGCGTAGTAATGCAGTGAGGCCAGTTTCTTTTCGCCGTTGAAGAAGGCGACCGTCTTCAGGAACGGATCGATCAAGCCGTCGGGCAACGCGATCAACTTCGGATCCGTGCAGGCACTGCCTCGCATCGCCAGCACTTTGCCGGACTCGTCGCGATGGACTCGGCGGTTCGAGGCGACTCCTTCGATCTTCCCCTGGCCCCAGCCAATGTGTGTCACGGGGCGTGCTTGTTTTATCGACTTTTCGATGGCCGCTCGGCCCGCGTCGAGGCAGCGTTTGAAGAAGTCGAGATCGACGATGTGCGGCAGGTCGCCCTCGGCGAGCACGATTCGTTCGGCTTCGAGACAGGCGAACGGCGCGTTGTGCTGATGCACGCAATGCACGGCGACTCGATCGGCCGTCGTCCCGGCTGCCTGAGCGAGCGCCGTGCGCCACTCGAGGTGAGCTTCGTTCAACAGCCCCGTCCAATCGACGGCACACAACACGATCGGCTTGCCGGCTCCGAGCAACACGACTCCAACCGCTTCGAGCGCATCGTCCACAACTTCAATCGGCTTGATCCACCCCCCGCAGCACGAATGACCGAGCGGCGGCGTGACGTCAAACTTGAACGGAGCGATGTGCAAGCTGCCGGCGGTTGTCTCGGCGGCGTTGAGTGTTTGGCTGACCGACAACGACCAACCAGCGGCGGTTGTGAGGACGGTCTCTTTGAGGAAGTCGCGGCGCGAGAAATTGTTCATAGCGAATCGGTCCTGCAAATGAGTCTGTAGCCCGGACGCTTACGTTTGGGCGATCGGACGTCGGCGTCCAATCTACTTGTAATCCAGCGACACGCCGTACCGCGACCGAAAGGGAGCCGACCCGTCATTACTCACCAGGTCGATCCCTGACGGACGCGGTACGGATTCGTTTATGCTGCCGCCGTCGCGGAATCACTTCTCACTTCTTTTCGCGGGAGCACCTCATGAATCGACGCCGGTTCGTCAACGCCATCATCGTCGGCTTTGTGTTGAGTTCGTTGCTACTGACCATCGAAAGCTCCGTCGCCGACGAGCCGAAGTCGGGAGCATTGATCCAGTCGCTGCCCAAAGACGGATCGTGGGCCGAGTTCAACGTGAACGTGAAGCTCAATGGGCAAGAGATCGGCCCCTCGTGGAAGCTGCGGTCGTTCGGCCAGGCATTTCATGGCGGGAAGCAGTGCCGGTTCATTGAAATGGAACAGACTTGCGATCATCCGCAATTGGCGAATGTGACCTGGCGACTGCTCGTCCCCGAAGAGGAATTCGGAGAGGGGAAAGACCCGATCAGCAAGATGGTGAAATGCTGGGCCAAGTACGGATCCAACGAACCGGAAGTGGTGGAATCGATCCCACTCAAAGACCCCGCCTTCGCGATGCTGTTGGCAGGCCCGAAGCAGAATCTCAAGAACGAAGAGGCCAAAGAGAAGATCAATTGGCAACAGGGGGATCTGGAGTGCTCGGTGGTCAGCGGACACAACGAGCTTGAATTCGGCAACACGAAGTTCGGCATGACGCACCGAGTCTTCCGCCACAAAGACGTGCCGTTCGGACTGGCGGGAATACAGCAAGAACTGAACGCCAGCTTCGGCGGCCAGAAGCAAATGGCCGTTATCAAGATGACGCTGAAAGACCACGGCAAAGACGCGAAGGCCAAGCTGCCGGATTTGCTCCCGTGAAGTGGGTGCTGCTTGCGACTCGTTTTGAAATCGTGACGGACATCACTCTGAAACATCCTTTTCTTGAAAGATCATCATGGATCGTCGTCAGTTCTTGAAAGCCGGTGCCGGCAGTGTTGCATTGAGTTCGTTTCTGCCCGTGCTTCCGGCTGCGTTCGCGGCGGAGCCAAAGCCGAAGCGCGTGGGCCTGATCGGCTGCGGCTGGTACGGCAAGTGTGACTTGCTGCGGCTGATTCAGATTTCGCCGGTCGAAGTGGTGTCGCTGTGCGACGTGGACAAGAAGATGCTGGCCGAGGCGGGTGAGATCGTGGCCTCGCGGCAGGTGTCGAAGAAGACTCCGCGGTTGTACGGCGACTATCGGAAGATGCTCGCGGAAAAAGACCTCGACATCGTCGAGATCGCGACGCCGGATCACTGGCACGCGCTGCCAATGATCGAAGCGGTGAAGGCTGGAGCGGACATCTACGTCCAGAAGCCGACGAGCGTGGACGTCGTCGAGAGTCAGGCGATGCTGGCTGCGGCTCGGAAACATGGACGAGTCGTGCAGGTCGGGACGCAGCGACGCAGCACGCCGCATTTGGCGGAGGCTCGCGAACTGATTCAGGAAGGGAAGCTCGGCAAGATCGGGCTGATTGAGATTTACTGCTACTACCACATGCGTGCTCGCGAGAATCCGCCTGACGCGACGCCGCCGGATTATCTCGACTACGAAATGTGGACCGGGCCGGCTCCGATGCGGCCGTACAACCCGCTGGTGCATCCGCGTCGCTGGCGAGCGTTCATGGAATACGGCAACGGGATCGTTGGCGACATGTGCATCCACATGCTCGACATGGTCCGCTGGATGGCAGGACTCGGCTGGCCGAAGACGGTCAGCTCGACCGGCGGCATCCTGATGGACAAGAACAGCAAGGCGAACATCTCCGACACGCAGACGGCGACGTTCGAGTTCGACGGCGTGAACGTCGTCTGGCAGCATCGCACCTGGGGCTCCTCACCCGATCCGAAGTATCCGTGGGGCGCGACGTTCTACGGCGAGAAAGGGACGCTGAAGGCCAGCGTCAACAGCTACGACTTCATCCCGAACAGCGGCGAGGCGATTCACAAGGACGTGACGATGGAGTTGGAGCAATACCCCGAAGACAAGACCGAGAAGGATCTCGAAAAACATGTGGCCCCGGCGATCCGCCGGCACATGCAGAACCTGCTCGACTGCATCGCGACGCGTGGCAAGCCGGTGGCCGACATCGAAGAGGGGCACACCTCGACGGTGAGCTGCATCCTCGCCAACTTGTCGATGCAGCTTGGCCGATCGCTCACCTGGGATGCGGCGAAGGGCGTGATCGCCAACGATCCGGCCGCGAACAAATTGCTGCGACGGCCGTATCGCGGACCGTGGGTGCATCCTGAAGTGTGACGCGGCCCTTGCCGGTGTTCTTGCGTGATATCGGACGGGGTCATCTGGTAATCTGCCGCCGGTTTGAGACCGTGCTGTTTTTCCGGAGGGTGATGGTCATGCGTGCGAGACTTTTCTGGAGTGGGTTTGTCGCGGCCATTGCCTCTTTGGCTGGTTCCGTGTTGGCCGCCGACAGTGGCCCGTTGCCTGACGTCGTCGAATTCAATCGCGACATTCGTTCGATCCTGTCGGACAACTGCTTCTTCTGCCACGGGCCGGACAAAAACAAACGCAAAGCCGATCTGCGGCTCGACACGCAAGAGGGCTTACACGGCAAAGACGGCGAGCCAGGAACCGTCGCACCGGGCAAGCCGACCGACAGCGAACTCTTCCGCCGCATCACTTCCGCCGACCCCGAACAGAAAATGCCACCGGCCGAGAGTGGGAAGTCGCTGACGCCGCGAGACATCGCGCTGCTCAAAAAATGGATCGAGCAGGGTGCGAAGTTCGAAGGCCATTGGGCATTCCTGCCCGTCAAACGCCCGGCCGACAGCCGTGATCCCAAATCTTCAACCGCCATCGACACGCTCATCGCCGACGAACTTGCAAAGCACAACCTCAAACCATCCGCCGCAGCCGACCGCGTCACGCTGATTCGGCGGCTGAGCTTCGACCTGATCGGTCTGCCGCCGACGCCGGAAGAAGTCGCTGCGTTTGTAAACGACTCATCGCCGGCCGCCTACGAAAAGCTCGTCGATCGGCTGCTCAAGTCGCCGCACTTCGGCGAACGGCAGGCGATGTGGTGGTTGGACCTCGTGCGCTACGCCGACACCGTCGGCTATCACGGCGATCAAAACATGAGCGTCTCGCCGTTTCGGCAGTACGTCATCGACTCGTTCAACGCGAACAAGCGCTTCGATCAATTCACGATCGAGCAACTCGCCGGCGATCTGCTGCCGAATCCGACTCGCGAGCAGTTGATCGCCTCCGGCTACAACCGCTTGGGGATGATGAGCGCCGAGGGCGGAGTGCAAGACAAAGAGTACCTCGCGAAGTACATCGCCGAACGAGTCCGCAACGCGAGCGGGACATGGCTGGGCATCACGCTGGGCTGCGCCGAATGCCACGATCACAAGTTCGATCCGCTGACCACTCGCGACTTTTATCGCTTCGAAGCCTTCTTCGCCGACATCCAAGAACGCGGTCTGTATTCGGGTGCGCACGCCGACGGCAACTGGGGGCCGTTCGTCAAAGTCCCCAACGCCGAGCAAGAGGCCACGCTGACGAAGCTCGATCAAGAAATCGCCGACGTCAAAAAGTTTTTGGGAACATCGACGCCGGAATTGGCGGCCGCTCAAGTCGCGTGGGAGAAGTCGCACGTCGTGTGGACATTGCTCAAGCCGGAAACGATCACGTCCGCCGAAGGAGTCACGCTCACGGCCAAGAATGACGGCTCGATTTTGGCCAGCGGCAAAAACCCGGCGACCGACACCTACACGTTCGTCGTGAAAAATCCGCCGAAGGGGATCACCGCTTTTCGGCTCGAAGTTCTGCCGGACGATTCACTGCCGGCGAAAGGTCCGGGCCGAGCGGGCAACGGCAACTTTGTGCTCAGCGAGTTCACCGTGAAGCACATCGTCGGCGAGACGATCGACGAGGCCGTCCCGTTGCAGAACGCGACCGCGACCTACGAACAAACGGGAGCCGCCGAAAACAACCCGTACAAAAAATGGGCAGTCGCGGCGGCGATCGACAGCGACGCGAAAGGCAAAACGTGGGGCTGGGCGATCATGGAAAAAGTCGGGCAGCCGCAGACTGCCGTGTTTGAAACCGTCAGCGACATCGCCGGCGGCGAGAGTTCGACGCTGACGATCTCGCTGCTGCAAAATCTCGACAATCCCAACCACACGATCGGCCGCTTCCGCCTTTCGGTGGCAACTTCGCCGCGACCGATCCGAGCCGATCAAGCTCCGCCGCCGAACATCGCGGCGCTGCTGGCGATCGCTGCCGGTCAACGCAACGACACACAGAAGAACGAACTCGCCGCGCACTTCCGATCGACCGCGCCGGCTCTCGACGCGGCTCGAAAACAAATCGCCGAACGCGAGACCGCTCGCAAGGAAATGGACGCACGAATTCCCAGCACGCTCATCACCGCCTCGGTCCAACCGCGGATGGTCCGCATTCTGAAGCGGGGCAACTGGATGGATGACAGCGGCGAGGAAGTGACTCCTGCATTTCCGGCCGTCTTGTCCTCGCAGCCTCTCGAAAGCCCGACACGTCTCACGCGGCAAGAGCTCGCGAAGTGGATCGTCTCGAAGGACAACCCACTGACGGCGCGAGTCTTCGTCAACCGCATTTGGAAACAGCTCTTCGGAGCCGGCTTGTCGCGCAAGCTCGACGACCTCGGAGCACAAGGTGAGTGGCCGAGTCATCCGCTGCTGCTCGATCACCTCGCCGCCTCGTTTGCCGACAGCGGCTGGGATGTGAAGCAACTCATCAAGTCGATCGTCCTGTCGAATACTTATCAGCAGTCGTCACTCGCCGGCCGCGAGTTGCGTGAAGCCGACTCGTACAACCGTTGGCTCGCGCGACAGGGACGCTTCCGCATCGACGCCGAACTCGTCCGCGACAACGCGCTGTCGATCAGCGGCCTGCTGGTCACGAAGCTCGGCGGCACGAGCGTCAAGCCGTACCAACCGCCGGGCTATTTCGCGTACCTCAACTTCCCGGCTCGCGAGTGGCAGAACGACTCCGGCGAGAGCCTGTATCGCCGCGGCCTCTACACCCACTGGCAGCGGCAATACCTGCATCCGAGTCTGCTCGCGTTCGACGCCCCCAACCGCGAAGAATGCATCGCCGACCGGCCCCGCTCGAACACGCCACTGCAATCGCTCGTGCTGCTCAACGACCCGTCGTACGTTGAAGCCTCGCGAACGTTCGCCGAAACTATTCTGCGTTCTAGCGGCTCGACCACGCGGGACAAACTCGATTGGGCCTTTCGCCGCGCAGTCTCGCGACCGATCAAACCTGCCGAAGCCGAAGTCCTCGAACGACTGCTGCAAACGCATCTCGACGAATACAAGTCGGACGCGACCGCCGCCAACGAACTGCTCACCGTCGGAGCGAAGCCGGCACCGGCTGATCTCGACAAATCCGAACTCGCCGCGTGGACCAGCGTCGCTCGGACGATTCTGAATCTACACGAGACTATCACGAGAAATTAGTTCGCAAGAGGAATGTTTCCGTTCATGACGTCTTCGCAGTTTGTCAGTCGCTGGCGAGGGGCAGACCTCGGCCTACCGATCCCGGAAGAACGGCACGCCGTGTCGGTCTGCTTGCCGCGCTGGCGGGACAACGTCGGCTATGAAGAGGGCGATCCGACGGTCACGGGCGCGATGCAGTGCGGCTATCCGCGCTTCTTTTTTCATCCCGACACCGCACGGCTGTTCGCCGAGTGCGAGCGTCAGTTGGCTCGGCCAGGCGAGTGCGCGATCGCGTTTCCGTCGGAGCCTGTCGCACGACGCTGTGCGGAGTTCGTGGCCCGCGAAACCGGAGCGCTGGTGCGCGTCGGAGCCGGATTCGATGGACGGGTTCATGCCGTGTTGATGCCGCTCGCGGCGCGAGACACGGCGAAAGCGTTCTGGCAACACGCGGGAGAGATTATTCCTTCGCGACAAGCAGTCGCATTGCTCGAAGGCCACGTGGCGGCCGACGGTGCTCGCGCGAAGCAATTGCTTCGTGAACGAGTGGCTGAGTTGCAGGGTTGCTCAGCCGAGGACGTTTATCTGTTTCCGTCCGGAATGGCTGCTGTCTTCACGGCGTATCGACTGTTTCAACGGCTGCGGCCGGAACAGCGCAGCATCCAGTTTGGGTTTCCGTATGTGGACAACTTGAAAATTCAACAACGGCTGTCGCGGATTCAAGCGGCGGAAAACGCGGTCGCGTTCTTTCCGCGCGGCACTGAATCTGACATCGACGAGGTCGCACGGTTGGCGGCAACGGAATCGCTGCTGGGATTGTTCGTCGAGTTACCGGGAAACCCGTTGCTGGGCAGCCCGAATATCGCACGGCTCAGTGAGCTTTCGTTGCGACAGGACTTCCCGTTGTTGATCGACGACACGTTCGCGGCGTGCGTGAATCTCGACACGCTGCCAGCCGCGGATGCCGTGGCTACAAGCCTCACGAAATACTTCTCTGGTGCCGGTAACGTGCTGGCTGGCTCGCTGGTGCTCAATCGCGAGCGGCCATATTACGAGCGGCTGAAGACGCTTTTGGCTGAAGAGTTCGAGGACATCTTCTACGGCGAAGACGCGATCGTTCTGGAACGCAACTCGCGCGACGTCGCCCAGCGGATTCCGCGGATCAACGCCAACGCCGCGCGGCTGTGCGAGTTTCTCGCCGAGCGTCCCGAAGTCGCTGACGTTTTTTATCCGGCGCGTGTCGATCGTGCGAACTACGAACGGCACCTTCGTCCGGGAGGCGGATTCGGCGGACTGTTCTCGGTCGTGTTGCGCGACGCGGCCGCGAAGACCGAGCGGTTCTTCGATGCGCTGCAAATTCCCAAAGGTCCGAATTTGGGGACCAGCTTCACGCTCTGCTGCCCGTTCACGATCCTGGCTCACTACCGCGAGTTGGACTTCGCCGAAAGCTGCGGCATCTCGCGGCATCTGATCCGCGTCTCGGTTGGCCTGGAGGACTCGGACTGGCAGATCGAGCGGTTCGCGGAGGCCCTGCGGGAATGCTGGTGAGCGGCACTATTTTTTACGTCACTTTGAACCACGAATCTGTTTTTCATTTCAAACTTTGCGATCATCCGCGTAATCTGCGTTTTCAAAAGCGAAACGCAGATTACGCAAAGATTCGCAGAGTGACTTTTGATGATGAGGTCTGCCATGCAAATTCCAACGTCCATCGCTCGACGAGCTTTTCTGCAATCCACCGGAGTCAGTTTGGGTTCGATGGCGCTGGGTTCGTTGCTGACGCGAGACGGCGTTGCCGCGGATTCGTCGGGGAAGCAAGTGCCGAAATGGCCGGGCGTGTTGAATCCGTTGCACTTCGCTCCGAAGGCCAAGCGAGTCATTTGGCTGTACATGGCCGGCGGCATGACGCACATCGATACGTTCGACAACAAGCCCAAGCTGGCGGAGTTGCACGGACAGCCGATGCCGGAATCGATCACCAAAGGACAACAGATCGCCCAGCTTCAAGGGCAGAAGCTGAACTGCTTCGCGCCGCAGCATCCCTTCAAGCAGTGGGGCAAATCAGGGCAGTCGATGGCCGAGATTTGGCCGCACCTCGGCGAGAAGTGTGCGGACGACATGTGCATCGTGCGATCGCTCTCGACCGATGCGATCAATCACGATCCGGCTCACACCTTCATGAACACCGGCACAATGAATCCCGGCCGGCCGGCGATGGGATCGTGGCTGCTGTACGGACTCGGAGCCGAATCCGAAAGTTTGCCCGGCTTCGTCGTGATGGTCTCCACCGGCAAGTTTGGACAGAAGCAGCCGATCGCGGCGAGGCAATGGCATTCGGGATTCCTGCCGGGACAGTTTCAAGGAGTCGAGTTCCGTGGCACCGGCGATCCCGTCTTGTACGTCGGCAATCCCAAGGGAGTGACTCCGAAGCGGCAGCGTGACGTGGTTGATGCCGTGCAATCGCTCAACGGTATTGCCAACGAGTCGCTGGATGATCCCGAAATTGCGACGCGAGTCAGCCAGTACGAACTCGCGTTTCGGATGCAGTCGAGCGTCCCGGAACTGATGGACGTCAAGAACGAACCGCAGCACATCTTTGATCTGTACGGCACGAAGGGTGGCGACGGTTCGTTCGCGTCGAATTGCTTGCTGGCCCGCCGCTTAGCCGAGCGAGGAACTCGTTTCATCCAGCTTTATCACCGCGATTGGGACCATCACGGCTCGGTGAAAGATCACGTTGCCGGCACCGCCAAGGAAGTCGATCAAGCCATCGCCGCACTGATCACGGATCTCAAGCAACGAGACATGCTCAAGGACACGATCATCGTGTTCGGCTCCGAGTTCGGCCGCACACCGATGGCTCAAGGTAACGGCCGCGATCACCATCTCGCCGGATTCACAATGTGGTTCGCGGGAGGTGGTTTCAAGCCTGGCTTCAATTACGGAGCAACCGACGAGTTCGGCTATCACGCGGTTGAGAATCGCGTCTCGGTCCACGACGTTCACGCGACGCTGCTGCACCTGCTGGGAATCGATCATTCGCGGTTCAGCATGAAGTTCCAGGGTTTGGATTCGCGACTGACGGGTGTCGAAGGGGCACGCGTCGTGAAGGAATTGCTTGCCTAGCTGGAACAAGCGATACCACCGGCAACTTCTGTTGCCCGTTGTCGTGGCTTTTTTTGAGAGTTCTGCGGTTGCCGTGAGGTTGGCTGATTGAACATGTCGTGGAAAGCCACGTCGAAATGCGCGACCCGCGCGCGCTGAGAATCTCCGATCGGCAAGCTTCGCTGATCGCGCTGTCTGAAGAGACCAGATCGACCTTTCTAGTCGCACATTCTGCCGCACGTCCCGCATGGCGTGCCGACCGCGTTGAGCTTGCCATCTGCGTGAACTTGGAGAGTCGCGGGAAGTCTGAGAACTCCGAAGGCTCTGACAAGTACGAGCGCCTGCACGGGATTCTCGTTCTATCCGTTCCGATAAGAAGCAATGGAGGACCTGACCCCACAGCGCTCACTGGTGGGGATGTCCGAGTTCGTGCAATCAAGTGAAGTTCTTCGCTTCGAGGGACTCACTCGACGACGCGACTCAAATCGTGGCGGCAATTTCGACCGGTTGTTCCGGCGAATCGTCGAATAACGGAATTACTCGATCCAGAATGATCTAGGAGAGGACCATGCGACACGGCCGAATTTCGGAACTGATTCGTCGATCCGCCGGAGCCCTGCTGCTGCTCGGCAGCGTTGGGGTTTCGACGGACAATTTGACCTTCGCTCAAGACGCCAACAGCGCGCCGCCAGTTCCGGCGGCACAGCCGGAGGGCAGCGATGCGGTCTACAAGCGAGCGGGCGAGCGGCTGGCTCTGCACCTGCAGCAGATTGGCAGCCAGCCCGTGGCTCAGGCCCCCGCCGAATCAAGCACCGCCGCTCCCGGCTGCGGCACTGCTGGCCAACCTGGTTGTCTGAGCGATGGCTGCACCTCGGGCAGTTGCTTGTTCGGTGGCCTGTTCGCTAATGGCGATGGCTGTGCCGAAGAAAAGAAAGAGCCTTGGGCGCTCATGTCGGCCTTCGACGATGAGTGCGGCAACAATTGTCTCAAGGACAAAGGCATCACCGTCGCCGGCTGGATGCAATTCGGATACGCCAGCAATCCCGACGGATCATTCACGGGCAACGGACCGTTCTTGGACGACCGCGAATGGAACAACATCAACCTCAACCAGATGTACCTGTACGTCGCCAAAGTGGCCGATGGCAGCAATGGCGTGGGCTTCGGCTATCGCGCGGACCTTCTCTACGGCGTGGACGGCAATGACGCGCAGTCGTTCGGCAATCAAGCGGGCAAATGGGACTTTGCCAACGGTTTTGATCATGGCATTTACGAATGGGCCATGCCGCAGTTGTACGCGGAGATCGCCAGCGGCAACCTGTCCGTCAAGCTCGGTCACTTCTACACGCCCATCGGATACGAAGTGGTCACGTCTCCGGACAACTTCTTCTTCAGCAAGCAAATCACCTTTTACAACAGCGAGCCATTCACTCACACGGGTGCGTTGGCGACGTACAAGGTCGACGACAAGCTGAGCTTGATCGGCGGCTGGACACTGGGTTGGGACACCGGGTTCAACCAAAACCTGGGTGGCAACAACGCAATCATCGGTGCGACGTACGCGGCCAGCGAAAACACCACGTTGGTCTACTCGGCAGCGTTTGGAAACTTTGGTGTGCGTGGCGATGGCTCGATCAACAGCTTCATCCTGTCGCACAAATGGAGCGACAAGCTGGTGTCAGTCCATCAGATTGACATGTTGGGCACTAACAGCGGTGGCAACCTCGCTGACCCAGAAAGCCTGACTGCGGGTGACTCGGTCTCGTTCATCAACTACTCCTTCTACCAACTCAGCGACAAGCTCAAGGCAGGAGCACGCCAAGAGTGGTACAAGGCCGATGGCGTGTCCTACAACACGTTCACCTACGGCGTGAACTACCAGGTCACACCGAACGTTGTTGTGCGACCCGAAATGCGGCACAACTGGGCTCCGGGCAACGACGTCAGCCCCTGGAACGAAGACATCGCCGGCATCGACGCCATCTTCAAGTTCTAGTCGATTGAAGCGCGTCTGACAGAAAACCAAAGGCCGTGGTCGACTCTTCGACCACGGCCTTTCCCTTTGGTGTCAGCGACCATGCAACGCAGGTTGATTCGGCTTCGTCCAGCGGATGCATGACCGCAGCAGGTCTCCTTGGTAGCCGCATTTCGGCAGCACGATGCGTTCGGTGTCGCGCAGTAGCCTCGGCGATCTGTGGACTTCGTGCTAAGTTCTGCAGTCAACGTTGCGATTCGTGAATAAACTCCTCCGACACCTTTCCCTCGAAATGTTGTTCAGGCAATGAGCGTGCCCGTTGTTCCCAAGGTGTCGCCGGATGTCACAACGACGGCCTATCACGAAGCGGGGCATGCCGTCGTCGCGCTGGCTCTGGGCCGCGCGGTGCAACGTGTCAGCATCTTACCGGGACACGCCTGGCTTGGCCGCTGCGAGTTCCAAAAGGGACGGGTTCGGCCCTTGGAAGATTGGCTGGAACGTGAGATTCTGATTTCACTCGCCGGCGCAGCGGCCGAGGCTCGACACACCGGAGCGTATGCCTGGGACGGAGCCAGCGCCGACCTGCGAGCCGTCCGCCGACTTGCCGTGCAGCGAGCCGGCGAACGCCAAGCCGAACGACTCGAACGCCGTCTCTTGGCTAAGGTGGAACATCTGCTCAATCAAGCCGGTCACTGGCAAGCGGTCGAACTCATCGCGGTGGAACTGCTGCGTCGCGAAACCATCAGCGGCCGAGCCGTTCGCCATCTGTTCGACCAGGGAAACAAACAGGCTGACGCCTCGGCCGGGCCGTAGTTCCTGCTTGATTTCGGGGGGTGAACGCAGGCATTCTGTCTCGCGTCAGAGATTTGGAGAGCGGCGGGTCATCGCCACTTTGGATGGCGGTGGAACCGCTTTCTTGGGATGGTTCGACGTTCAAAAACCAAAGCGGCTGGGCCGCGATCCAAAGCGGTGCGGGGCACCCTCTGGGTCCACCGCACTCCAAAGGCTGTTCCAAACGGATGTCTGGTTTTAGGATCACCGCGTTTTGAAAACGCAGTGACTCCGATCCGCTGGGCTGCGAAAATCAGGCAGGCGGTGCGTTCTCAGTTGGGATTGGCAAGCAATTGATCGACGACCAAAGTTCTCCGAATCATGATTCATCAAATCGGTAATTCGAATCGCCGTGAAATGCTGCTCCGCGCCGGCGCTGGCTTCGGGACGATCCCATTGTCGTGGCTGTTGCAATCAACGCTGAGCGCGGCCGAGTCCGACAATTCTTCGCCCGCATCCGCTCACAGCGCGAAAGTGCCGCATCGGTTTGGGCGGGCGAAGTCGGTCATTTTCCTCTTTATGGAAGGTGGGCCGAGTCACATCGACACGTTTGATCCGAAGCCGAAGCTCAATGAGTGGGCGGGACAAAAGCTGCCGCCGAGTTTCAAGCCGGTGATTTTGTCGATGGGGGAGGTGGATGCTCCGCTGTTTCCGTCGAAGCGGAAATGGTCGCAGTACGGTCAGAGCGGGTTGTGGGTCAGCGATTGGTTGCCTCACACGGCCGAGTGCATCGACGACATCGCGGTCGTGCGGTCGTGTTGGACGAACGGCATCAATCATTCGGGGGGCGTCTGCCAGATGAACACCGGCGTGACGATCGCCGGGCGGCCGTCGTTGGGGGCGTGGGTCAGCTACGGACTCGGCACCGAGAACCAGAACATGCCCGCGTTCGTCGTACTGCAAGACGGCAAGGACGAAGTCGTCAACGGGCCGCGCAATTGGGGATCGGGCTTCATGCCGGCGGTCTATCAGGGAGTGCGGCTGCAAAGCGGCAAGACGCCGATCCCGAACCTCGATAACCCCGAGGGAGTGAACTCGGACCAGCAGCGCGGCAAGCTCGATTTCCTCACGCAGCTCAACCGGCAACACGCCGCGAGTCGGCCGCAGCAGACGGAACTGGATGCTCGCATTCAGGCATATGAGCTGGCGTTTCGGATGCAGGCGTCCGCTCCGGAAGCGGTCGATCTGTCGCAAGAAACCGCCGACACGCAGTCGCTGTACGGCATCGACCAGAAAGAGACCGAGACGTTCGGCCGCATGTGCCTGCTGTCTCGGCGGCTGGTCGAGCGGGGCGTCCGCTTCGTGCAGTTGTATTCCGGCAGCGGCAGCAAGTGGGACGCTCACAAAGGGATCGAAGCGAATCACTCGAAGCTGTGCCGCGGGACCGATCAACCGATCGCCGGCCTGCTGCGCGATCTGAAGCAACGCGGGTTGCTCGACGAAACGCTGGTGATCTGGGGGGGCGAATTCGGCCGCACTCCAATGAGCGAACAAGGCGACGGCCGCGACCACAACCCCTACGGCTTCACGATGTGGTTCGCCGGCGGCGGAGTCCGCGGCGGCCAAACGATCGGCACCACCGACGAGATCGGCCTGCACGCAGTCGAAGATCGCCTGCACGTCCACGACTTGCACGCGACGGTGCTCGCGTCGATGGGAGTCGATCACATGGAGCTGGTCTACAAGCACAAAGGCCGTCCGGAACGCGCGACGATCAACGAGGGCCTCGTCTGCAAGAAGCTGTTCGGTGCGTGAGCGAACACTCGAAAAAGGCCCGATCGCTTCTGCGGCGGAAGCCACAGGCCGGTCGTGGTGAGCTTTGTCGGATCCGCGTGATGGAGTCGTCTGGCGGCCTCCCCGCCGACCGGGAGAATTCACAGTCGCCAGCAATTCCCTTCCGATTGGAAGAGGCCGTCGGACAACCCGCAGGGCGTGCCCACAAATCTTGGCAAACGCAAACCAACCCGAAGCGTGAGCGCGGGCGATCGCTCCAAACCAGGGTCATTCTGCGATCGATGTTTCGTGAAGCGTTCGCCCTCGCTCACGCTTCGGGTTCGTGTTGGCCTTCAAGGTCACCTGCCAAGAACAATTGGCACACCCGTCTCCCGACCTCGTACTCAAACGACCGCAAGTCTCCACAAATTCTGAGACACCTCTGGTCGGACAAAGCGGCGGCGCCGCAAGCCCCGCACCGAACACCCGCCAGCCGATCTATGTTCGGCGAGCATCGACCTCGCCGGAACACGGATAAGCAGTCGCGTTATCACTGCATATGTACCAGGAGACTTGCAATTAACAGTTCGCGAAAAATCCAAATAATAATTGGTGCCAGCAGCGCGACTAAAATCATGATCGCACCACGGCGCACTTGGCCGCGACACAAAGCGATGAGCCCCAAGAGCAGGCCGAAGCAAGCACAGAACAGGCACACGAGGATATCGATCACGTCTGGAAACTTTTCCGACGGGTCCACCCTCTCCCTTACGGGCGTCGCGGCAATGTAACGCCCAATCTCTGCAGTCTCCATTTCTACACGGGCGCTAGCGCAGTAGTGGCAAGCGGTGACCCCCTCCGCGAACAACCTGCCGCAAATTGGGCAAGCATTGCGCTTCGTGCCTTTCTTCTTAATGGTAGGTAAACCGGCTACTAACTCCTCCAGTCCGTCGAAAGTCGTGTCGTATTCGTCTGCCTCCTCGACCGGTTTAGCCTTGGGGATCGGCTCGCTATTTTTTTTCGCGGTCGGCTCCAAGAGTTTGTAAACCTCGGCGACTCGTTTCCAGGGGCCCTCTTTGGACTCGGCGACGAGGTCGTTGGCTTTGAGTCGGTGCTCTTTGAGAAGGCGGCGGATGTGCTGCAGGCTGAATGGCCCAGACACTTTCTCACCACGTTTCAAGTAATTCGTTGTTGTACCCAAGGAACACTTCCAGACTTGAGAGGCAGCGTGTCGACGGGAGACCCAGCTTCGGAACAGCTGAGCCTCCCGTGGGTTTCGTGAGTTATTGTCAAATGTTGTGGAGGAGGTGAGTTGAAGAAGGCGGTGCGGGGATGCCACGGCCAGCGCGCATAGCTGGGTAGTGTGGCTCACGAACAACCACAACCCAAACTCTGACATCCACTGGGCTGTGGTTTCAACATACGAGCGAGTGATGCTGGTCATTGGCTATTGGCGGATGACCAATAAACAATTTCTTCTGGGTCGGGCCACTCGCTGGCGCGTCGTGCTGGCTCCAATCGTGTGGCGATTATTTTTCCGTGTACTCAATGGTCATGGAGCAGGTCCAACTTTCGCCGCTGCCGGTGGTGTTTTTTCGGATCGTTCGATAATTGATGCTCCCGGCCACGTCGCGCGCCGCCTGTGCGGCTTCGGATTCCGCCTTGGACTTGGACTTGCCGGTGCCGCTGACCGACGCTTTGACCTTCTTGCCGGCGGCCACGCAGGGCTGCGGTTCGTCCGCCGTCACCGATTCGCCGGGCAAACCCAGACCGCACCACGCGGCCACGACGACCACCAGACTGCCGAATTTCCGCATCGCTGCGTCTCCCACCGCGGACGTGAA
>QWQF01000236.1 GCA_003669125.1 Planctomycetota bacterium
CCGCGCGGCACTCGCTACGAAACGCACGAAGTGAAACACGGTCGCGAGGAAACTCGCGAGTACGTCTCGCTGCCGGCCCCCGCCTCGCTGAAGAAACTCGGCTGGAGCGCGGTGCGTTCGATCGGCATGGTCTACAGCCGTACGCTCCGAGCCTGTGAAACAATTGATTTAGTCGGATATTAAGTTTTCGACCTTGCGCTAAACTTCGTTTGGTGAGTTCACGGTGGAACGGAGGTTGGAGCATGAGGGAGCGACGGCTGTTTGATTTTCCAGAGATTACGGACGAGCCGGTTCCGGCGTCGGAACCGCTGAGCGGCAAACTGCGGCTGCGAGTCGCCCAGCGGGATCAGATCGTCATGCGGATGCTGGCGCTCGACCAGATGTTGCCGGCTGAGGATGAGGCCCGCACCGTCGTCGCGTTTGTCGAGCAATGCGATTTGAGCCAGCTCTACGAGGGCATTAAGTCGGTCGAGGGGAACGCCGGGACGCCTCCCATTGATCCGCAGATTTTGCTCAGCTTGTGGCTGTACGCGACGATCAAAGGCATCGGCAGCGCTCGCGAGTTGGACCGGCAGTGCCGGCGGCATCTGGCGTTTCAGTGGATCTGTGGCGACGTTTCGGTGAACTATCACACGCTGTCGGATTTTCGGGTGGCTCACGAGGCGGTCCTGGACCAATTGCTGACCGAGCAAATCGCGCAGTTGATGAGCGTCGAGGCGGTGACGCTGCAGCGAGTGGCTCAAGATGGCATGCGGGTGCGTGCCAGTGCTGGCTCGTCGTCGTTTCGCCGGAAGCCGACGCTGGAGGAATGTCTAGTCGAGGCTCAGCAGCAAGTCACGACTCTAAAAGACGAGTTGCAGACCGATCCGGGAGCAGCTAGTCGTCGCGAACAAGCGGCTCGTCAGCGCGCGGCGGTCGAACGGGAACAGCGTGTCCGTGACGCCTTGGACGCCTGCGCCGAGGTGCAGGCCGCCAAAGAAAAACGGGGCCGCGATTCGCTGAAAAGTCCGGCTCGCGGTTCGACGACCGATCCGGACGCTCGCAAAATGAAGATGCCCGACGGCGGCACTCGGCCGGCGTTCAACGTGCAGTTCGCCACCGACACCGCCAGCCAAGTCATCGTCGGCGTGGACGTCACCAACCAGGGAACTGATCACGGCCTGATGACCCCCATGATCGAGCAGATCGAAGAGCGCACCGGCCAGCGTCCTCAGGACTATCTGGCGGATGGCGGCTTCAACACTCACGAAGAAATCGACACGCTCAACGATCCCAGCGTGAGTGCTCCGCCGAGCGAGAACGTGCCGCCGAGCGCTGGTTCTGCAACCGGCCACGGCACCAAGCTCTACCTCCCGGTCAGAGATGCGGACCAGAAACGTCAGAAGGGTCTCGATCCGTTCGTGCCTCTGCCGAGCGACACGCCCGCGCGTGCGGAGTGGCGTCAACGCATGGGAACCGAGTCGGCGAAAGCGATCTACCGAGAACGGGCCTCGACAGCCGAGTGCGTGAATGCGTTGGCTCGCCAGCGTGGCCTGACCCAGTTCCGCGTCCGCGGCCTGAACAAGGTGAAGATCATCGCGACGTGGTTTGCGTTGGCTCACAATGTTCTCCGCTGGGCGTTCTTTCGATCTCAAGGCCGATTGGTGAACGTCACCTGACAAGGAAACCTCTCCAGACCGACTTGGAATCCCTTCTCAAGGAGCTCCCACACCCCACGGATCAACCCCTGCGGTCTCGGATGCGTGAAAATTTTTCACCCGACGACTGCGGTTCCGAAAAACGAAACTTCCAAAACTCCTGTCGCGATCCGTTTTTGATTTTTAACCTCTGTCAAAGATCAATTGATTCACAGACTCTCCGCGACGGACGGCATCTCGACCGCGAATTCTGGCACGACTATGGGGAACGCGGGGCCCGGTTGACGAGAGCCCTGATTCGGCTGAGGATAGTCAGGCGATTGCAACGGGACGTTCAGGCGTGACTCGCGAGGATCAAGGACAGGTCCATTGCCCTCTTCTCCAAGGCGTCACGGTCAGCCGCGTTGAACGCGAAGGGAGTAAGTCGCGAAGGCGCGGGCATCACTGAGAACGCAGGCCGGTTCGCACTCGGACCAAAAGGTCATTCAGCGCGCCGGAACCGGTCGGGACATCAGGCAAATGGCTCGCGTCGCTGGCGGCTTCAAGTTGAGTCAGCAGGCGTTGGCATTCGGACTCGTGAAAGGTGACGTCGGCTTCCGGGAGCGTCGATTGCTCGGGACCGGCGAGTTTCCTGGCGACGAGGTCGGGGATTTGGGGCAAGCGGAACTCGTTGTTGAGCGTCACGAGGTTGGCTTCGATTTCTCCCGTCCGCATCAGGTGGATGCCGGTCAGCAAGACTCGATAGGTGTAGAGCAGCGGCTTGACTCGGCGCGGGCGTTCTTTCTCGAACAGCTTCCATTGAGTGTGAAAGAAACCCTTGTAGTGATGCACATGATGCCGCGTGAGGCACTGACTCGCGATTGACTTCAACTCGGCATGTTCCGGTGTTGTGAGGACCGTCAGCGGCGAGAAGACCTGCTCCATGACGTAGCCGTTCCGCTTGAGCATCAAGCCAAAGAACTTGCGGAGGTCGTGCGTCACCAAGTCGATCTCCAGGCCGTCGCGGATGCCGGAGACCTGCACGGTGTCGTGCTTGTCCGGCCAGAGGCCGAGCGCGTCATGCAGCGGCAGGATGTGAGCGCCTCGAATATCGAAATCGGAATCGGGGGACGGGAAGCCGTACAAGTGCGCTCCGCTGATCGTGGCAAAGAGCAACGGATAGCGGTGCTCGGCGACTTGAGCGGCGACTCGCGGGTCGATAACGAATTCGGACATGTTCGATTTCCTTCTGGCCGATGGCCGTGAGCTGTAACCCGAAGCGTTAGCGAGGGCGAGTGCTTCACGAATACGGAATCAGAGCGGATTGGAGCGTTCGCCCTCGCTGACGCTGCGAGTTACGAATCGGGTCGAACTTCAGGGCAAGTCCTCATCGAGCGCGAGCCGGCGTGCTCGAATCAGGAATGCGTTGGCGCGATCGTAGTCGGGACGTTCGGGAAGTTTTGTCTCGGCGAGGGCTTGATCGAATTCGCGATGCAGACTCAGCCGGAGCGATTCGATCTCCGACCACGAGACTTCGCCGCGCTTGATCGCCAGCAGTTGGTCGCGTTGATCGGCGACGTGGACGAGCACCTCGCCGTGCCGCAGCAGATGAATGCCCGATCGAAGCAGGCGGATCAAGTGCATGACGTGCTTCCATTTCACGTTGCCATGATTGCGAATGTCGGCCTGCATCTTCTTGAACTGCGAGAGGACATAGCCGTTGAATGTCTGATAGGCGACTCGCGACAAGAAACAGTCGCGCATGGCCAGCAATTCTCGGCCCAGCGGCGTCGCGTAAACGATCAGCGGCGAGTACAGGCACTCAAAGACATTCGGGTTCGCCTTCAAGGCCAGCGTCAGGAACTTTTGCAGCTCCCAGTAACACTCTTGAGTCGCCTCGTTTTCCAGAGCCTCCGGCACGCCGAACAGCGACCAATGCAGTTCGGCCGGTGGCAGGTACACGCCGCGCAGGTCAGTGTCCGATGCCTCCGTCTCCAACCCGTAGGCTCGCGATCCGATGACGACTTTCAGAATCACCCGATCGAACAATCGGTGCGACTTCAACATCTCGGCCGCGTCATCCAATTGCCCGCGCCGAAAGTGAGCCAGCATCACCACCTCCTCCCGTCGCAGCGCCGTCTCAAAGCCGTCGGGAAAGCGGACTCGATACGAATGCTCCAAATCGACCGGCGACTGCACGACCACGCCAACCGCTCCGCTCGGATGAGCCATGCGACCAGAGGCCCCAACAATCGGCACTTTGCTGACAACCTGCGTGCCGACCGAGTAAATCAAATCGGGTTGCAAATGAGTTCGGTCCAAGATGGCACTGCTTCCGCGTTGATGGGCTGTCTGACCAGCGATCGTCACCGTCCAACTCGGTCTCACGACGCACTCACGGATGGTCAAAAGTCGTTCCAAGTAACAAAGGACATTCTGGCTTGATTGTCGCCGCTTCCGACAGCGGTCCCGTTCGTTGATCGTCCAACACGGCCAGAAAGTTGGACTCGCCACCTATTCGGTTTGCTTTTTCAGATAGGCGTCACGGATTGCGTGCAGTTGTTTCCAGATCGCCGTCTCTCGCGCCTGAGGCGAGACACAGGCAAAGAGGTAGTTGCGGTCGGTGCTGGTCCAAGTACGAATCTCCAAATTCAACTTCTGGGGCTTCTTCGTCGTGAACGGTTCGACCCAATCCAGCGTACCCGTGTAAAGCGCCGGCGCATCCTTTTCGTTCGGTGGAAGCTTTGCGTCGGATTTCAGGCGTTGCAGTTCCAGCGTGAATTTGGACGGATCGACGTCCGGGGCCTTTCCGTCGAGAACTTTCATGCAAAGTCCTCGGTAGTATTTCAGGAACTCCTCTTTGACGACGGCATCCGTCAGATCGGGCTTCGACTGAAGCTCGAACACAAAGGCATAGCTGAAGAATGAATCCGACGCCGGTTTCATCATCCCGGGTGCAAACCGAATATGTTCAGAACCTTTCAGCTTCATATCGGGAGCAAACCCTGGCGGTAATTCAATCGTTTCGCCACTCCACCCTTCGGGCGCGGCGAGCTTTGCAGAGTTCTTCTCATCGGCGACCAAAAGCGTAGCGGTCATCAACAGACAGACAGCAAACAGGCGAAGCATTGGAATCTCCTACCGACGGCAAACGAACAAGACAGGCAACGAACAAGAAGAACTCATTTTAGAGTAGATGTCTGCGGAGGTCGTGTCACGCGACGCCGTCGATACCGTACCAACACTCAAACGGCGTACTCTGAGTTGAAAGGCTGGTACACTGATCAAGTCAATGACTTCGCAATACCAATCTGAATGAGTCGTGCGATGCAAACTCGATTGATTGTCGCGATGTTGATCGCAAGCGTGATATCAACAGAAATCTTCGGGGACGACGACTGGCCTCAGTTTCGAGGACACGGCGGTCTGGGAATCGGCAGCGGCAATCCGCCAACTGAATGGGACGTTCAATCAGGAAAAAACGTCGCCTGGAAGACGCCGATACCAGGTCTGGGGCACTCCGCCCCGATCATCTGGGGCGATCGCGTTTTCGTGACGACTGCAATCAACACAGATTCGGACAATCCGTCCGTGGAAGCCGGTTGGTCGGGAGGGGCGGGTGAATCGGCGAAGGACACTGGCGACTGGACATGGCAGGTCGTGTGCCTGCAACTCGAAACGGGGAAGATCCGCTGGACTAAAAACGCTCGTATCGGTGTGCCCACAATCAAGCGGCACTTGAAAGCCTCCCACGCCAATTGTACTCCAGCAACGGATGGCGAATTTGTGGTTGCGTTTTTTGGGTCGGAGGGCCTGTACTGTTTCGACATCGACGGGCAACTGGTCTGGCAACACGATCTCGGCAAACTGCGGTCCGGCCCCTACG
>QWQF01000185.1 GCA_003669125.1 Planctomycetota bacterium
AAGTCGATGTGCGCGGCGAGCCGATCGCAGTCCGCCGGCTTGAGCGTACCGGGCCAACGCCAAAACGAATTGGCTCGAATACCGCCCAGATACGGCGTCACTTTTTGTCCGCGCATGCCGGCGTTGTGGACCTTCACTCCGACAGTGCCACCGTTGTCGTTCATGAAGATGACCAGCGTGTCGCGCTCGATGCCCCATTCGCTGAGCTTCGCCAGCAGCGTGCCGACGTTGTCGTCGATGTTGGCGATCATGCCGAAGAACTTCGCGACGTCAGCCTCTTTGACTTTGTCGGAGTAACGAGCCTCGTCTTCCGGCCGCACCTGCAGCGGCCCGTGCGGAGCGTTCGTCGAGATGTGGGCGTAGAACGGCTGCTTGCCCTTCGTGGCTTCAATCCATTTCAACGCTTGCGAGAAGAAGACATCGGTGCAATAGCCGTTGGTCTTTTCGAACTTGCCGTTGTGCAGGATTGCGGGACTGAAATACGTGTTGCCCGGTGCGTCGCCGCAGCTTCCGGGATACGACTGGCCAATGCCGCCGGCTCCGTGAATGAACATCTCGTCGAACCCGCGACGACTGGGCCAGTGATCCGGTTCATCGCCGAGATGCCATTTGCCAAAGATGCCCGTCGCGTAACCGGAGGACTTCAACACTTGAGCGAGCGTCGTCGCCGACAATGTCAGCCGTTCGCGTTCGTTGATCGTGTGCGAGACGCCGTTGCGGAACTCATGCCGCCCGGTCATCAGCGCCGAGCGTGTCGGCGAGCAAGTCGGGCTGACCATGAAGTCGGTGAAGCGGACTCCTTCGCGATGCAGGCGGTCGATGTTCGGCGTCTTCAAAATCGGATTGCCGTGACACGACAGATCGCCGTAGCCCTGATCGTCGGTCAGCACGAAGACGATGTTCGGTCGTTTGCCGGCGAGCGTCTCGGCCCCCAACAGGTTGCCGCCCACGAGCGACAGACTCAAGCAGATCAACCAGCACATCCCAAAGCGATTCATTCCAGAGTCCTTTGATCGAGAAAGTTGGACGAGTCAATGTCGTCGGCTGAGGGGGATAACGTGGGTGCTCGCAGCCAACGAAGTCCAAGCAAGGTGCCGCTGACAACCAGCATCACCGCGCCGATGCCGCCAAAAATGGTCGGGAAGAGCCACAACGTCACGAAGGATTCGATCCGGCAGCGTTGCGGATCGCGGGGGTCGTACAGGACCGACACCTTGTCACCGACATCAAATTGTGGCGGCGACGTAAACAACCACGATTGAAACTCATGACGCGTTCCTTCGACGAAGAATTCCACGACGGGGGCAACACTCCCCGTGCGACCATCCCCCACCTGCCGAATCACGGAACCTTCGGCGCGCTGCGACACCGACACCACCGAGTACGACGACCACGCGAACCCGCCTCCGATCAAACTGAAGATCGAGCCAATCATCAAAAACACGACCGCGACAATTTTTGACCCGGAAGCGGCTGATTGTTGGTGAGTCATTTTCGAGGCTGCTCCGAAGGGAACTCATTTGGCCCCAACGGCCGATTGCCACAACGGGGCGAAGGCCGGGACGTTGCCACAGAAATACATCGCTCGCGGGACCGACATTTCCAGCAGCTTGCGGAATTGCGTTTCGGGATCGTGAGCTTGGACCGATCCGAGCAGCAGGCTCATCAGTGAGACGGGGTAGCTGAACTCGACAACGCGGGCTTTGGTTAAACCCAGCTTGGTTTGCAGGGCTGCGAGGGCGTCGTCTTCGTCGCCGATCTCGTCGACCAAGCCGTTGGCTTTGGCTTGTGCGGCGGTGAAGAGTTGGCCGGTCGCGAGTCCTTTGACTTCGTCGGCGTCGAGCTCTTTGCGGTTCTCATCGACGATGTTCACGAAGCGTTGAAAAGACTCGTCGAGAATCCCTTTCCACAACGTGCGATCGCCTTCGGTGAGTGCT
Organism: Planctomycetota bacterium; assembly: GCA_003669125.1. GTDB lineage: Bacteria > Planctomycetota > Planctomycetia > Planctomycetales > Planctomycetaceae > SXKJ01. Next base: position 1,938 of record QWQF01000185.1, read on the forward strand.
CGCAACGGGTCGAGCGAATCTTTGAACTCGCCGGTCTTGAGCGAGTCGGCCGCGACGCCGACTTTCTCCGCGAGCTTGCTGGCGTCGTAGCGCGGAATGATGACGCCGATCGAGCCTGTCCAAGTGGTCGGCTCGGCGAAGATTTTGCCTTCTTCGCCGCAGCCCATCGCGACGTACACGCCGCCGGACGCCGCGATCCGTTTCATCGAGACGAACATCGGTTTCGTTTTCCGGAGATCGACCAGCTTGCGATAAATCTGATCGCTGTCGGCGACCAAGCCGCCGGGGCTGTCGATGACCAGCAGCACCCCTTTGACGTGCTCGTCCTCTTTGATGTGCTTGATCGCCGTCAGGAAGTGTTCGGTGAACGGCGGCATGATCGTGCCGCTGACTTCGAGCACGGCGATCTTGTCGGCCGCCTGCTTGTCGCCGGAACGAAATCGCTCGGTGGGGCCGTCGTCTTGTTGGAAGTACATGCGGTACTCCGAGTTCAACCTCGCGGAATACGCCAGCGAAAAGATCAGCGCGATCATCAATAGGCGGACGAACCAGCGGTGCAGCCAGAACGATCCTGGCGGAAGTTGCTGGATGATGATTGGCGGGGGAGTCGTCGTCTGCGTGACGAGCGGCGGAACGGCGGACATGAGGCAATCTCCAATGATTTCGGCGGGCCGAAGGGCTTGATCGGGCTGCGACACCAGCACGACTCGCCCGGTCAGGTTGAGAAAGAAAGCGTGGCAAACTTTTCCGGCGATGCCGAATGTACCAGCCACAAGCTCAGAATCGCTCGCAAGACTGGCACAGTCGTCATAGGCCGAGCACGTCAGGGGTCGATAGTAACTGGCGACAGACCGGTTGTCGGAGCCGGGCGGATTATTGGGTTACAGACGGACCCCTGCAATCCACGCCACGGTCACCGACATCATTCAACGCGTAATGGCCCAACAGGGACGCAGGAGCCTCGGCAATGAACAAGAAACATGGATTGGTGGCGACGGCGTGGATGCTCGGTGGCGGACTGCTGCTGAATGCCAGTCTGGTGGAAGCCCAAGTGGCCACGCCGGCAGACGAGTACTTCGCTCCACAACGCAGTGCGCCGTTTTCCACGAAGAAGGCTCCGGGGTTGTTGCCCCAAGTGATCCGTAACGCGGACGCATCCAACAGCCCAATCGCCCGTCCGATTTCTCCGAGCGACTTGAGCGCCGGCCGCAAGATCAACGGAACGTCCGTCGCGCCGAAGCGTCCCGCGAATCGCGTCACGATCGCGCCCGCGAATCACCAAAACGAGGGGACGATCCAATCGGCGAATCAGGGCGACGCGTCTCCGTCGCCGATTCAAAAACAGTTGGAAGAAATGTACCGCAAAGACGGCCGACCGATACCGCAGATGAATTTCAGCCAGACACCGATCCCCGCGAGCGGGCAAGTTCCGAAAGCGGATTTGAACGCGGTCAGCCGGCCGAATGTTGCTCCGTCGAACGTTGTGCCGCCGAAGCCGCGCAGTCTGCTGAGCAAACTGAATCCGTTCAACCGTACGAAAAGTGCTCCGGCTCCGCTGCCGAATCATCCGTCGAAGCCGATTCCGAACACGGCCGCTCGGCCTCCGCAGCTTCAGCCAGGAGTGGCTCCCGCCGCGAACGGCATCAAGCATGTTGGTGCGAACAATCCGAATGCGTTCAACAACGAAGCTCCGCGTGTACTGCCCGTTCCCGCAGCGGCTGTTTCGGCTCCGCAACCAGCAGCGGCTCAGGGAAGCGGTCAATTGTCGGACTCTCTGCCGCCAGTACCGGGTGATCCGGGCTATCAAGCTCCCGCGGTGAGTGGTGACGCTGCGATTGCCATTCCTCCCGCACCCGCCTCGGTCGATGAGGCGTTGGAGAACGTCTTCAACGAGACACCGGAGGGGAACGCGGAAACGTCTTCGAGCAAGCCCGCCGAGCCAAAAGCCACGGAAACCGAGAATCCCTTCACCGGCTTGTCACTCGACGAGGAATTCGGCCCGGCACCAAAACCGGCCACGGAGAAAGCCAACACCGAAGCGCCGATGACGGAATCCGAAGCGACGGAGCTTGCTCCAGTGGTCGATGCGACGGAGATCACGCTGCCATCCGAAGCTCTGCCTGCTGAGCCGGCCAAGGAAGAAGTCGATGCCAAGTTGAAACTCATCGCCGAACGTGGTGAACTGCGTGGCCTGAAAGGATTCTGTCCGGTCGCTCTGCGAGACGACCGCGATCTGAAGAACGCCTTGCCGGAACACCACTCGACGTTCCAAGGTCGCACCTACTACTTCAGCACCGCCGACGCCAAGACCGCGTTCGACGAGAACCCGAAGCATTATGCTCCGATCTCTGGCGGCCAAGACGTGGTATTGTTGAATGAGAAAGCCACCAAAGAAGGCTCTCTCGATCACGCTGTCTGGTTCAAAGGCCGACTGTATCTCTTCACCAGTCAGAAGACGCTTGAGCAATTCGTAGCGACTCCCAAAGAGTTCGCCATCAGCGAGTAAGCCCCCAACGTCTCTGACTGATACGATAGCCCCGGCCGCGCAAGCGACCGGGGTTTTTTCGTTGGTCGCTCCACCCTACTTCGGCAGCAGCTTCTGGTGGATCAGCGCGTCAGCTGCGATCCACAGCTTGCGCCAGCGCGGCAACGAGACGTGCTGACGGAAGACTTCGAATTGACGCCGTTCGATTTCGCTCAGCAGGCCACCGTAAAGTTGCAACATCGCCTTCATGATTGGCCGGCCGTGAGGCTCCAGACACGGCAGCAGTTGCTCGGCCAAGGCGTAAAACGATTTCGCACGTCCGGCTTCAAACGCCATCAGTGCACGAAAACGGTCGTCGCAGCGCTGAGCGATCAAGTCCTCGACGGTCACACCGAATCGCTGCAAGTCATCGGCCGGCAGATACACGCGTCCGGCCGCCGCGTCCTCGCCGACGTCGCGCAGGATGTTCGTCAATTGGAACGCCGTGCCGCAGTCGATCGCGCGCCGCACGGCTTCCGAGCCATGAAAGCCCCAGATGTGAATGCAGCACAGTCCGACCGCTCCGGCCACCAGATAGCAGTAGTCCGCGAGTTCGGCGAAGGTCTGAAACCGAATCGGCGACGAGGCTCCTGAAGTTTCCAAATCCGACCGCACGCCGCGCACGACCGCAAACAGATGCTCCTGAGGAATCGCAAATCGCTCGGTCACATCGGACATGGCCGGCATGATCGTGCGAGCCGCCTCCGACCAGCCGTTCATTTCCGCGGCCGACCAACCCGGTCGCAAGGCGAATGTCAGAGCCTGTTGCCAGTCGTCCAAATCCGCGATTCGCTGGGCCGGCGCGCGTGTCGTGTCGTCTCCCCAATCGTCGGTCACGCGCATGAAGGCGTACAACGCACACATCGCGCGGAACTGCGGAGCCGGCAGGCCGCAGAACGAATAGTAAAAATTCCCGGCCGTGCGTTTCGTCAGTCGGATGCAGTGGTCGTAGCAGTCATCGAGCAACGTGCGACTCATGCCGCCACCTTCCGCCCGATCGCTCGGCCGAGACACTTCAGCAACAAACCGGC
>QWQF01000100.1 GCA_003669125.1 Planctomycetota bacterium
GCGCTCTTCTGGTCGGCGGTCAACACTTCGGTCAGTTGCTTGTCGCGAGCCGCATTCAATTCGGTCATCTTCTTCTGCATCTCCTCGAAATTCGGACGCTCGCCACCACCACCCCCTGCGCCACCGCGTGGGAACAGTTCACGCGTCTTGTCTCCGAATTCCTTGCTGATCGCGGCCAGCTTGTCTTGCTGCTCTTTACTGATCTTCAAGGCGGCTACCACCTCGGCATTTTGGTAGGCTCGGGAACCGTCCGCCTGAATCTGAATCTGCTTCAGTCGATCGCGTTGCGCAGCCTCCAAAATCTTGTCGAGGTCCGGCTGGAATTTCTCGGAGACCTTTTTCCGCGCTTCTTCGCCCTTCGCAAGCAATTCGGCCATCTTTTTATCGCGCTCTTCACGAGGCAAATCCTGCAAGCCTTGGAATGCCTCGCGACCGCCACCTGCCGAACGCGTCTCTTCGGAAACTTTATCTCCCAGGGTCTTGAGGTCGCCGACCTGCTCGTCGCTGAGATTTAACTCCTTCTGCACCGCCTCATTCCTCACCAGCGTGAACGGTGAGTTCGTGCCTCCGCCAAACCCGCCACCAAACCCACCCTGACCACCGCCGGGGCGTTGTTGAGCAGACACCATCGAGCCACTCAGCAGCACGGCCGCCACGGCGACCCATCGACATTGACGCAACATGAGAGATTCTCCTTCAAGAGACAAATCAATTTGGAACCTATCGCATATTAAAATCTTTGACCCAACCAGCGTTGAATAAGCCGATGCGAGCGACCGGACGACACTCCAGTCACGAATGAAAACTCGAAGCCGCCACAAGGTATCCCGGATTTTGCAAATCTTTGCCAGTTTCAGGTGGCAGCGGCAACCGAACTTCCAGAGTTGTTCCATGCTCCGGTTCACTTCGAGCGGTGATCTGGCCGCCATGCGCCTCCACGACCGATTGGCAAATCGCCAACCCCAATCCGGTGCCTCCCTCGACGCGTGTCCGAGCTTTGTCCACCCGGTAAAATCGCTCGAAAATGTGCGGCAACTCCTCGGTCGGGATGCCAATGCCGTTGTCCGAAACCGACACGATCGCGTGGCCGTTGACTCGCTCGACGCGCACCTCCACATGGCCGCCCTCTTGGTTGTAGCGAATCGCGTTCGCCAGCAAGTTGGTCACCACCTGGCCCAGTCGGTCTCGATCGCCGACCACCGACATGGGCAAGACTTCGCTGCGAAGCGTGATTTTCCGCTCGTCGGCCAGGGGACGTAGCAGCTCCACCGACTCGTTGGCGACCTCGGCCAAATCCACCGACCCACGCTGCAATTCGGGATGCCCGGCATCGAACCGCGCGAGCAACAGCAACGAATCAATCAGCGACCGCATGCGGCGGCCGGCTCGTTGACAAGTCTCCAAAGCCGTGCGGTATTCATCACTTGAACGCGGCTTCGAAAGAGTCAATTCCGTCTGCGACAAGATGACCGCCAGCGGCGTACGCAACTCGTGAGACGCATCGGCCGTGAATCGCAATTGATGCTCGAACGCTGACTGCAAGCGGTCGAACGTCTGGTTCAGCACGAGAGCCAGTTGACCCAATTCGCTGTCGGTCTCCGCCAAGTCGATCCGTTGCGAAATATTTTCCACGGAGATGTTCTTCGCAGTCACGCTCATGGATGCCAGCGGGCGTAGCGCGCGACCTGACAGCCATCCTCCGCCGACCACTCCCAAGGTCAGCACCAGCCAACCGCACGCCGCCAATAGCCAACCCGAACCATGCTGCGACGCGACATCCCCTTGAATCGATCGTCCCACGAGGACGTGATTGCCGAAGCTTGTGCAATGCGTCACCTCGCGCAACCAACCCCGCGATTGCACAGTTCGCACCGGCAACGAATTCCAGCCTTTGTACAAATTCTCGAACTTCACCTGCGGAGCAAAGTCCGACCTTTGCAGAATCACTCCATCGCGGTCCCAAACGATGTAGTACAACGGAGCATCGACTCCCTCGAACAAGGTCACGAAATCTTCGGGCAACCAATGCTCATCGGCCAGATTGGTCATCGATTCCGGACGTGGAATCTCCGGTGGAAACGGCCGTTGACCGAATTGCTGCTCCGAAAACACACCACTCGAACCACGCGCCTGCTCGTCGTCGGAAGCCGGTGCCGACGGAGGACGCTGTATCACTTCAGACTCTAATTCCATCTCATTGGACGTGTTAAGGCTCTGCAACCATTCGCGGCCGAGAACTTCCGGAAGCTCCATCGGAGGCCGCCAACGGCTCATTTGCACGGCGGGAAGCAACCGACGCAATCGCGACGTGAGCACCTCCGCGGTGCGATGCAACTCCGAGTCGATCTGGTCGATGCGCGTTTGCCACAGCAAGTGGTACACCACCATGCCGAAGATCGACAGCACCGCCGTTAAGACCACGGCGTGCCAAGCCTGCAATCGCCATCGCAATGACCGAATCATGGTGCTCTCAACTGCGATTTCCGGACAGAGGATTTCCCGGCGGAGAGTTGCCCGCAGACTCAACCCTCAATCATGTACCCTTGCCCGCGACGAGTGGTAATGAAATCGCGTCCCAGCTTCTTGCGGATGTTCGAAACATGCACGTCCACCAAGTTGGAGAAGCTGTCATCCTCCTCGTCAAACAGATGGTCGTAGATGGTCGTCCGCGAGACCATCTGCTGGCGATGCAGCACCAGCAGTTCGACCAAAGCATACTCCATCGGCGTGAGCGCCACGAGTTCATCCTGACGAGTGACCACCTTCGTGAGCGTGTTGACGCAGACCTCGCCAATCTCGATGACGGCGGTGGACTGCCCAGCCGATCGTCGAATCAAGGCCCGCAGTCGCGCCAGTAATTCTGTCAGCGAGAATGGCTTGACGACGTAGTCGTCGGCACCGCTATTCAATCCACGCACTCGATCCTGCACCGTGTCCCGAGCCGTCAGCATCAACACCGGAGTGTGTTTGACTTCTCGCAATTTCTGCAGCACCGCCCAGCCATCCAGCTTCGGCAGCATGACGTCCAACACAACCGCGTCGTACTCCCAAGCCTTCGCCTTGAAGAGCGCGTCCTCGCCGTCCGCAGCCGTATCCACGGCATAGCCGTCCTCACGCAACGTCGTCGCGACGACGCGCAACAAATCCGGTTCATCCTCGACAACAAGTACACGCATGACAGGCTCACCAGCCACCACGAGTCCGTGGAAAACAACGATCACAAAAACACCGAACGACCGCTCGCAACGACACCGACGCTTGCATTGTAGGCTACCCGAGCCAACCTTAAGCCCCGATGAACTCTCTCGCCAGCCCGCTGATTGAGGCTCTTGCCATGCAAACTCTCCGATTGCCATTCTGGATCATCCTGTTGTCTTCGTGGGCCGCCGTTGGACTGGCTCAGCCACCGGCCGCTGATTCGATCACGGTGCTGGCTTCCGTCGAAGAGCAGCTCGTCAAAGTCATCGGCTCGGCCGAGTCCTCGGTGGTCGCGCTCGGCATATTGAAACGCGAGGCGGCCCCGCTGCGAGTCGACGGATTCGGCTTGGACGTTCTGCCGCGTACGACCGACGAGCACAGCCCCGAGTTTCTCCCCAACGAGTTCGGCAGCGGAGTGATCATCACCGCCGGCAACTCCGACGAACCGACCGCCGAGCGGTTGGTGCTGACGATGTACCACCTCGTGCGCGGCGGCCCGGTCGTCGGCAAAGAAGTTCCGACAGACCGTCAATTGCGAGTCCGCTTGCCCGGCCGACAAATCTGCGACGCCAAAATTCTCGCCGCCGATCCTCGCTCCGATTTGGCCGTGCTGCGGCTCGATCTGACCGGCACCAAGCTCAGCCGCGAGGACTTGAAGCCGCTGAAACTGGTCGAGCCTTCCGCACCCCGCAAAGGTCAGTTCGTGATCTCGCTGGGCAACCCGTACGCGATCGCGCGTGACGGCTCGGCCAGCGCGAGCTGGGGGATCATCAGCAACATCTCGCGGTTCCCTGCCCCGGCCGAAAGCGACAAGTCCGACGTCCCGCCGACGCGGCGCGACACGTCGATCCATCATCTCGGCACGCTGCTGCACATCGACACGCGGCTGAACCTCGGCGGTAGCGGCGGAGCACTCCTAAATCTGCGCGGCGAGCTGATCGGTCTGACAACCTCGCTGGCTGCAATCGAGGGCTACGAGAAATCGGTCGGCTTCGCGATCCCCATCGATGCGAACCTGCGGCGCGTCGTCGAATCGCTGTCGAAAGGACTGGAAGTCGAATACGGCTTCCTCGGCCTGCAACCGGATGATGTCCTGCTCGCGGCAGAGCGTGATCTGCCGCCGCGCATCAAACAGCCGACGGCTGCTCGAGTGTTGATGGTCTTCAACGATTCCCCTGCCGCACTCGCGGGACTGCGCCGCGATGACGTCATCCTCGCAGTGAATCGCAAGCCAATCTTTGGCAAAGACGATCTGCTGCGCGAGGTCGGCCTGCTCGGCCCCGGCGTCTTCGCCGAGATGACCGTCTGGCGTGCCGCCGAACGCCGTGAGCTACGAGCACAAGCCGAACTCGGCAAATGGCCCGTCTCCGACGAAGAGACTCTGATCGCCACCGAACAGCGTCATCCCGAATGGCGTGGACTGCGAGTCGACTACCCAACGTCGCGAGCCAAATACATGAACTGGCCGGAGCAGCGATACCCATCCGCCGTCGTCGTGACTTCGGTCGCTCCGCAATCCAGCGCGGCCGACGGCAACCTGCAAGAGGGAGACTTCATCACGCACGTCGAGCAGCAGCCGATCCACACCCCCGCCGAATTCCACGCCGTCGTCAGCAAGCTCGACAAGCCGAGCGTCGTCGTGAAAACGCTCGACGGCCGCCGGCTGTCGCTGAAACGATGAAGGCTGATCCGACGATCAACAAAATCCGCCACCACCCAGACCGGTGCGCGGCAGCGGATCGGACAGGTGCGGACCCATGTCGTGCAGCAGCAGGTCGCTGTAGAGGCCCACGGCTGGTCCGACATTCGGAACGTGGCCGATCGCGCAACCCGCTTTCTCCAACAAGGCGTTTCCTCGCTGAAGCACACAGCGGTCAGTGTTGTCACTTGAAACCGAAGTCCGACCCGAATGGAGGCAAATCGGCGCGTTCCGTTTTTCAACGAAGACTTTGCTCAAACTCCCGACGCGTTTAAAAATGGCACCTTCCGCACAACCGTTCGCGCTCGCTGGAGTCCACACCGATGCCCGTTTCCGATTCCTTGGCGTTCGCGACCGTTGCCGAACTTGGTCGCCGGCTCTGGTCGCGCGAGTTCACGTCGGTCGAGCTAACGCGATTTTTTCTCGAACGCCTGGAACGACTCGGCCCGAAGTTGAACGCCGTCGTGACGGTGACTCGCGAGCGAGCACTCACCGAAGCCCAGCAAGCTGACACCGAACTTTGCTCTGGCCGTTATCGAGGTCCGCTGCACGGCATTCCGTACGGCGCGAAAGAC
>QWQF01000273.1 GCA_003669125.1 Planctomycetota bacterium
CCGTTGCCCTGACCGGTGATCGTGGCGTAGCCGCATCCCGGCCGGCCGATCATTCCTCGCGCGAGCACCAGATTGATGCACGACAGGACGTTGTTGACCCCTTTAGAATGATGCTCGATGCCGCGCGCGTGCAGCAACATTCCGGTGGCGGCTCGGCCCCACCACTCGGCGGCCGTGATGATGTCCTTGGCCGGAACGCCCGACAGCGCTGAGGCGTAATCGGGCGTGTATTTTTTGACCGCGTCGCGGACCTTGTCGAAATCGTTCGTAAAATTGTCGATGAATTCTTCGTCGACGTAGCCTCGCTCGATGACGACGTGCAGGATGCCGTTCATCAAGGCATCGTCGTAACCCGGCCGCACGGCGAGATGCAGGTCGGCGGTGCGAGCGATCGGAGTTTCGCGCGGGTCGATGACGATGACTCGCCCGCCGTTGTCGCGAGCTTTCCAAACGTAGTCGGTCGTGATGGGACTGCACTCGCTGATGTTCGTCCCGGCCAGGATCAGCACCTGAGCCAGCGGAATGTCGCTCCACGGATTGGCCGCGCGGTCGATTCCGAAGGCCAGCCGATTGCCCGCACCGGCCGACACCATGCAGAGCCGTCCGTTGTAGTCGATCTCCTTCGTACCCACCGCCACCCGCGCGAACTTGCCCATCAGGTAGCTTTTTTCATTCGTCATCGACACGCCGGACAAGACGGCAAACGCATCCGGGCCGTGCTCGGCCTTAATCTTCTTGATGGCGTTCGCCGTGCGGTCGAGCGCGTGGTCCCACGAGACGTGATTAAAGTCGCCGGCCCCGTTCTCCAGCGGATACAGCAGCCGATCGGGATGATTGTTTTGCAGATACCGCTTGATCCCCTTTGGACAGAGCTTTCCGCGATTGAACGGAAACTCTTCCCACGGTTCGAAACCCACGACCTTCTCATCTTTGACCAGCAACGTGATGCCACATTGTTGTCCGCAAAAACAACAGTGCGTGTTGACCTTCCGATCGGGTGGCCCGGACGAGGCCCAACCGCCAGGCGGCTCGCGATTGATGTGCGGGCCGTACTTGTCAGCGAGAAATTCAAAAGTATTGGGTGGCTTTGCCATGAGTCCGTGGGACTTTCTCGATCCGGAAGTAACCCGAAGCGTCAGCGAGGGCGAACGCTTCAGAACGCTATCAATTCTCATTCGCTTGAAGCGCTCGCCCTCGCTGACGCTTCGGGTTACTTTGCTACCTGAATTTCGTTTTCGCTTCCTGCAACGCCGCGTGCTGGGCGATCGCCACTTGTTTTCGTTTACAACTCGGGCAGAGGTCTTGGTAGTGCCCCGGCTTGGTCTCGTCGTCGCTGCGATAGTCGAAGTTCAACTTGTCGAGACAGAGCTTCAAGTCGTTGACTTGCAGCGCCGACAAAAACTCCCCGCCGCAGCGCGGACAGACGGCAGGCCCCCCTTCCTGACCGGCTCGTTGATAGACACTCAAGCCCAGCGACAGCGGACGCTGAAACAAATGGAACAGCTTTCCGAACGGCAGATACAACAGGAACAGAATCACGACGACCGCATGGGTGATCGCAAAGAAATCGAAAAAGCGTCCCTGCATCCAATGGCTGGAGACCGTCAACATCAGCCCGGTCGTGGAAATGGCAAACAACATCAGCAGCGGCATGAAGTCCTGCTCGAATTGCTGAGTGGTCATCGCGCCCGGATCGGTGGCTCGCCAAGACATCGCCATCGCCACTGCGATGAGCACCACCACGGCCGCAATGTTCAGAGCATTGAAGACTAGCCAGCTCAGCACGGAGTCCAGCGGCAAGCTCCCCACCGGAAAGCCGAAGTTGTAAATGACGTAGGCGTTGGCTTGCGGGTCGGGCAGTTCGAAGTGAATCCAGCCGAACACCAGCGGAAACGTGATGAGAAACGCCGCCATCGTCCCCCACGAGAGCAACATGTGCGTCCAACCTCGCCATTTTCCGCGACGGTGAATGAACCGCTGCAACACCATCTTGTCGATGAAGTCGCCCACCAGCAGCACGAGGTTTTTCGGCAGATGCTTCGGCCGGAAAAACAGTCGCACGCTGCGTGCGGCGAACATCCAAGTCGGCGGCCGTTGGACCCAGACACACCAGCGGTAGACGATCGCCCCCACGGCAAAGATCGTGGCGAACAAATAGCCGACCAGTGCCGGATCGAAGTTACTCAACCGCCGCGATCCAAAGACCGTCGTCGCGATCACGAGCAACATCGCCACGACAGCGACGATCAGCGATTTGCGGTCAAGTTTCATTGATGATGTAACCCGAAGCGTCAGCGAGGGCGGACGCTTCGCAAGATTCTAAATCCATCGGGTTCTGGAGCGTCCGCCCTCGCTGACGCTTCGGGGTACTTTACACTTCCAACAATTCGCGTGGCAGCGATGACGCGGGCTGGCAACTCGTCTGACACGAGGTCGCCAGGCGGCAGCCGATTTCCGTCGCCAATTCTTGGTCGAGCAGTTCGGTGGGCGGAAGTTCGAGCAGCACATCATCGCCGTCGATGCGCACCGGGAAGGTGTGGAGGTGATACTCCTCGCCTTGCAGCGACTTGCCGGTCTCCAGCGAGAACGTCTTTTTGTGCAACGGGCAGGCGACCTTCGGAGTCCCGGCTGCGTCGCCGAGAATGCCTCGGCCGAGAACGAAGGCCTTCTTGTGTGGGCACATGTTTTGAGTCGCGTACCACTCGCCGCGCGAGGCGAAGTTGAAGACCGCGATCTGCACGGCACCGTATTTGATCGTCGCACCGCCGTCCTTCGGGAAGTCCCAGACTTTGCCGACGGAATGCCATTCGGAAGGAGGAGCGAGGAAAGTCCCCGCATCCTCGACGGGTTGGGTTTCTGCGGGGCTCATCGCGCGGAATTGTTCCAGCGAGACGAACTCGTTGGGCCAGAAGTCCGGGCGTTGCTGGCCGCGTTCGGGGACGATCTCGATGCACGATTCGGTTTCGTTCGTGTTGACGAACTGAGTGAAGCGTTTGCGTTTCTCCGGATCTTTGACGACGGCGGCCCATTCGCATTCGTAGGTGTCCACCAGCCGCTGCATCATCGCTTCGAGTTCCGCCGCGATCCCCAGCTTGTCATTCACAACGACGTCGCGGATGTGGTCGATGCCCCCTTCGAGCTTCTCGCACCAGACCGACGTGCGCGTCAGGCGGTCGGCGGTCATGATGTAGTACATGAAGAAGCGGTCGATGTATTTGATCGCCGTGTCTTCGTCGATGTCACCGACCAGCAAGTCGGCATGTCGCGGCTTTGCTCCGCCGTTGCCGCAGACGTAGAGGTTGTAGCCCTTCTCGGTCGCGACAAGTCCAACGTCTTTGCCCTGAGCCTCAGCACATTCACGCACGCAGCCGCTGACCGCCATCTTCACTTTGTGCGGAGCACGCACGCCCTTGTACCGGTTCTCGACGCGGATCGCGAAACCGACGGAATCTTGCACGCCGAACCGGCACCACGTCGTCCCGACGCAGCTTTTCACCGTTCGCAGCGACTTGCCGTAAGCGTGACCGCTTTCGAGACCGGCGGCACCCAATCGCTCCCAGATGTCCGGTAGGTCTTGAACTTGAGCACCGAACAAGTCGATCCGTTGTCCGCCGGTGATCTTCGTGTAGAGCTTGTAGTCCTTGGCGACCTCGGCGATCGCAATCATCTTGTCCGGCGTGATCTCGCCGCCGGGCACGCGCGGCACAACCGAGTACAACCCGCCGCGCTGCATGTTCGCCAGGAAACGATCGTTCGTGTCCTGCAACGTCGCGTGATCGCCCGCCATGATGTTTTCGTTCCACAAGCTAGCGAGGATCGACGTCACCGCCGGCTTGCAGATTTCGCAACCGTTGCCTTTGCCGCAGTGCTGAATGACCGCGTCGAACGAGTTCAATTCTTTGATTTTCACAACCGCGAACAGCTCGGTGCGAGACAACGAAAAATGCTCGCAGAGGTGATTGACGACGACCTTGCCCGCCTTCTTGAGTTCGGCGTTGAACAAGTCGGTGACGAGCGGCATACAGCCGCCGCAACCGGTGCCGGCTCGCGTGCAGCTTTTCACGGCACCAACCGAATCGAGATTGCCTTCGCGAATCGCGTGACAGATCGCCCCTTTGCTGACGTTGTTGCACGAGCAAATCTGCGCCTCGTCCGGCATCGCATCGACACCACCGAGCGCCGCTCCGCCGGTCTTGCCGACGAGCAGTTCGTGCGGCTTACACGGCAACGGCTGAGTTCCCTTCGCCAGAATCGAGAAGGTTCCGTACTCGCTCGCATCGCCGACCAAGATGCCGCCGAGCAACTTCGTGCCATCCAAACTGAACAGCAGCTTTTTGTAGACGCCGCCAAACGTGTCATCGAAGGTCAGCGGCACAGCCCGCTCGGCCGGAGCTTCGTAGTCGCCGAACGACGCGACGTCGCAACCCATCAGCTTGAGCTTCGTCGAGAGATCGGTGCCGGTGAAATGCCGTTCGTCGCCGGTCAGATTCGCCGCAACGATCTCGGCCATCTCGTAACCGGGTGCGACCAAGCCGTAAATCATGCCGCGATGCAGAGCACATTCGCCGATCGCGTAAATGTCGGGATCGGACGTCCGCAGTTGATCGTTGACGGTGATTCCGCCGCGCGGGCCGACGTGAATGTCGCTCTCCTTCGCGAGGTCGTCGCGCGGCCGAATGCCCGCCGAGACGATGATCATCTGGACGTCGAGCGTCTCGCCGTCGTTGAACTCCATCGTCTCGACGACGCCGTTGCCATGCACCTCTTTCGTAGACTTGTTGAGATGCACTTTCACGCCGAGCGACTCGATCTTCTTGATGAGCGTCCGTGAACCTGAGTCGTCGATCTGCCGTGGCATCAGCCGCCCAGCGAACTCGATGACGTGCGTTTCCAGACCGAGATCAAACGCCGCCTTCGCCGCCTCCAGGCCGAGCAATCCGCCGCCGATGACGGCACAGCGTTTCGATTTCTTGGAGTACTCGATGATGTGATTGAGGTCTTCGATCGTACGGTAAACAAACACGCCTTGCTTGTTGAAGCCCGGCACCGGCGGCACGAACGGGTACGAGCCAGTCGCCATGATCGCGATGTCGTACTTGACCTCGACGCCCTTTTGCGAGCGGACGATTTTCTGCTCGCGATCGAGCGAGCACGCGCGGTCGCCGAGGTGAATCTCGACGCCGTGCTCGCGATACCATTCCATCCGCGCGATCATCAGTTTCTCGGCGTCGCGGTGAGCAAAGAAGCTCGTCAGTCCGACGCGGTCGTACGCGGCACGCGGTTCCTCGCAGAACGTCACGATGCGGAATTTCTTGGCCTTGTCAAATTCGACCAGCTTCTCGCAGAAGCGTTGGCCGACCATGCCGTTGCCGATCACGACGATCGTCTTTTGCGCCAGCTTGGCCGCCGAATCCTCGGAACTGGTCTCGTGTGTCGTTGCTTTCATGTCACCACTGATTTCGCGCGAAAAGTCCAAGTAACGGGGGTGAATTCGGAGAGCGTGTCGTTCGGAAGAGCAAACTCAGAGCCACTCGTGAGACGTGGCAAGCAACGTGTGTGCCCAAGCATCGTCCGGGGTGTGTGATCGACAATGAACTCTCCGTTTGTCCGCAGGTTTGTCGCCAATTCAGCGAGCGATCCGTTTTTTGCAATCTTGTCAGGCGATCGCCGAACCGCCCGTGCCCGCTGAAACTCGGGGCAGTAGAAGCAAGGTTCTAGGCACACAGCCGATCAAATCGATTGCTGTTCTTGCCGGCGGATGCGGAGCACCACGCAGTGCAGCCAGATCAAGCTGATCACGGTGAGACCGAACACGACCCAGAACATCGACTGTGGTTGCCCGGTCCATTCTTTGAGGTACGCGAACAGCGGGGGCATCGCGAAGCCGCCCAGCGCCGCCAGCGAGCCGACCAAGCCCACGACCACTCCCACGTCTTTCGGGTAGTACTCAGGCACATACTTGATGGTCGCGGCGGTGCCGCAACCTTGCGTGATCCCCAATAAGGTCACGCAGATTGTGAACACCGTGACGTCCATCGGCAGTAGCAAGAGCAGCGACACCAGCGAGCCGGCGAGAAAAACTCCGTAAGTCACTTTCCTCGGACCAAACCGATCCGACAGCCAGCCGCCGAACGGACGCAGGAGGCTCGCCGCAAAGATGAACGGAGTCGTCAGCAGCGCCGCCTTCGCCAATGGCAGGTGGTAGACGCTGATAAAATACTTCGGCAGCGAGACCGACATCGCCACAAACGTTCCAAAAGTCACCGTGTAATACAGGCTGAATCGCCACACGCGAATGCCTCTGAGCGGTGCCAGCATCGCTTTGAGTGATCGCCCCGCACTCGGCTTCTTGTCAGTCGCCGGAGCAATCACTGCCACAGCAATCGCCATCAGAAACAACAAACCGCCGTAAAGAAACGGCACGAACCGCCAGCCACCGGGAGCCCAGCCACCCAGCACTCCGGCCGCAGGCACCAGTCCGATCAGCACAGGCCCAATCAACTTCGTCACTGAGGCTCCGACGTTGCCCGCTCCAAACAAGCCCATCGCGAAGCCTTGCTGCTTCGGCGGAAACCAAGCCGCATTCCACGCCGATCCGACCGAGAAGGAGTTGCCTCCCAAGCCCACCAGAAACGCGAAGAACATCAACTGCCCATAATTCTGAGCGGTCGCGACCAGAAACGAACTGACACTGGCGAAGAGCAACAGCCCGATGAAGGTCCGCTTGCCTCCCAATCGGTCGGCGAGCATTCCGAACGGCAAACGCCAGAGGGCTCCGTTCAAAATGGCGATCGCTGACAACCACGCCAGCGACACGTCGTTGAACTGGAACTCCTTTTGAATCGGAATGCCGAGCACTCCAAACATCAGCCACGCGGCAAAGCTCAGCGTGAACCCGGTGAACGAAAGCCACAATACTTTCGTGCGATTGGTACGTTCGATGGCCTGAGCCAGATCAACGCTCGCAGGCAAATTCGATTCGAGCGGCAATGCATTCCCCAACGTCTGAGCACTCGCAGCACACGGCAATTCCGAAGACGACATGAGACAGTTTTCCAACCCTGTTTCGAGAACGATCGAGTAACCATCGTTCAGATCGGAGACTCGTTGGAGCGCAAGCCGCAATCGATGGCCGACTCCACAGTCCTCTCGGCGTTCAAGAATCCCGACTCTTCAGGTGCCGCGGTCTCATTACACGCCGCGTGCCAAAACCCGATCAGAGCAGGCTCGGCGTCGAGCCATTGTCAGAAAAGGCGTGATTTTTCCCCGTGGAAAACCGCGTCTCTGTGAAGCCGGAAAATCTCGTAAAAAAACGCCTTGCTCAAAAGCCGGCGATTTGATCGCCGCTTCGGTGCTCAAATTCCGTGCGGTGATGTCGGGCAATTAGTCGTCTTCACCGACGCCCGATTTCGTTTTTTGCACGACGAACTTGTGGCCGCATTCGCACTGAGCCTTGCGGACATGCACCTGAGTTCCACATTTCGGACAAGGTTTTCGCCACGCGGATGGGGTCGCATCCATCACCGTCGTTTTGTCCGGTTTCTTGGCCTTCAGCTTTTTCATCCGCTTTTCGTCGGCTTGCGCCTCAGCACACTGCGGATGCACGCCCGCCGGAGAATACGAAACCTGGCCACAAACTGGGCAGACCTTACGCGGCGGAGTCGTGAACATCGGGCCGGGTTTTTTTTGATTCATGGGAACCTGCTGGGGGAATTCACCAATGGGCGAGTATGGTACCAGCCCGGAATCCGAGATTCCATCAGGCTCTCAATTCCGCGAAACACGATTCAGGGAGCCGCCGCCGTTGGGATCGCTTGCAACGTCACGTTGACTTCCAACTCTTTCTCGTCGCGCCACACGGTGATTCGGACAGTATCCCCCACGTCGTGCCGGTCCAGCGAGCGATACAGGTCGTTTTGATTTCGCACGTCGTCGTCATCAATCTTGAGAATGACATCACCCACAACTTGCCGCTCCCAATCAATGCCGCGGAGTCCGACCTTCTCGGCGGCGCTGTTCGGATTCACTTGATCGATCACGACTCCACGCTTCTTCAATGGCAACAGAGACGTGCGGCGATCATCCAACGTGCGAATTCCCAGGCCCGGACGTTTGACCTTCCCGGTCGTGATGAGCTGCGGAACGACTCGCTGCACGGTATCGACCGGAACCGCGAAGCCGATTCCCACCGAGCCGCCAGACGGACTTTTGATGGCCGTCGTGACACCGATCAAACGGCCGGCACTATCCAGCAACGGCCCGCCGGAGTTTCCAGGATTGATCGCCGCATCTGTCTGAATCACCCCTTGAATCGGACGACCGGAGAGCGATTCGATCTCGCGCCCCAAACCACCGATGATGCCGGTCGTGAGCGTCTGATCCAGTTCAAACGGGCTGCCGATGGCGAACACCTTTTGGCCGACTTCCAAATCAAACGAGGTTCCCAACGGGATCGGCTGCAGCCTGTCGGCCGGGCAAACCACTTTCAGCACAGCCAAGTCCTTGGATTCATCGAATCCGACCAACTCCGCTTCCAGTCGAGTGTTGTCTGCCAGCGTGACCCAGGCTTTGTCTGCGTCGTGGATGACGTGATAGTTGGTGACGACGTGCCCGCTTTTATCCCAAACAAAGCCGCTCGCGGAACCTCGTTGGACGTCAACCGCGTTGAGACTTCGCCAATCGAAGCCTTGTGCGACATTATCGACATGCACGACCGACGGCGCGATTCGCTTGAAGAGATCGATCGTCGCCGTTTCATCCGCCGCGAGGTCGCCGCGTGCGACGACCAGACGCTCTTGCCGAGTGAAATCGCGATACACCAACACCAGCACCAAGATCGCCAGCATCGTCACCAGCGAACCGTTGACCGAAACTCCCGGCCGAGCACGCGAGCTGGGCGAGTCACTGTCAGCGTGAGGTTCCATGAGGCACCCCGAATCAGGGGTCAGAGGATCAGAGGTCAGACTACTTCAATTCGGCCGCTCGTTCGCGCAGATCTTTCATTGCGGCGAGGCACCGAACGCGAACTCGTTCAGGCAACTTCGCAAACTGCCGCTGCACATCCGGAGTGATCGCCTTCGCGCAGCGTTCGAGCATCGTCGCCAATCGCTTGACCGTTTGCTCAACGCTGGTCGAGGAAATGTTTCCCGGAACATCATCCAGAACCTCGCGCGGCGGAGTCGTCGCTCCGGTGCGGAACGGAGCGTATTCGCCGTCCGAAGCGGACAGCGTCGCGGAATCCGATGTTTCGCGGCCTCGTTTCGCCGAACCGGCCGGCATCGGAGCACGCGACGCGGGAAGATCGAGATCCCCTTCGGCTCGCACGACGCCGGACCGTTCGCCGTCGTAGGCATCAAACGCCGCCGCGCCGTCGCTGCCGACCAGCAAGGCTTCCTGATCGTCAGTCGCGCTTGTCGTGACATCCTCACCGAGTTGCAGCCGTCGCCACGCCTTCATTTCGGCGATGGTCGCTTCGTTCTCGTGGGCCCAACTCAGGCATTCGGCCGCATCGTCCCAATTCAGAGCGATGTAAAAGTGCGACCACTTCAACGCCGAGTAATTCTCTTTGACGTCGGTAAACGTCTCGCAGACGCGCCGCCGCTGATAAACCTGATCGCCGGACATGCCGACCTGCTCGCCGAAATCGGCATCGGTTCGGCCGCGAGCAAACTTCTTGGTCCACTGGACCGCGCATTCACCGACGGTCCAGTTGCATTGACTGACCGCCGTTCGTGCTCGCTGAATGAGTTCTTTTTCCGTCTCGTGTGTCGCCGTATTCGTCTGGCTCATGGACCTGGTCCCACCGGGTTTGTGACTCCGATCGTGGGTACCTCCGTGCCACCCGGCAGCGATTTCAGAAGACTGAAATTCGCCTGCCTCCACTTTCTCAATTGCCGCGCTCCGTCAGCGGGGCGGGGATGGTATCGGCGAGGTTTTCGGAATGCCACTGGCGGACGAAAGATGAAGCTCGATAGCTCCAAAAAACGAAATTCATTCCGCCGTCCGAACTCCGCCGAACGAATTCTTGGATCGCCGATGCAACTCAACCAATGCCGTCCGCACTGTCTCGCGGTCGCCGACGACGACGAAATTGTGGAACGAAAATTCGCCCGCTTCGATTCCGTGCTGAGTTCACGCGAGGACGTCATGAACCACTCGGCCCGCGACATCGGTCAGGCGGAAGTTGCGGCCGGCGTAGTTGTGTGTCAGACGTTCGTGATCCATGCCGAGCAGATGCAGCGCGGTCGCGTGCAGATCGTGCATGTGCACTTTGTCTTTGACCGCGTGATGGCCCCACTCGTCGGTCTCGCCGTAGGCGAAGCCGGGCTTCACGCCGCCGCCGGCCAGCCAGATCGTGAAGCCGCCGGGATTGTGATCTCGGCCCGTGCCGTTCTGCTGAGCATACGGCGTGCGACCGAACTCACCGCCCCACCAGACCAGCGTATCTTCGAGCAGGCCGCGTTGTTTGAGATCGGCCAGCAGCGCGGCGACCGGCTGATCGACTGCCTTTGCGTGATCGGCGTGCTTGGGCATGTTGCTGTGCTGGTCCCACGCCGGATTCGCCGAGTTGTCCGCGTAGTTGACTTGGATGTACCGCACGCCGGACTCGGCCAAGCGGCGAGCCATCAGACATTGCCGGCCGAAGTCGTCGGTCGGTTTCTGGTCGATGCCGTACATCGCGAGCGTGGCTTTCGATTCCTGGTTGATGTCGAATACTTCGGGTGCGTAGTTCTGCATCCGATAGCCCAGCTCAAACGAATCGAGCACCGCTTGCAGTTCGCCGTCGCCGGAATGCTGCGAAATCTGCTCGGCGTTGAGCGAACGAATCAACTCGAAGCGCTCACGCTGCTCGGCCAACGAGAGTCGGTCGTTGCTGAGGTTTCGCACCTGAGCTTCTTTCGTCGGGATGCCCGCTCGGCCGATGGCCGTTCCCTGATAAACCGGCGGCAAGAACGCGCTGCCGAAGTTGCGCGGTCCGCCATTCGCGATCGCCGGGCAGATCGACACGAACGCCGGCAGGTTCTGGCTCTCGGTGCCGAGTCCGTAGCTGATCCACGCTCCGACGGATGGCCGAATCAAATTCGTCGAACCGGTGTGCAAGAACAACGTCGCCGGTCCGTGAGCGACTCCCTCGGTGTGCATGCTGCGGATCACGCACAGGTCATCGACATGCTCGGCCATGTGCGGAAACAACTCCGACGCCCAGCGGCCGGACTCGCCGTGCTGGCGAAACTTCCACAGCGGTTTCATGACTCGGTGCTGCACGATCTTGCCGGTCTTGGCGAGCGTGCGAGCATCATCAAATTCTCGCATCTGACCGTCGTGCTGATCGAGCAACGGCTTGTGATCGAACGAATCGACATGGCTCACCCCGCCCGCCATGAAGAGAAAAATCATCCGCTTCGCCCGCGCCGGATGATGCGTCCCCTTTGCCGCGAGCGGATTCTTCGACGCTGCCGTTGCGGCACTTGCCTGTTGAGCCAATCCCGTCAGAGCGAGATGGCCGAAACCGCAGGCGACCGTTTGCAGAGCACGACGACGAGAAATGGAAGACCACATGTCACACTCCTGGAAAACTCAAAACTCACAACGATTTTGACTGACCAGAACAGCCTCATCGCCGACGGCTACTCGATGTATCGGAAATCGACACTCGCGAACAACGCTTGGAAGAGACGCTCCCAGGCGATGGGACTCGGAACGGTGTTCTCGGCACTGGGGGTGACGATTCGCAGGGCGATGTCTCGTTCTCGTGCGGTCGGCTGGCGGCCGAGAGTTTGGCGATAGGCAGATTCGACGCGCTGCTTGTCGGTGAGATCGGGTTGGGCCAGCAGTTCACGGGCGGCGTCGCGAGATTCGTCCATGACGAACGGTGAATTCATCAGGTACAGCGCCTGCGTCGGCACGGTCGTGATGTTGCGGCGGCCGATCGAGAGGTTGGGATCGGCAAAGTCGAACGCCTCGAAAAGTTCCAGCAGACGGTTGCGCAGGATCGGCGTGTAAACGCTGCGGCGCGAGTCAGCGAAGACGTAGGTCATCTCGCCGATGTTCGCGTTCGGCCCATCCTGCTTCGGGTTGCGGAGCGTGCGGCCCAGCATCGTGCGGTCGAGCGAATCGCTGGTCAGCAACATCGCGTCGCGAATCGCCTCGGCCGTGAGTCGGCGGCGGTTCTGTCGCCAGAGCAGACGGTTTTCGGGATCGGCCGAGATCTGAGATTTAAGATTTGAGATTTGAGATTGGCTTGCCAGCCCGTACGTCCTCGACAGCACGATCTCGCGGGCCAGCGACTTCACCGACCAGCCGTGCTGCATCAGTCGCGTCGCGAGATGATCGAGTAATTCCGGATGCGACGGCGTTTCGCCGGTCGTGCCAAAGTTGTCCACGGTGCGAACCAGTCCGACACCGAACAGGTGATGCCAAACGCGATTGGCCAGCACGCGAGCGGTCAGCGGGTTCGACGAACTGGTGATCCACTCGGCCAATTCACGTCGGCCGCTTTCCTTCGCCGCAGGCTGTGTCGGCGCGCCGTAACTGGCGACTTGCAGGAAACCGCGTGGGACTTTGTCTCCTTTCGAGTGGACGTTGCCGCGGATGCGGATGTTCGTGTCTTCGAGTTGTTTGGCCTCTGCGACCGACATCGCCATCGGGCGGTACGGAGCACGCTCGTTGAGTTCTTTGAGTTGCTTTTCGAGGTCTTTGAGGTCAGCGCTCGGTTTGGCGGCGACAGGTTTGGGTTGGCGGCTTTCGGCTTTCGGCTCTCGGCTTTCTGCCGGCAACAGTTGCAGGGCATCGACGATGACGTGGCCGTCGGTTCCTTCGTTGCTGATGAGGATGTACCACTGGCCCGACTCGTCGAAGCGGAACTTGCCCAGCGACACGAAGCGGTGGTCGATCGGTGGCGGCGCGCGCTGGTTGATCTTGAGATCGTGTTCGCCGTCGAGGTCCAGAATCTCAATCGGCACATTGGTCGCGCGCGAGTCGCCGGCGTTGTACGCCAAGCGGACTTCGTACACGCCGGCCTTCGGGACGGTCGGAGTGAATGTCAGCGTCTTCTGGCCTTTGTCTTTGTTGCCGTCATGGGCGTAGCCGTCGCCGATGTAGTGCCGGCTGAATTGCGAGTTCGTCCAGTCGCCGACCTTCTTCGCGTCGGAATCATCCAGCACGATGCCGGTGAATGCCTTGAGTTCAATTGGCCCGCGCGGAGTGCCGGGCATGTCGTCGTCATCGCCCGCCGCGTTCTTCTTGGCTGAGGCGAGCCGCTTCTCTTCCGCCTTCGCGGAGTCAACCTGTTTCTTGACGCCCGCGACCGCGACTTCATGTTGCTTGACGGCGGCGGCTTGTTCGTCCGACGTCGGCAGCGGGCGTTCGATCCACTTCGAGACGTTGTCGTGATCGAGCAAGTGGGTGCTGCGAAAGATGCCGGCGAGGGCGTAGTAGTCGCGCTGCGGAATCGGATCGAACTTGTGGTCGTGGCAGCGAGCACACCCAATCGTCATGCCGAGCAGCGACTTGCCGAGCGTATCGATCTGCTCGTCCACGACGTCGAATTCCAACGCCTGCTTGTCTTGCTCTTCGTAGTTCGTCGGGCCGAGCACCAACAGCGCGGTCGCGACGAGGTGCTCCTCACGCTGCTGTGGGGAATCGAACGGCAGCAGATCTCCGGCGAGCTGTTCCAGCACGAAGCGGTCGAACGGTTTGTCGTCATTGAACGAGCGGATCGCGAAATCGCGATACCGCCACGCTTCGGGAAAAATCATCGACCGCCCGCCGCCGCTCGATTCCGCGAAGCGAGCGATGTCGAGCCAGTGCCGACCCCAACGCTCACCGAAGTGCGGCGACGCCAGCAGCCGATCGACCACTTGCTCGCGAGCGTCCGGCGAAGAATCCGCAACGAATTCGTCGATCTCCACTGGAGTCGGCGGCAGACCGATCAAGTCAAACGAGACACGCCGCAACCAGGTCGATCGATCCGCATCGCCGACTGCTCGGATCCCCGCCGCCTCTTGTTTCGCGAGAATGAAACGATCGAGGTCTGTTCTCGGCCACGAGACATTTTTCACGGCGGGCGGAATCGGCGAAGCGATTGGCTTGAAACACCACAACTGTTTGCCGGCCTCGATGTCGATCTCGCGCCGGGCGATCGCCTTCGCAGGGGCCTTGCGCGGATCAGGAGCACCTTGCTCGATCCACTTCACGAAATCAGCGACGACTTCGTCCGAGAGTTTCCCTTTCGGCGGCATCTCCATTCCGTCCTCGTACTTCAACGCCTGGATGAGCAGACTCTCGGACGGCTTACCCGGCACGATCGCTGGCCCGGAATCGCCTCCCTGTTTCCAGCCGTCCCGACTGTCGAGCAGCAGTCCCGCCTTGAGCGCCTTCGCGTCGGCCGAGTGACAGTCGTAGCAATGTTGCACGAGCACCGGCCGAATCTTCTTCTCGAAGAACTCGATGCCCGTCGGTTCGTCAGCGGCTGAGACAACCGTGGACAGCAGACCAAACGCGAGTGAGGCCCAGCAGAGAATTCGATTCCGCGTCATCATGAAATTGTCACTGGCGGTAAGGATTCAGAAGCGAAGGCATGATAGCGGACGATGGCCACAGATTTCACGGATCATTCCCCGGGAACAACGGCACGCCTCGCACTTCGGCTGGCGACAGTCGCCAAAATTGAAACGCGGAGGCGAAATCTGTCGATGTGGTGGGCTCAATCCCCGGCGAATGGCGGCAATCCCTCCGGGATAAACACACTGCGGGGCATCAAGCCGCATAAGCGGTTCTCGGTGCAGTCCAAGCGGAGCAAAGTCCTGTTCGTGGACGGCATGGCCGAGTACCTGATGCCCAGCGGCCGCGACGGCATCCTCGTGCCCGAGGGGATCATCTTTCAGAGCCAGACCGCCTGCACCGATCTGCGGCGGATGCTGGTCGAGACGTCTCTGGTGGCCGTCGTCTCGTTACCGGCGGGGGGCTTCAATCCGTATTCCGGGGTGAAGACGTCGATCCTGCTGCTCGACAAATCGCTGGCGAAGCAGATCGTCACGATCGCCTTCTTCAAGATCGAAAACGCCAGCTTCGGCCTCGGCCACTTGGCCTCAGACGCCGAGAGTCCATCACATCGCCCTGACTCTGGAAGTCTGAAATCCGACGTGTCATGCTGACGTGGACGAACAGCAACACTTGGACGGACAACGGCGAGACCTGCGATGACTTCGGAACGAGCGGTCGGGATTGATCTGGGGACGACGTTTTCGGCCGTCGCCTTTTTGGATACCGACGGTCGGCCGGTGACGGTGCGAAATGCCGAAGGAGATTTGATCACTCCCAGCGTCGTGTTTCTGGACAAGGCTGGTTGCATCGTCGGCAAGGAAGCGGTGAACGCGGCCCAGTTTGAACCACAGCGAGTCGCTCGGTTCATGAAGCGGGACATGGGCGAGTCGGTCTTCAGCAAGACCGTGCGAGGGGAGCGGCTGCCTCCGGAAGTGCTGCAGGCGGCGGTGCTGCGAAAGCTGCGGCAGGATGCGGAGCTGCAGCTCGGCCCGATTCGGCGAGCGGTCATCACCGTGCCGGCGTTCTTCAACGAGCCGTGTCGCAAGGCCACGATGGATGCCGGCCGGCTGGCGGGGATCGACGTGCTCGACATCATCAACGAGCCAACGGCCGCCGCGATCTGTTACGGCATTCAACAAGGCTTCCTCAACCACGCGGGAGCCGCCGCGCAGCGTGAGGTCGTGTTGATCTACGATCTCGGTGGTGGCACATTCGACGTCACGCTGATGGAGATCAATGGCACCAAGTACCGTGCGCTCGCCACCGGCGGCGACGTGTATCTCGGTGGTGCCGACTGGGATCAGCGATTGGTGGACTACCTCGCCGAGGAATTTCAGAAGCAGTGCGGCAGCGATCCACGACTGGACCCCGCCAGCGCCGAGGCGCTGTTGCAGCGAGCCATCGAGGCGAAGCATGCGCTCTCGGCTCGCGAAGAGATGTCGGTGTTCGTCAGTCTGGACAGTCAGCGGGCACGAATCTCGGTCACGCGTGCGAAGTTCGAGGAGTTGACGGCCGATCTGCTCGACCGCACGTTGCTGACGGTTCGCAAGGTGCTGCGCGATGCCGAAACGGCGCTTGCTCGAC
The DNA here is from genome assembly GCA_003669125.1 of Planctomycetota bacterium. Taxonomy (GTDB): domain Bacteria; phylum Planctomycetota; class Planctomycetia; order Planctomycetales; family Planctomycetaceae; genus SXKJ01. The sequence goes on from QWQF01000273.1 coordinate 16,129, forward strand.
AAGAAGCCTCGCAGGGAGTGATTGACCTGAACGTCACGCGACTGCTGTTGGTCGGCGGTTCCACTCGCATGCCAGCCGTCTCGCGGATGCTGGAGCAAGAGTGTGGACTCGTCCCCGATCGCTCGCTGTCACCGGATGAAGCGGTCGCTCACGGAGCGGCCGTGTACGCCGGACTGCTGCTGAAACAAGGTGCGGTGCGGCTCAAGGGAATCTCGCTGACCAACGTCAGCTCGCACGACTTGGGAGTGCTGGGCATCGAACGGGACACCGGCCGACCGCGTCGCAGCGTGATGATCCGAGCCAACTCGCCATTGCCGACTGCCGCCACGAAGACGTTTCCGCTCAGTCGCGACGGACAGACCAGCGTGCGCATCGACGTCATCGAAGGAGGCGACGACACCGGCAACAACTCGACGGCGATTGGCCGCTGCACGGTTCACGGTCTGCCGACGGGGCTCGCCGCACAGACGCCCGTCGCTGTGACATTCGAGTACGCTCGCAACGGCCGGCTGACCGTGAAGGCCAAGCTGCCGACGATCGGGAGAGACGCGAACCTCGTCATCGACCGCGCCGCCGGTTTGACCGACGCGGACTTGGAACGCTGGCAACGACGGCTCGAAGAAGGGCTGACGGATGCGTCGGTCCCGAAGACGGCCGCTCCGGTCGCGATCGCCGTCGCCGTTCCGGTCGCTCAACCTGTCGCTGTTCCGGTGGCCCAGCCGTTCGTCGCCATGCCGGTTGCCGCGGTCATGTTGCCCGCGTTCGCCCCGTCATTGCCAATCGCCATTTCTGCTGCGCCTCCGCCGACCGAGCCGTCGGACAATCCGTTCGACTTCCTCGCGGCCATCAGTGACGAGCCGGTCTCAACTCCCACGGAAACGGCGGTTGAAGCTCCGGCAAGCGACGATTCGGAAGCGACCACCACGGTCATCGCAGCGGATGAGCCCTTCAATCCGATCGAAGCTGTCGCAGAATCCGCCAGCGAAGCACCGCCGTCCGACACCGAGGACGACCTGAGCGCCGGCTTCGAAAAGCTATTCGGCTGACACGGCCTGTCTATTTTTCTGCTCGGACTTTTGCGATATCAAGGTGTCGACGTTCCAATGCGGAAGTCAGACGGACGGCCCACCGAGAAACACATGAGCTCTGATTTCGATCCCTATTACCTGTGGTTGGGCATCCCGCCGCACGAACAGCCGCCGCATCACTACCGGCTGCTGGGGATCGCGTTGTTTGAGTCGAATCCGTCCGTGATCGACTCGGCGGCGAGCCGGCAATCGACCTACCTGCACTCGGTGGCCACCGGCCCGCAGCGGCAGGCGTCTCAGAAACTGCTCACCGAAATCGCGGCGGCCCGGAGAACTTTGCTCAACGCCGAATTGAAACAGGCGTACGACACCGAACTGAAGGCTCGGCTGGAATCGATGACCGTGAAACGAGTCGCTCCACCGATCGCGCGGCCCGTCGCCATTCCGATCGCGACACCGGTTGCCCTTCCGATCGCTGCTCCCATCGCTGCGACGGTTGTGTCACCTGAACCCGCGCCGCTGGAAAATTTGTTCGGCTTCTCCGAAGAGGTCACTGCAAACCAAGTCGATCTGAAACCGCCTCCCGCCAGAGCAAGTGTCCCCAGTCCGAAGTCGCCAGCGGCCGATGGTTCAAAATCCGCTCGATTCGCCGACCGTCGGATTTGGATATTCGCCAGCGGCGCGAGCGCGCTGGTTTTGATCCTGGCGTTCGTGCTCTGGCCGCGCGGCGACGACGCGAAGGCTGCGGCTCGCTCCAAGAAGACGACGACCGCCAAGAAGTCGCCCGCTGTCGAACCGTCGAAGAAATCGAAATCCTCCGCAACAGTTCCGCCTCAGCCCAATCCACAGTCTTCTGCGAGCAGTGATTCGGCGGCGAGCGACAAACGCAAACTGATTCGCTTCATTCGCATCGAACTCCCTCGCAAAGGGGTGCTGACGCTGGCGGAAGTCGAAGCCTTCACCGACGGCCGCAACGTCGCGGGCTACGGCTTAGCTGAGCAAAAAAATACGGCCAACGGTGCCGTCGCGGCACGAGCCATCGACGGCAATCGCTCCGGCAAGTTCGCCGACAAAGGCCAAACGCACACCGAACAGACCGACAACCCGTGGTGGCAACTCGATCTGGGCGGAGCGTACCCGCTCGACAAAATCGTGATCCACAATCGCACCGACCCCGGCACATCCGAGCAACTCGCCGGCTTCACGCTCCTGCTGCTGGACAACAGCCGCCGCAAAATCTTGGAACTGAAAAATCAACCCGCTCCCGCTCCACAGTCGGAGTTTGTCGTGAAGACACTGACCGCAACTGCCTCCGCTTCGGTGATCGCCGGACCAACGAATTCAAAGCCGAAACCTTAGTTCGACTTTTGCAGTTTTCAGAGTGCTGAGAACTGGTCTGCGGAAATAGCGTGAGCCTCCACGACAATGCTTGGGACATCACTTTCAGGCATCGAGCAAGGAGGCTCACGATGGAACTTGTACCCGGTTTTGCGGCTTTGGTGCAGG
>QWQF01000112.1 GCA_003669125.1 Planctomycetota bacterium
CCTGGCTCCGCCGCTTCGCCTTGGGACTCCTCAAACAACACCCCAACACCAAAACCAGCCTCGCCATGAAACGCCGACAAGCCGGATGGTGCGTCTCATTCCTCTCCGAAGTCCTCTTCAATTCAACGACTTAGTGGGCGCTGGCCCTGGAGGCTGATACGGCAGATAGCGCACCATGCGCACCGAAGTGGCACCGTGCAACTCGTAGGTGATGCCTCGCCAACGAACTTGGCGCTGCGTTAATGCCGACAGGAATGCCGCTGCGGTCAAGCTCATGGTGATCAATGCCGCAGACAAGGTTCGCAAGTCAAAGGGCGAGCGGTGGACGCCTCCTAATCGGCGAGCCAGGGCACGTCGAACTGTTCCGCTGCTGATTTTCAGCAGCACGATTTGGGCGACATAACTCCCGAAAAACACCGACGTCGATGTCCATGCCCACGCGATCTCGCCAGCGGAAAAATTTATGATCGTCGCAACGATCAAGGCGACCGGCCACGCCGTCTTCAGCAGTCCGAACGCGAAAACAAGTCGTCGTGCCGGATGATCCCGCAACGTAAATAGGATCTGTCGTCGAATGAACTGGAAACACCCAGCGAGGTCCGTTGACTCATCATTGGGAAGTATCACGTTCGATACGAATTGCAATCGCAGCCCTAATTCTTTGAGGGTTACGGCAAGCGGAATATCTTCACAGATCGAACAGCGCCACCGTTTAAGATTGTCAGGATCACAGGCGACATCACGTCGGATGGCGAGCGAACCTCCCCACGGAATCTGGAACGAATGCATCTGCACAACCGCGTCGCCATTCCATTGACGACGGACAATATCAGGCAGCGAATTCGTTCTGGGACAGTACCATCGAATGCCACTGGTCGCGCCGATCGCAGGATCGCTGAACGGAGCGATCAAGTCGCGGAGCCATTCTGGGTCCGGACGAGCATCCGCATCGACGAGAACGAAAATTTCAATCGATTCACTCAACTCTTCGATGACTTGTGTGAGCGCACTGACCTTCAGGCCGCACGTCGGCAACGGATTCTTCAAAACATGGACTCTGATCGGAGATTGCGGATTTGATTGAAGCACCTCGTTGACCACTTGCGCCGCGGGATCATCCGCTCGGTCCAAAACGACATGCAAAGTAAATGCGCCGAAACGTTGATGAACAAGACCTTGCAAGCAGGCCGAGAGCGACGGATCAGCACCTCGCAGCGGCAAGATCACAGCGACCGGTCCATGAGTGTCAGATGCCTCGGAAGGCCACTGGAGATCGAAATCCTTCACAAAGCGTCGCGTCCACTTGGCTTGCATCGTGAGTACGACAACGAAGACGAAACAAGCCAATAAGGTGAGCGTTGGCATACGGCACTCAACTCCTCTTCAGTCGCACGACAAGCGGAATGAATGGGCCTTGGCCAGAGCACACACCATCCACCCTCCACTCTGCGAATTTATCGGACACGGCGATCCAAAGGAGACATGCGAATCGAGATCTTGCTCCAGAAAGCATTCAGAACGCAGTCGTTGAAACGATCCGCTGTTACGTTGACTTCGCCCTTACATCAGGACCGGCGAAAGCTGCCGAAGCAGACCACGTCTCTGGCGTGCGGCCGCTGTTTTCTCGGAACCAAGTGGAATACAACCACACACGGCTTTGTCCCTGTCCGCCTTGTGACACGAAAGGAACGCTGATGTCATCGCAAACTCGTCGCTCGTTCTTGCAAGGCTCGTCCGTGGCCGTGGCTTCGGGAGTGTTACTGTCGCATCTGGATCAAGTGGCGAAGGCTCAGGTCAGTGAGCGGGTTCGTGTCGGGGTCATGGGATCGGCGGGGCGGGCGGCGTCGCTGATTGCTTCGTTTGCGGCGAACAAGTCGGTGGAGATTGTGGCGATTGCCGACATCGACGCGAACCGGTTGCCGCGCGGGTTGGAGAACGCGGAGAAGTTGCAGGGGAAGAAGCCCCGCGGGGAATCGGACTTTCGGAAGTTGATTGATGACAAGTCGATCGACGCGATCGTCATCGGGACGCCGGATCATTGGCATGCGATTCCGACGATCTTGGCGTGTCAGGCGGGGAAGGACGTGTATGTCGAGAAGCCGGACAGTCACAACATTGTCGAAGGGATGCGGATGGTCGCGGCGATGCGGAAGCACAAGCGCGTCGTGCAAATGGGGTCGCAACATCGCTCGACCGAGCGGATGCAGTCGGCGATTGAGTTCGTGAAGACGGGCAAGCTCGGCCGCTGTGTGGTGGCCAAGGCGTGGGAAAGCTCGAAGCAGGGAGCCTTGCCGGTGCGGCCGGATGGGACTCCGCCGGCCGGGGTCGATTACGACATGTGGCTCGGTGCGGCGCAGAAGCGGCCGTTCAACCCGAATCGGTTTCATGGGAATTGGCGCTGGTTCTATGACTTCGGGACCGGCGATCTCGGCAACGACGGAGTGCATCGGTTGGACATGGCAGTTGCGGTGCTCGCGGCGGCGTGCGAGGCACAGAAGGACGAACCGCTCGGTCTGCCGACGTCAGTCTTTGCGAACGGCGGCAAGTGGTACTTCAATGATGCTCAAGAGTTCCCGGACACGCTGCAGGTGAATTACGAGTTCGGCTCCGGGAATGTCAAAGACGGCAAGCATCCGAAGCTGCTGACCTACGAGATGCGCGTGTGGACGCCGTACGGTTATCTCGGCGAGTCGGAAGGCTCGGCGTTGTTCGGCGATCAGGGCTACATCGTGCTCGGCAACTCACGCTGGATCGCTTACGGCAAGGGGGGCGAAGTGCTCGCGAAGGGCGAAGGGGACAGCCACGAGAAGCCGCACGTCCAGAACTTCATCGAGTGCATCAAGTCGCGAGCGAAGCCGTACTGCGATCTGGAAACGATTGGCCATCCGGCGTCGGTGCTGTGCCACGCCGGCAACATTTCCGCGCGACTCAGTCGCAAGCTGACGCTCGACTCCGCGACAGAGACGTTTGTCGGCGATGCTGAGGCGAACGCTCTGCGCGGTCGCACCGAATGGCGGAAGCCGTGGGTCTTGCCAGAGGTGTGAGCGCCATGTCGGAACCACTCTTGCATGTCGTGCTGTATCAGCCGGACATCCCGCAGAACACGGGGAACATCGGGCGGACCTGCGTTGCGGTCGGAGCCAAACTGTGGCTGATCCGCCCGCTCGGTTTTCGGCTCGACGAAAAGCATCTGCGGCGAGCCGGCATGGATTACTGGCAGCATCTCGATTGGGAAGCGGTCGATTCGTGGGACGAAGTCCGCGAGCGACTGCCCGGCCGACAAGTCTGGTGTCTGACGAAGTTCGCGACTCGACTGGTGTGGGACGCGGACTTTCAGCGCGGCGACATCTTGCTGTTCGGCAGCGAGTCGCGCGGCTTGCCGGAGTCGATTCGCAACGAAACCCCTGCGAACAATCTCAAGCTGCCGATGCACGACGTCGTCCGCAGTCTGAACTTGGCGAGCACCGCGAACACCGTCGTCTATGAAGCGGTGCGTCAGTTCGGCGGGATATTGTGATCCTTTCGCGCCACCGAGTTCATCTCGGTGGTTCCCGCGTTTTTGCACTACGGACAACACAGAGGCAATCGCGTAGTGCCAAAGCGCGGGAACCACCGACGCAAGATCGGTGGCGAGAGAATCTCGCGCGCGGCTTAACAACGACGCCGTTATTCACACGCTCTTCGCAAACGCTTCATCACGCGCGAATAGCTTGCCGTCATCGAAATGCTCGGTCGACGACGAAACGAGCGAGCCGGTTGGCGAGTCTCGCCACTTCACGAAGTCTTCACGATTGGTTCATCAGACACTCAAGTGTGGCTCGTACCGTTTCGCCCGTCAGTTGAAATTGAGCCTCGATGGCTGAAGCCGGTTTCGCACAGGCTGCGTGGAGTGATCTCCCGCGCGGCATCGATTCACAGCGAAGGATTCGCGAACAAACGGAAGGAATCGTCGCGACAGAGGAGTTCTTGGTGGCACATGTGGTCGCGATCGTGGCCCGACACCGAGACTCGGAGTTTACTCTTCAAGGAGCAGTTCAATGATGGTTTCGAAACGCATGTCTTTGAAGTCGGCTCGTCGAGCGGGTTTCACGCTGATCGAGTTGCTGGTAGTGATCTCGATCATCGCCATTCTGGTCGCGTTGCTGCTGCCGGCCGTGCAGTCCGCTCGTGAAGCGGCTCGCACCACGCAGTGCCGCAGTAATCTCAAGCAAATCGGCATCGGCCTGCATGTCTGGGCCGACAAAGACTCCGCCAAGCGATTGTGCTCCGGTGCGGTCGATTGGAAGCGCGACGGCTGCCCGGATACCTACGGCTATGCCGCCGACCTCAAGCAGGTCAATGCGGGCAAGCTGAGTGAAATGATGTGTCCGACGAACGAAGTCCGTGGGACGGAAAAGCTCAACGACCTGATGGGTTTGACCAACAGCTCCAACTTCTCGGTCATGCCGGCTGATCGACTCGGCAAGGGGTCGTTGTGCTATGCGGCTGCCGCCGCAACTCCGAACGATTTCACCACGGGTCTGGTCAATTTGACGGCGGGTTCGACGAATCGTGCCGCTCGTCTGCAGAAAGGGATCGACGAAGACGGCATCAACTCGAACTATGCGGCGAGTTGGTTCCTGGTGCGTGGCGGCGTGAAGGTTCGGAACAGCGCGACTGGCAACAATGTTGAAATCGACGACACCAACGGTTTGAAGGACTTTCTCAATACTCGTGGTCCAATGACGCTTCGTCAGATGGATAGTGGCTCGGTTCCGGCCAACAACATTCCGTTGCTGGGTGATGCGGCTCCGGGCGACGTCAACGAAGCGATTCTGTCCACAAAGATCGGCGGTGAGTTGGTTGCAGGTCACCGTCTCGGTGAAGCGTTCAATGACGGCCCTGGTTTCTGGAAGGCCTCGTCCAGCCGTGTTGCCCTGATGAAGAATAATTACACCCTGGTGTCGGATGTGATTCCGGTCGCGTTTCCGAAGGTTGGCGACGTGGTCACGATGGCGGGCATCGCGACTTGGGCCTCGGCCACGGCCGCTGCTCCGAATCTGTATCTGCAAGACACTCGAGACTGGGCGGCCGTGCATGGCCGGAACTGCAATCTGCTGATGGCGGACGGCAGCGTGAAGAACATCACTGATCTCAACGGCGACAAGTTCTTCAATCCTGGCTTCCCGATCGACACCACCGTCGCGGCCGGGATCTTGAAGGACGAAGTCGGCTACACGGACAACGTCTGCGAGATCAACGCCTTCGACGTTTTCACCGGTGTGCTGCTGGACTACGGCAACTACACCAAGGGCAAGTTCGAGGAGTAATCGGAACACCGACAATGTGATGCCCCTGTGTTTGGCCGAGGGTGGAGCGGAGGACGCGGTTGCGTCGGCCGACCCGCCCTTGGCCTGTTTTTGTTCCGTGAGGATGACCACCGATCGGAGTCGCCATGATGTCTGAACCGCCTCGAACTTGTCCGCGTTGCTGGCATCCAGCGTTGCCCACGATGGTGCGTTGCCAAAGCTGCGGCCAAATCCTGTCACGTCCGGGAGCGTTGCCGTCATCGGCGATGGCCGCCAGCGCACTGGTCGGAGTCGCAGTTCATTCGCAACCGGCTCACGAACGCGAAAGACCGATTCCGGCTGCGAGCACGGCGGAGAGACCGACCAAAACGCCCGAATTTGAAAGCGACACCAAGACCGCCGTGCTGGATCGCGGAACTCCCCTTCCGGGTTCGTCCGAGAAGCTGCGCGTCGTCTGCCACTGCGGTGCGGCGATTCGAGTCAGCATCGTCCGGCGTGGGAAGCGGATCAAGTGCCCGAAGTGCTCGGAGTTGGTCCCCGTGCCGACCACTCGTCCCCACGAACACACGAACCCCAAGCCAGACACGTCTGCGGCCGAAGACACTGCGGCGGAATCGATGGCGACTCGAAATAACGAGTCGGGAGAACGCCAACTCAAAGACGAAATCGAGTTGGCTGCGAACTGCCCTGCCACGCCTGATGACGAAACGACTTCGCGCCGGGGAATGTCGTCCTTCCGGTTCCGGAAGCTCCGCAAGCTGCTGGAAACCGCCAATGTATTGAGCGATGCGGACACGATCGCGCGGCGGAAAGCCCTCATGGAATTGGGCCAATCGCAGGACCGTCGAGTGCTGGAGATTCTTGTTGAGCACACGCGAGACAGTTCGTCGATCATCCGTGACGGTGCGATCACCGCGCTGGGCGATTTCGACGATCCCCAGGCGGTGCCGGCCGTGTTGCGAGCGTTGCTCGACCGGAACGCGGACGTCGTGCGTGCCGCGTTCACGGCCTTGAAAAAGATCGGCGATCGGCGCGTCGTCCGGCCACTGCTGCGTTTCGGACACGAGCGGCCGGAGTGGAGACCCTTGGCGAATGACACGCTGGTACGGCTGGGACCGCGAGTCGTGCAAGAGCTGTTGAATATTTTGCAGACGAACGACGCGGGGCTGACTCTGGACGCGATCGTTGTGCTGGGGCGGATCGGCGACAAGCAGGCGGTCTCCGCGTTGATCGCGTGCATGAATCATGTCTCGAATTTGCTGAGGGCGCATGTGACTGAGGCACTCGCGCTGATCGGCGACTCACGCGCGGTGCCGCAGTTGCTGCGAGCGTTGGCAGACCCGTACACACCGACTCGCGCGAACGCGGCGGCTGGTCTGGTGCGCATGGCCGACCCGCGTTCGTTGCGTCCGCTGTTGAAAGCGTTGCAAGACGACGACGGTGACGTGCGAGGCTATGCCGCGACCGCGCTCGGAGAACTCGGCGAGGCAAAGGCCGTCCCCGAATTGGCTGGCGTCTTGGCTCATTGGGAAACCCTGGAACATGAGGATGCTCAATTTCTGGAAGCGGTCGTTGAATCGCTGGGAAAGCTCGGCGACACAACGGCGGTCGCGGCATTGATCCCACTGCTGCAGTCACAGCAGGACGGCGTGTTGCTGAAGACCGTCTTGGCGTTGAAGAAGCTGCGTGATCCTTCAGCCGCCCAGGCATTGATCGCCCTGTTGCACGTACCGAAGCCCACGGTGCGCCGTCGCGTCATGGAAACTCTCGGTCAAACGGGAGATGTCGCGTTGGTGCCGCTGATTGGCGAATCGCTCCGTCACGACGACTCTCTCGAAGTGCGAGCCGCCGCCGCTCATGCCTTGGGTGAACTGAAGGATCGCACCGCCTGTCCCTTTCTGGAAGACGCGCTCCGCGACAACATCTCCATTCGCTGCCAAGCAGTGATCGCTCTGGGAGCGATCCACGAAAAGAGCACCTTGGCAGCGCTTATGGCGATGCTCAAGGAAGCTGCGCCGGAAGTCCGATATCACGCGGTCAACGCGGTCGCCAAGTTCAAAGATCCCAAAACGCTGAAAGCCGTGGCCGCGCTCTTGGAAGATTCCGATCCGATGGTCCGCAACGGCGCGGCCAAGGTCATCGAGGAGTTTGGCCAGGCGGTCGAAGACAAAGGCGTGAAAGAGATCCTCCGCCGCGTTCGATCGCGCGATCTGTTGGGCAGACTCATTCCTAAATGGGTGTATTTTGTGTTGCCGCAATCCAAGGCGGCACGCGGCACGGTGGCGGCGGTGCTGGCCGCCAGTCTGCTGCTGGGGTTCATTATCAAAACCACGATCGGTGGTCCGAACAAGGTGCTGGTGCGCGGCAATGTGCAGTCCCTGGCGCTCAGCGCCGACGGCGGCACGTTGGTCGCCGAGCGGACTCTGGGGATGCTCGAAGTGTGGGACGTCAACGGTCAACGTGTCAGCCAGCAGGTCGGATTGGAAAACCTGCGAACTCCGCTGTTCCGCGCAAAAGGCGGAGTCGTGCTGATGTCCGGCGAGTCGGTCGTGCCGTGGAAACTCTCTGGAAATCCCGATCTCGCGGCCGGCTGGAAGGAACACAAGCAGCCCATTTTGAACGCCTGCGTCACGCCGGATGGAAAGTTCGCGGCCACGCTGGGCAAAGACTTGATCGCCGTGGTTTGGGATTTGGAGGCCGGTAAAAAACGAGCCACTGTGGAACTTGATGAACGATTCGCCGCGACGCTGACCATCAGTCCGGACGGACAGAGGTTGGCAACCTCGAACCGCAAAGGTGAAGTGGTTCTTTGGGAAGTCGAATCGGGACGTCGGGCGAAGGAACTTTCTGGAGCCAAGATTCCCAAAGCCATCAGCGCGCTGGCGATCAGCCCCGATGGGAACTGGCTGGTCGGTGTCGAGGTGAGCGGCGGTCTGCGTGTTTGGGATCTGACCGCTCCAGCGGGCAGTCCTGTTGAGAAATCGTTCGCATCCCGAACGCCGCTGCGCGCGGTTGCGTTGCGGTTTCTCAGCGACTCGAAGCGAACCGTGATGGCCGATGCGGGTGGCGAGGTGCGAGTTTGGGACATCGGCAGTGGCGAGTCGCACACAGTCTGCACGGGCGACATCGACCAGATCGACGGGTTTGCCCTGAGCGCCGACGAAAAGCGATTCGCGATCGGCGGAAACGGCAACAGTGTTGTGCTCGTCTACGACCTGGAATCGGGCGAACTCTTCAAAAAGCTGGACGTGAGACGATAGTGACGCGATGGGAGACTCGATCCCGGCGAACGTTCCACGAGTCATGGATCGGAGGGATCCTCTGCTCTCGTCCGTCAGGCGCTGCTTGCTTCGGGCGGCCATGAGCTTGAAATGTGAAATCTCACAATCGGCTGGATTTCCCTGTGGACGAAAAATGACCGATCGTTCACAGTTCATTCATCCGATATTCATTGAGATTTCTTTTCACGTCTTACTCGTCGAGGCCCCGATCATGGGGGATATCTACCTCGGACTGCTGGTTCTGGCGGTGTTATCCGCTGCGACGTTCGGCATCGGCCGAGCGATCGGTCGCCATGTCACTCCTCGCACTACGAATTGGCTCAGCGTTATCGCGGTTGCCGCACTCATGGCTTACATCGCCTGTTTGTGGGACAAGACGTCACTCGTTGGCCTGCTGCCGTTTTCGAATTTAATCGTGTTGGGAAACTGGCTTCCTCTGGAAGCAGGCTTCCTGGGCGGCTTGGCATCCACGCAATTCGCGATGCCGGGCTGGCGACGTGGATTGACGGTGGTCGGCCTACAACTCGCGGGGGTCATCGTTGTTTTGTTTCCGTTGATGGGAGTCGCGCCTCAATGCGGCAATGCTTGGAGTGAAGGCATCTGTCTGCAAACGACCAAACAGACTTGCTCGGCGGCATCGGCCGCAACGCTGCTCAAACTGCACGGCATTGACACAACCGAGCAAGAGATGGCGGAACTCTGTTTGACGAGAAGGGGAACGAATTGGATGGGGTTGTATCGTGGTCTCAAAAGGAAGACCGCTGACTCCGAATGGGAAGTGGAAGTCTTTGCGGGTTCGGCGGATCAACTTCGGTTGCTCAACGGTCCCGCAATTTTGAGCGTCGGCCTCACACAAGAAGCGCTAGCCAATCGGTTCTATCAAACAGAACTCGGCTGGCGACCTGGCATCCGTCACTCCGTGGTGCTCTTGGGCTTCGTGACCGACTTGGTCGACATCGGCGAACCGACTCCCGACTCGGGCCGCGAGCGTTGGACCAACGAAGACCTGCAAGAACTCTATCTGGGACAAGGCATGCGACTGGTTCGTCGCGCACGCTGAGCCTCTCGTCAATAACGATCAAAGCAGCGATTCAATGCTCGACATCGCATGGGCCGTGGCGATGAGGCTATTGACGTCGAGTCCGACATCGGCCAGTAGCTCGGCTCGTTCGCCGTGCTCGATGAAGCGATCGGGGATGCCGAGGCGTTTGATGTGATCGGTGCGGAGTCCGGCGTCGTTGGCCGCTTCAAGAACCGCGCTGCCGAAGCCGCCGCAGAGTGTCCCTTCCTCGACCGTGATGACGAAGCCGCACTCTTCGACGGCTTTGAGAATCGTTTCGGTGTCGAGCGGTTTGGCGAAGCGAGCGTTGACGACACCGACGTCGAGTCCTTCAGCTCGCAGTTTCGCGGCGGCGCGGACGCAATCGCCGAATTGGGTACCGAAGGCGATGAACATGCCGTCGGTGCCCCATTCATGAATCTCGGCTTTGCCAAGTTCCACGGGCGTCGTCGGACGTTCGATACGCTCGACGTTGGCCTTCGGATAACGAATCGACGTCGGGCCGTTGTGGCTCAGGGAAAAATCTAGCATCGGAGCGACATCGGATTCGTCTCCGGGAGCCATCAGCACGAGATTCGGGAAGCAGCGCAGGTAAGTGTTGTCGAACGCTCCATGATGCGTCGGGCCGTCGGCACCCACGAGGCCGGCGCGATCCAGAGCGAACACGACGGGCAGGTTCTGCAGCGTGACTTCTTGGAAAATGTGATCGAATCCGCGTTGCAAGAACGTGCTGTAAATATCGACGATCGGCCGCATCCCGCTCTTGGCCATACCCGCGGCGAACGCGACGGCGTGCCCTTCGCAGATGCCGGTGTCGAAGAAGCGGTCGGGAATCTCGGTGCGAATTTTGTTGAGTGCGTTGCCCGCGCACATGGCAGCGGTCAGCACGCAGACACGTGTGTCTCGCTTCATCGCCGAGTGAATCGCATCGCTCATCGCGTTCGTGTACGCGCGGCTCGACGAGACTTTGACCGGGACGATCTCGTTGTCCTCGGTGCGAGTGAACGGCGACGGCGAGTGAAACTTGACTGGGTCTTGGCAAGCCGGCTCAAAGCCGTGCCCTTTCTCCGTGAAGACATGCAGCAGCACCGGGCCGCGCACGTCCTTGACCATTTCGAGGTAACGCCGCAACGAGACGAGATCGTGTCCATCGACCGGGCCGATGTACCGAAATCCCATTTCCTCGAACAGCATTCCGCCGTGCAGGAAACCTTTGACCGCATCTTTGAATTGAGCGAGCGCGTGCTCCATCGTTTCGCCGACGACCGGCAGTTTGTTGAGCAGCCACGCGATGTCTCGCTTTAGGCCGTTGTAAAACGGTGCGATGCGGGCCTTGTCGAGTGTCTCGGCCAAGCCGCCGACGCGTGGGCAGATCCCCATCTTGTTGTCGTTGAGAATGACCAGCAGATCTTTCTTCAATCCAGCCGCGTTGTTGAATGCCTCAAAAACAACACCGGACGGCAATGCTCCGTCACCGATGACAGCGACGGCTTTCCGGCCATCGGCGTACAGCAAGTCATCGGCGACTTTCAGGCCGAGCATCGTCGAGACGCTCGCGCCGGCGTGACCGGTCATGAACAGGTCGTAGTCGCTCTCGGCCGGATTGGGGTAACCCATCAGGCCGCCCTTTCGGCGGATCGATTCAAACTCGGCGGACCGGCCGGTCAGCAGCTTGTGCGGATAGATTTGATGGCCGGTGTCCCAGATCAGCCGGTCCTTCGTGAAATCGAACACCGAATGCAGGGCGATGCACAGCTCGACCACGCCGAGATTGCTGGCGAAGTGAGCGGTGCGGTCAGCACAGACCGAGCAGAGGGCCTCACGGATTTCCGCGGCCAATTGGCGAAGCTGCTCTTCGGAAAAACCCCGCAAGTCCTGCGGAGACTCGATGCGCGAAAGCAGATCGAACTTCATCTAATGATCTCTTTCTAGAACAAAATGAGCCAACGCTTCCAAGCGTCGGCCGCGCTCACCCCAGGGAGCGATCGCGAGGCACGCTTCGTCGATCAGATCGCGAGCCATCTGCCGGCTGCGTTCCAGATCGATCAGGCCCGGATACGTCAGCTTGCCATGTCCCGCGTCCTTGCCAACCCCTTTGCCCAACTTGTCCTGTGTCCCGGTCACGTCGAGCACGTCGTCGGCAATCTGAAACGCCAAACCAATGCAGGTGCCATAATGGTCGAGCGTCCCCAGAGTTGCAACATCTGCCTGAGCAATTCGCCCGCCCAACGTCAGAGCCGAACGGATCAACCGGCCTGTCTTGCGGCGATGGATCGACTGAAGATGAGTGAGAGAATCTTTGTCGCGACTGGATTGGCTCTCTGCTTCGAGATCGGCCACTTGGCCACCGACCATGCCGCAGCCTCCGGCGGCGAACGCGAGGTCCGCGCAGCACGCCGCCGCGACCGCCGCCGGACGCACATCGCGAGCGACCACCTCGAAGGCCAACGTCAGCAGAGCATCCCCCGCGAGGATCGCCATCGCTTCACCGAAGACTTTGTGGTTGGTCAGGCGTCCGCGCCGGTAGTCGTCGTCGTCCATGGCCGGCAGGTCGTCGTGAATCAGCGAGTAGGTGTGAATCATCTCGAGGGCACACGCCGCCGGCAGAGCGGCCTCCGAGTCGCCACCGCAAGCTTCGCAGGCCATTAACACCAGCACCGGCCGCAAACGTTTGCCGCCGGCGAGCAAGCTGTACGCCATCGCTTCGCGCAGCCGTTGGGGACATTCACCGCCGAGGCCATTTTCCTCGGAGAGAGACTTCGCCAACGCTGCCTCGACCTGCGTCTTCCAGGCGGACCAAGACGCTTGCAACGATTCTGCGGAGTCGGACATGAGGCGAGCTTTCGGGGCAGACGAGGGGCGAGATTGAAGTGCCGCGAACCTTATCAAACCCGATGGAAGCAACGCCATCGGGGCAAGCCCGGTGGCGTCGAGTTGGCGGTCTATTTGTCCGACTTCAATTTGAACTTCAGATTGACCTTGCCCTTGTTGTCCGCCAGTCGGTTCCAAACCTCTTCGCAGCGCAGGAAGAGTTGGCCTTCGCCGGGAGCCACAAATGATCCGTCGGCGGGAATGGCGAATGGCTCGCTCAGTTCGTAGTCGTTGAAGAGAACCCCAACCAACTGACCCGGTTTGAAAGGCGAGTCATAGCGACAGACGCTCGGCAGTTCTTCGAGAGGTTCGGTCTTCGAGTTTCGTTTCGTCGCCGTGGGCTTCTTGGCAGTCGCCGATTTTTCAGGCACCGGCTTTTGATCGAGCAACTCCACACCGAACGGAGTCAACTCTGGGCCGTCGGGCGAAAGGCTCCAGCTTCCCTCGGCGGAGACCTCAAATTCCTCCCCCGCTTTGACGAGCAGGCGCGATGCCTGCCAGCCGCGATTCGCTTCGATCGTGCAAGTTACCGGGACCGAGGTGGCGCGACGGAATTTGGTTTTCCAATCCCAAGCGGTCAGCGTGACCTCGTACCCCAGATCGAAGTGTTGCAGAAAGAACAGGTACTCGAAGGCGATCTCTTGCGACATCGAACCGTAGACTCGCTCGAAGGTGGCGTCGGGTTGGTCGGCCAAGATGCCCAGGCCCAGCGGGCGGAAGCGATCGAAGTAGTTCGGGTTGTTCGCCAGCAGATGGCAGAGCGCCCAACGCCAAGCGTAGTTCTGCCACGAGTCGCCGGTCTGTTCGCGGCCGTTGACGATCGCTCGGAGCGGCTTCGGTTCGACGCTTCGCAAATACTTCACCACGATCGGCAGGCAATGCACACGCGATTCCCCCTCGCGCCAGCAGTGCCCCATCTCGGCCATGCCTTCGGAGTACCACGTTGGTCCCGCACGGCCGAAGGTCTGATGGCAGTACGCGTGGACCGCCTCGTGTTGCGGCACGCCTCGGTCAGCGATCGCGTAGACACGCGACTTGGCGGCCAGCAATTGGCCGGTCTGTCGATTGACCGCGCCGCTGGTCATGGTGATGCCCGCTTGCTGCTCGATCGACTCAAGGCCCGGCGGCTCCAGAGAATTCGGCGGCCAGACCTCCAAGTCGCGGACGACGAACATCTCGATGGTCTGCTTGTTCGGCTTGCCCCAATACTTCGAGATCAACGTCAGCATCGTTTCCAACCGCTTGAGCAAGTCATTGGCTTCGTCCGCGGGCAGATCGGTGTGTACCAAAAAATTCGCCGAGCGATAGTCTCGTGGCCCGGCCGGTTGAACGGAGTCCGCCTTCTTGCCTTTCTCTTTGCCAATCGACTTGGCCGACGTTTGAGCCGACACAAAGCTTGGCAACGCGAGCAGACCTAGGACTACGAGAATCGTTGTTAGAAATCGTCTGGTGGTCGCAATTCCCGATCGGCTGCTGATTGGTGATCGGCTGAGGTTCATCTCGGACAACTCCAGTGGCGGCGGATTTGCTGCCGGACATCAGCGTCGCGGGCCTTTCGGCGGTTTGCAACGTCAATAGAATCCGACCCACCGACAACTTGAATTTCAAACTTGGGAGTCCCCCTGCGTGTCCGCTGATTCTTTACCGCGTGAGATGTTGATCACTGCCGATTTTTCCGAACTGCGTCGCAGCGTCGCGGCGGCTAGGCATGCCGGCCAGATCATCGGCTGCGTGCCGACGATGGGTGCGTTACACGCCGGACACATCAGCTTGATGCAGCAGGCTCACGCGGAGTGTGATTTCGTGATCGCGACGCTGTTCGTGAATCCGACGCAGTTCGGGCCGCAGGAAGACCTGCAAAAATATCCTCGGCCGTTCGAGGCGGATTGCGACAAGTGCCGCGTGGCCGGAGTCGATCTGCTGTTTCACCCCAGCGTCGAGTCGATCTATCCGCCCGGCTACTCAACATTCGTGGAAGTCGAAGGGTTGACGACGAAGTGGGAAGGAGCCGTTCGGCCGACTCATTTTCGCGGAGTGACGACCGTCGTCGCCAAATTGCTGAATCTGACTCAACCGGACAAGGCGTACTTCGGGCAGAAGGATTTTCAGCAGCAGGCGATCATCCGCCGCATGTGCCGCGACCTCGACATGCCGACCGAGATTGTCACTTGTCCGACGGTGCGAGATCCCGACGGTTTGGCTCTGAGCAGTCGTAACGCGTACCTCAACGTGACCGAACGAGCGTCGGGGCTGTCGTTGTATCGAGCGTTGTGTTTGGCTCGCGACAAAGTGCGGACGGGCGAGAAAGACCTCGCTGCGATTCGTCTGGCCATGCGAGCGGAAATGGAACAGACTCCGGGCGTCGCCGTCGATTACGCGACGATCGCCGATCCGGACTCGCTGGTCGAGTTGAACGAACCGCAACCGCGCATGGTCGCGCTGGTGGCGGCTCGCGTGGGACCGACTCGATTGATCGACAACCGGTTGATTCCGTGAGTTTTGATTTCACTCCACCGACACAAGGTCGGTTGGGAAGAAGAATGGACGTTTCATGCGGCCGATTTTGTTCCGCATTCCGCTCGATGGATCGCTCAACCTGGGGCCGCTCGGCAAGCTGCCGGTGTTTGGCTTCGGGTTGTTGTTCGGCGTGTGGCTGGCGGTTGGATTGTTCTTCTGGTTTCGAGCACGTCGCACCGAAGGCACAACGCCGTTGGCCGGTGATCTCGTGACCTTTGGCCTGCTCGGGGCGGCGATCGTGCTGGCTCCGAGCATCGCCGCGCGGTTCGGTCCGAATCCAGGGATTCCGATTTTCGGTTACGGGCTGATGATGTGCCTCGGCTTCGTCACTGCGACGCTGCTGGCCGCTCGTCGAGCGACCAAGGTTGGCTTTCCTCCGGAGACGATTTGGGATTTGACGTTCTTGTTTTTGATCTCCGGAGTCGGCGGCGCGCGACTGTTTTATTTGATCCAGCATGGCGACCGAGTCTTCGCCAACTGTCAATCGGCACGCGACTATTTGGTGGCGGCGATCAGTCTGTGGGACGGCGGCTTGGTGTTGTACGGCGGGTTGATCGCGGGCTCGGTCGTGTATTGGTGGTTCTGCCGCTCGCGAAAACTGGAGGCGTGGAAGCTGGGCGACCTGATCGTGCCGTCGATTTTTCTGGGGATCGCGTTCGGGCGACTCGGCTGTTTCTTATACGGCTGCTGCTTCGGCGATCGGTGCGAGTTGCCGTGGGCCGTCGAGTTTCCGGTGGATAGCATCCCGTTCAAGGCTCAGTTGCAGCGTGGGTTCTTGCCGGACGATGCGGCTGGCAGCTTGCCGATTCATCCGACTCAGCTTTACAGCGTCATCGACGGCGTGCTGCTGTGCCTGCTGACTCTGGCGTACTACCCGATCCGAGCACGTGACGGTTCCGTGGTGACACTGGCTCTGCTGACTTATCCCGTGACGCGGTTTTTCATCGAGCGTCTGCGTGGCGACGAAATGGGCCAATTCGGGACGTCGCTGACGATCGCGCAGTGGATCAGTCTGGCGATGCTGGCTGGCGGAATCGGTCTGGCGACGATGCGTCCGCCGCTGCTGAGACGCTCGCCGGGTTGAACGCCGGACGCGGAGTTGGCATCCTGCTCTGCGGAGATCTCCCATTCGCCAGCAGGACGCACGCCTCATCTTGGACGAACCTCGCGCCGAACGCAGTGACCAGGAGTTGATCGCCGCCACTCTGGCACGCGATACGGCGGCGTTTGGTGAACTGGTTTCACGCTACCAAAACCGGCTGTACGGCGCGCTCATCCACATGACCGGCTCGGCCGAGGACGCGAAGGACGTCGCTCAAGAAGCTTTCGTGCTGGCGTTTCAGAAGTTGGCGACGTTTCGTGGGGACTCGCAGTTTTACTCGTGGCTGTTCCGCATCGCGATGAACGCCTCGGTCAACTTTCGCCGCAAGAATCGTTCGCTGGGTGCTTCGATCGAGGCGACGAAGGAGCGAGTCGGACTCGAACCGATCGACCCGTGCCGCGACACGCAGCCCGATCAGCCGATGGAACAAGCCGAACGGCAACGCATCGTCCGCGAGGCCCTCGCGCAGATGACCGAGGAGTTCCGCATCCCGCTGGTCATGGCCGAGATGGAAGAGATGAAGTACGAGGAAATCGCCGAGCTGCTGAAGTGTCCGATCGGCACCGTCCGCAGTCGCATCCATCGCGGCCGCATGGAACTCCGCGAGAAGCTGCGGCGACTGCTGAAAGACGAAGAAGAGCTGTAGCTCGGACGCCTACGTCCGAGAGTCCGGACGTAGGCGTCCGAGCTTCTTTTTTTCATCACCACCGCGATTCGGCGAGTCGATGTCCAGCGGCATTTTGTGCCTCACGAAACGGCCTTGGTTCACGGATTCTTGAAACCGAAAAAGTCGTGTTGACCCATTTTTGGAGAAGTCATACTGTCCGCCCGCCTTGGACGGAACGAACAAAAACGGAACGTCAAAGACAACACAATTCGCAATCGCCTCCCGGAAGTAGCCAGAGTCCTTAGCCCCCCTGGGACCAGCTGCTTCCGGGATTTTTCTTTTCGTGGCCGATGGGTCTCGCGTCGGTGGCGGACCACGAGGTTCAATCCAGATCGCTGAGGGTTGTGGACCCTTCGTCCGATTTCGCGATGACGACCAATCCGGTTTCCGTGACGTGGAATCCTCGCTGGCGATCCAGGTCGTGGTCGTAGCCGATCTCCATGCCTTCGGGAACCTGCACACCTTTGTCGATGATCGCCCGCCGGATGCGAGCGTGACGTCCGATGGTCACGTTGCTGAACAGAATCGACTCGCGCACGTCGGCCCAACTGTTGATCCGCACGTTGGGCGAGAGAATGGATTGCTCAACCCGTCCGCCCGAGACGATTCCGCCTTGCGAGACCAAGCTGTCGAGCGCGAAACCGGCTCGCGGATGTTTCTCCTGCATGTCGGCGAAGACAAACTTGGGCGGCGGAAGCGGAGCGTGATACGTTCGGATCGGCCAAGACGTATCGTACAAATTGAACGGCGGCTGCACGGCGATCAGGTCCATGTTCGCCTCGAAGTACGCCTCCAGAGTGCCGACGTCGCGCCAATACTGAGCCTGATTGGTATCGCGATCGCGGAATGGAAACGCTCGCACGCGATGCGTCTGGACGACAGGCGGAATGATGCTCTTGCCGAAGTCGTGCGAGCTGTTTCGCGTCGTCGCGTCGTCGCAGAGCTGTTCGAACAGGAACTTTGTGTTGAAGACGTAAATTCCCATCGACGCCAAACATCGCCCGGGATCGCCGGGGATCGGATCGGGGTCGGCCGGCTTCTCGCGGAAGTTGACGATCCGCCGATTCGAGTCAATCTGCATCACGCCGAACTGGTGCCCGTCGTTCAGATCCACTGGCAGGCAGCCGATAGTCAGGTCGGCTCCCGAATCGATGTGGTCGTGGAGCATCTCCGAATAATCCATCTTGTAGATGTGATCGCCGGAGAGGATCAGCACGTATTTCGAGTGAGCTTTCTCGATCGAGTAAATGTTTTGGTAGACCGCGTTGGCAGTGCCGGAATACCACTGCTCGTCGATCCGCTGCTGCGGCGGCAGGAGGTCGATAAATTCGTCGAGTTCGCGGCACAGAAACCGCCACGCCAAATTGATGTGCCGGTCGAGGCTGGCCGCCTTGTACTGCGTCAGCACCAAAATCCGTCGCAGCCCGCTGTTGACACAGTTCGAGAGCGTGAAATCGACGATGCGATAGCAGCCGCCGAAGGGGACCGCCGGCTTGGCGCGGTCTCGAGTCAGCGGCATCAACCGCTCCCCCTTGCCCCCGGCCAGCAGTAACGTCAAGACGTCTCGCATCCGCAGCCTCGTTCAATGTTTGACTCTGAGTGCAGGGCGAATTATGGAGACTTCGTCCGCCGGAGCAATTCACTCGCGCCTCGTTTGCCGACACCCGCGCTTGTCGCATATTGTTCGCGCTCCGTAGGTCAGCCTTTCCGGGCTGACTCGAACGCTTCCCACAACGTCGATTGCGCAGCCGGTCAGTCTGGAAAGGCTGACCGACGAGGAGTCTCCTGTGTCTGATCATCCCGAACATGTTGTCATCATCGGCTCTGGCCCCGCCGGCTGGGCTGCCGCGATTTACGC
>QWQF01000178.1 GCA_003669125.1 Planctomycetota bacterium
TTGCTGGCAAGAGTTGTTTGTTTGTGGTTGGTGACTACGACAAGACTTTGTGGCTCTCGACTCGCAATATTCCTCGCCTGAGTCTGACGACTGCGGCGTGGCTGAATTCTTATGACCTGTTAAAACATCGCGTGGTTGTGATGACTCGCGATGCTTTTAGTAATTGCGTGGCTCGGTTCACGGCCTAAGAATGGTGAGACCTGTGATGAATGCGGCCAGTGAAATGTTGGAAACTTACCAAGTGCTCATGAGCACTTTGGTAACGGAGAAGTCCACCTTCCATCGGACAGCTCCGTTAAACAAATTTACGTTCCGAGTGCCGGTCGCAGCGAACAAAACTCAGATCCGGAAGGCTGTTGAAGATGCCTTCGGGGTTAAAGTGATGGCTGTGGCAACGCAGCGCTACAAAGAGTTGGCGGCACGGTATCGCTTCCATAAGGGCTTCACGGCCGAGTGGAAGAAGGCGATTGTCACCATTCACAAGGAGCAGACGTTGCCAGTTTAGTTGGCGAACGAATGCGGACGGCGGAGTGAGTTAAAGGAAACGCGATGGCGATTCGACAATACAAACCGACGAGTGCTGGGCGACGAGCCGGTCAGGTCATCATTTCTAGTGATCTGACGCGTGGCGCGACGGCTCCCAAGACGTTGCTTGTTCGTCAGAAGAAGCGTGGTGGTCGCAATAACCAGGGTCGCATTACCGTGCGACATCGGGGCGGCGGCCACAAGCAGATGTAT
The DNA here is from genome assembly GCA_003669125.1 of Planctomycetota bacterium. Lineage (GTDB taxonomy): Bacteria > Planctomycetota > Planctomycetia > Planctomycetales > Planctomycetaceae > SXKJ01. The sequence continues at coordinate 739 of QWQF01000178.1, forward strand.
CGCATTGTCGATAGCTACCGAAATAACAAAGACGGCCAAGACGCAACGATCCTTTCTATTCAATATGACCCCGTTCGCTCGGCTCGATTGGCGCTCTTGCAATACGGCAGCGGTGAGAAGGCGTTTATTCTGGCTGCCGAGGGGATGAAGGAAGGCCAAAAAATCTTCACGGGAGCGGGTTCGGAGCCGGTAGTTGGCGCGAATATGACGCTCGAGAAGATTCCTCTTGGCATGACAATTCACAACATTGAGATGGTCCCAGGTGGCGGGGCTAAGATGTGTCGGGCTGCCGGTACTGGGGCTGTTTTGAACGCTCGCGAAAAAAACTGGGCGCAGATCACTCTGCCGTCTGGCGAAGTGCGTCGCGTGCCTGTTGCTTGCAAGGCGACGATCGGCCGTGTCGGTAATATCGAACATAACATGGTGCGGATCGGTAAGGCGGGTCGTAATCGCTGGAAGGGTATTCGGCCGTCAGTGCGTGGCTCTGCGATGAACCCGGTTTCTCACCCGATGGGTGGTGGTGAAGGTCGAAGATCTGGCGGTGGTCATCCCTGTAGTCCGTCCGGTGTGCTGGCCAAGGGTGGCAAAACTCGTAAGCCTCGCAAGCCATCGAAGTCGGCGATTCTGCGGCGAAGAAGTTCGCGGCGGTACGGCCAGCAGGTTCTCTAGTTTTTGAATTTAACGTTTGATTTTGTGTGTTTCTTTGAGGTGGTCTGATGAGTCGTTCTGCAAAGAAAGGTCCGTACGTTGACGCGAAGCTGTTGAAGCGGCTGGAGCGACTCGACGCAGCGGGCAGGAAAGAGCCGATCAAAACGTGGGCGCGGCGTTCGACGATCTCTCCGGATTTCATCGGGCACACTTTTCTAGTGCATAACGGGAAACTGCATATTTCGGTGTATGTGTCAGACGAGATGGTTGGGCATAAGTTGGGGGAGTTCTCTCCAACTCGAACGTTTCGTGGACACGGAGCGCGGGGCAAGAAATAACGATGTGGTGCCGCTGGCGATGGCTAGTGGGCGGGTGAGGCAACGGTTATGGCTCAAATTCGTAGTGAATCGAAATTCGTTCGAATTTCTTCGAGCAAGCTGAAAACGACTGCGGATTTGATTCGTGGCCAGCGGATTCGCTTGGCTCAGCAGTCTTTGGAATATTTGCCTAATCGTGGCGCGAAGCTCTTGCGAAAGTGCTTGGCGTCGCTGGTGGCGAATGCTGAGGACCGAGGCGTTCGCAATGCGGACAACTTGGTGCTCACTAAAGTCGAGATTGGAACCGGTCCGATCATGCGTCGGATCCGTCCGATGTCACGCGGACAGGCATTCGTGATTCGTAAGCGGTTGTCGCACATTTTCATGGCGGTAGACGTGCCAGAGTTGTCGTAGTTTCGGTGAGATAGTTCAGGGTGGGCAGTAATGCTCGACCTCTTAGGATGGTGGCCTATGGGACAGAAAGTACGACCAACAGGATTTCGGCTCGGCATCACCGAGAGCTGGAAGAGCAAGTGGTTTGCGTCGAAAAAAGAATTCAGCACGCTGCTGGGTGAAGATTTGCGACTGCGGAAATACATCCTCAACAAATATCAATTTTCGGGTATTCCAAAAATTGAGATTGAGCGGACTCGCGATCAAGTGATCGTGCATCTGCACACAGCTCGCCCCGGCATTATCATTGGCCGCAAGGGCCAGGAAGTGGACAAGCTGAAGGCGGAGTTGGAGGAATTTACCGGTCGCCGAATGGATTTGAAGATCGTCGAAGTCGCTCAGCCGGCTCGTAACGCAAATTTGATTGCTGAGGACATCGCTCAGCAGTTGCTGAAGCGGACGAGTTTTCGGCGGGCAATGAAGAAGTCGATGGATACGGTGATGGAGTCCGGCGCGTTCGGAGTGAAGGTGCAGTTGTCGGGTCGCTTGGGCGGGGCGGAAATGTCCCGCACGGAAAAGGCGATTCGCGGCTCGATCCCGCTGTCCACAATTTTGAGATACATTGATTACGGCTTCGCGGTTGCGAAGACGGCACAGGGTACGATTGGTTGCAAGGTTTGGATTGATAACGGACCGTTTGTAGACGGAGTGAGTTCACATGGCGTTAATGCCGAAGCGAGTCAAGCACCGCAAAAGCCAAAGAGGTCGCATAAGAGGTAACGCCAGCCGCGGTGCAAAGGTTGCTTTTGGTGATTGGGGCCTTCAGTCGTTGGACGCGGGCCACATTGCTGCGACCACCATCGAGGCTTGTCGTATCGCTGCGAACCAATACATCCGCGGTGAAGGTAAGTTGTACATTCGCATTTTCCCGAACAAGTCGGTGACGGCGCGGCCGTTGGAAACTCGAATGGGAAAAGGCAAAGGTGAGCCTGACCACTGGGTGGCGGTCATCAAGCCGGGAACGGTATTGTTTGAATTGGCGGGTGTGTCTCACGACGCAGCCCGTGATTGTTTCGCACGCGTGGCTCATAAGCTGCCGCTGCGAGTGGCGTTGGTTGCGCGTCATGCGAGATAAGTGAGATTTTCGATGCGAGCGAAGGAATTGAGAACTCAGACACCGGAGCAGTTGCAGCAGACAAAAGCTGTACTGGAGTCTGATTTGTTGCATTACGTCGCGACCGTCGCGGCAAACTCGGCGGAGGCGAAGCATCGCCGCGAGATCCGCAAGGACTTGGCGCGCGTGTTGACCTTGTTGAATCAGAAGTAGGCGAGAAGGGGCGGACGACAATGAAGCGGCGAGTCACAGGGCGAGTCACCTCAGACAAGATGCAGAAAACGATTCGCGTATCGATTTCACGACGCGTGAAGGATGATGTCACGGGCAAGTTCCTCAATCGCGAGACGGTTTGTCTGGCTCACGATGAGAAGGACGAAGCGAAGCTGTCTGACGTTGTGGAGTTGGTCGAATCGAGGCCGTTGTCCAAACGTAAGCGATGGGAATTGGTGCGGGTCGTGTCTCGCGAAGCGAAGTAGGCCGGACAAGTCGGTCGCCAAACAGTCGAATTGAAATGAGTCACTTATGATTCAGATGCAAACAATGCTGGATATCGCCGACAACAGCGGCGCGAAGACGGTTCGGACGATCAAAGTGCTGGGCGGAACTCGCCGCCGCACGGCGGGGATCGGTGACATTGTTGTGGCCAGCGTTCAGAAGGCTCTGCCAGGCGGAGCGGTCAAGTCAGGTCAAGTCGTGAAGGCGCTCATTGTTCGTACGAAGAAAAAGGTGCGGCGCGAAGACGGCGGCTACGTCAGCTTCGATAGCAACGCGGCAGTCTTGGTCGATGCGGATAATAATCCTCGTGGCACTCGCATTTTCGGTGCAGTTGCTCGCGAGTTGCGGGATAAGAAGTTTATGAAGATCGTCAGTTTGGCTGTGGAAGTGGTGTAGTCATGAAGCTGCGGCGAGAAGACATGGTTGTTGTGTTGAGCGGCAACTTCCGGGGCCAAGGTCCTGCGAAGATTGTGTCGATCAACCGTGACTCGAAACGAGCGATCGTCGAAGGAATCAATAGTGCTCTGAAGCATGTGAAGCGTGGGCATCCGAAAAGTCCGCAAGGTGGCCGCGTGACAATCCCCGTCGCGATTGATGTGTCAAACCTTGCGTTGCACTGTCCGAGTTGCAATCGTGGTGTGCGAGTGAAGAGTCATGTGGTCGATGGTGCGAAGCGTCGCGTGTGCAGCCGTTGCCAGAAATCCCTCTAGTTGATGCGGTAAGTCGTCATGGCCCGTTTGCAAGAAGTTTACAACGAGACGCTCATTCCGAAGCTTTGCGAAAAGCTGGGGATTAAGAATCGTCATGCAGTGCCGCGACTGACGAAAATCGTCGTCAGCATGGGAGTTGGCAAGGCGACTCAGGAACGAAAGCGGCTCGAAGAAGCCGTTTTGCACCTGGGAATGATCACCGGTCAAAAGCCGAGCATTAAGAAGTCTCGCATCGCCGTGTCGGCGTTCCGTCTTCGCGAAAATATGGAAATCGGTTGTGCGGTGACGCTACGTGGTCAGCGGATGTACGAGTTCCTGGACCGGTTCATCCTCTTGGCCCTTCCGCGCGTGCGAGACTTTCGAGGACTCAATCCGAAGTCCTTCGACGGTCGAGGTAATTACTCAACGGGGTTGACCGAACAGATGGTGTTTCCGGAGATTCCGGCGGACAAAGTAGCGTTCACTCAGGGCATGAATATCACGTTCGTGACGACTGCACTCACGGACGATCACGGGCGAGCGTTGCTCGCAGAATTGGGAATTCCGTTTAGCAATAAGTAATCAAACTTCAAGGTCGGTGAGTTATGGCAACAAAGGCACATATCGCTAAAGCGAAACGAACTCCTAAATTCAGCTCACGTCGCGAAAGTCGATGTCAGATGTGTGGTCGTCAACGCGCCGTTTATCAGAAATTTCGGTTGTGCCGTATTTGTTTCCGTAACATGGCTCTGGACGGCATGATCCCTGGTGTGAAAAAAGCGAGCTGGTAAGTAGGCAAACTCATTATGATGACTGACCCGATTAGTGATTTGGCGACACGCATTCGTAACGGCCTGCAAAACGAGGCGACGCATGTGGACGTACCGACCTCGAATTTGAAGGTGCAAATCGCAGCAGCGCTACAGCGAGAGGGCTTTATTTGGGACTTCGAGTCGCACGTCAATGAAGATGCGCCAGGCAGTACTTTGCGGATCAATTTGAAATATGGTCCCAGTGGCGAGCGGGTCGTGCGGAGTATTAAGCGCGTCAGTAAGCCAGGTCGCCGGATTTACTACAACTGCGAAAACATGCCAAAAGTTCTTGGCGGGATGGGTGTTCTCGTCCTCTCGACGAATCAAGGTGTGCTCAGTAATCGCGAAGCGAAAGCAAAAGGAATCGGTGGCGAGGCGCTGCTGGAGATTTGGTAGTAAATGTGTGGGGCAGGTTTTCAACCTGCCGCTGAAAAAGTTTGGCAGGCTTAAAACCTGCCCCACAAGAAATTGGTGTGGGTAGCGAAATGTCACGAGTTGGAAAAATGCCTGTGGTTGTACCCAATGGTGTCACTGTTGACATCGTTGTGGGGCAAGTCAACGCGAGCGGCCCGAAGGGCAAGCTTTCGGTGACTCTGCATCCGGTGGTCAACGTCGTGAAAGACGGAGCGTCGCTGAACGTCTCGGTGAATGGCACTGGTCGTAGTGAGCGTGCGTTGCATGGCCTGTATCGGGCGCTCGTCAATAATGCCGTCACTGGAGTTCATTCTGGCTTTGAGAAGCGACTCGAGCTCAACGGCGTCGGTTATCAAGTTCAACTCAAAGGAACGAAGTTGGAACTGTCGGTCGGCTACTCAAAGCCAGTCGCCTTTGATGTTCCCACGGGAATCACCGTGGTCCTTACGGACAACACGCATTTAGTAGTGTCTGGAGTTGATAAGCAAGCGGTTGGTCAATTCGCCGCTCAGGTACGTGGGTCGCGAGTGCCCGATCCGTACAAGGCCAAAGGGGTCAAGTATGCGGGCGAATTTATCCGCCGCAAGGCTGGTAAGGCGTTTGGCGCGGGAGCCAAGTAAGTTCTGATAACAATTAGGTTCGGCGTCTCCTCGACGCCCGATTGCAACAAAGTGCGTTCATGTCGATCACAAAAAATCTTCATCGTAGCCGTCAACGCCGAACGTGGCGTGTGCGCAATCAGGTGCGCCGCTTTGCGGGCGGCCGATTACGTTTGTCGGTGTTCCGCAGCAACAAACACATTTCTGCGCAAGTCATCGACGATGCGTCTGGCAAGACGGTCGCGTCCGCCAGCAGTTCTGAGAAGGAACTGCGAGAGCAGTTGAAGAACGGTGGCAACGTCGAAGCGGCGACTGTCGTTGGCAAGAAACTTGGTGAACGATGTGTTCAGCAAGGGATCACTGAAGTGGTGTTCGATCGTGGACAATACAAGTATCACGGGCGAGTCGCGGCGTTGGCCGATGGTGCTCGTGAGGCGGGATTGCAGTTTTAGTCGAGTGAATTGCGAGGGGAACCGTGGCAGATAATCGATCAAATAACCGATCTGAAAACCGGTCGGACAGTGTTGAACACACCCTACAAATTCGGCGATGTGCCTGCGTGGTTAAGGGTGGTCGTCGCTTCAGTTTCGCCGGTTTGGTTGTCGTTGGCGATGGCCGTGGCACGGTTGGCTGGGGCTACGGCAAAGGTCCGGAAGTTCCGATCGCCGTTGAGAAGGCGACTCGCGCGGCGGAACGCACTCGAATTAAAGTGCAGGTCGTTCATCAAACCGTCCCACACCGAGTCGAAGGCCGATTTGGAGCGTCTCGCATTGTGTTGATTCCAGCTAGTCCTGGAACTGGCGTTATTGCCGGTGGTTCGGTTCGTTCAATCATGAACGCAGTCGGGATCACTGACGTGCTCACGAAGAGCTTCGGTTCAAACTGCCCACTGACGTTGGTTAAGGCGGTGTTCGAGGCGCTCAAGTCACTGCGGACTCGTGATGAAGTGGCTCGGTTGCGCGGCGTGCAGTTGTAGAAGATTCAGTTTCGGGAAAGTTTGTCATGCACATTCACGAAGTCACCGCTGCCGCAGGTCGTCAAGGTCCGAAGCGTAAACGCATTGGTCGCGGCATCGGCAGTCATGGTAAGACCTCCGGGCGCGGACATAAGGGCGAAAGCTCGCGTTCGGGTGCTAAAGGTTATCTCGTTAAAGAAGGCGGTCAGATGCCGATGTTTCGCAAGGTTGCGAAACGTGGTTTCTCGGCTGGCGACTATTCGGCACAGAAAAAGATTGCAATCGTCAATATTGGCGCGTTCGCAAAATTGGATGCTGGGATTTCAGTGGTGAATATGGACGCTCTCATCGCAGCCGGGCTCATCCCGCGCCGTAGCCAAATCATGCGAGTGCTTGGTGGCGGTGAGTTGACACGGGCCTTTACGGTTGAGGCCAGTCATGTGACCCGTAGCGCAGCTCTGAAAATTGAAGCGGCTGGCGGTAAAGTCGTTTTGAGTTAGTCGTCGGTTTTGTTCGTATAAAAAATGTACGGTGGTTGACCTGAGGGGTTGAATCCCTCTGAGTGAGTAATGATCCAGAAATTCGTATCCATCCTGTCGATTCCCGATCTTCGGCGCAAGCTACTGCTGACGGTAGTGCTGCTGGCGGTGTATCGCATGGGTTTTTGGGTCCCATTGCCAATCGTCAACCAAGAGCTTGTGCAGGATAATATTGAAAAACTGCAATCCGGTGGCGGTGGCCCACTTGGTCAAATTCTGCAGACAGCGTCGTTGTTTTCGGCGTCACAGGTCGGGTACAGCACGATCTTCGGGCTGGGAATCATGCCCTACATTTCTTGCTCGATCGTGTTCCAATTGCTAGCCACCGTCTATCCGCCGCTGGAGCGCCTTCAAAAGGAAGGCGAGTCTGGGCGGCGCAAGATCAATGAACTGACTCGGCAGGTGACGGTCATTGTCAGTCTTTTGCAGAGTTTCTTCTGGGTAAAAGCGATGTCGGCGGGTAGCGTCACTGGTCAAGGTATGGTCTTGGCTGAATACGACACGTTTATCTTCCATCTTTCGACTGCGGTGATGATGACGTCAGGAACGATGTTCTTGATGTGGATTGGCGAACAGATCGATGCTTTCGGGATTGGTAATGGCATCAGCTTGTTGATTATGGCCGGTATCATGGCTCAGATGCCGGGGGCTGTGTTTAACCTTGCGAGGCCGGTGCTCGAACGCGGGATGTCAATTGGCTCTGACAATGGCATTGACCGAATTGTGCTCTTAATTGGCTTGTTTGTGGCAATTGTCTTAGCGGTCGTATTTGTCACGCAGGCTCAAAGACGCATCCCCGTGCAGAGTGCGAAACACGTCCGCGGCCGACGGATGTTTGGCGGTTCCGAACAGTTTCTTCCGCTCAAGCTGAACCAATCTGGCGTCATGCCGATCATCTTCGCTTCGAGTTTGCTGATGATTCCGAGTTATTTGCATCATCAATTGTTGGAACGACTCGACATTCCGTACTTTAACCAGTTTGTCAGTTTGCCGGCACTGTACTACTTGAGCTACGCCGGATTGATTTTCTTCTTCTCCTACTTCTGGGCGGCGGTAACGTTCAATCCCAAAGAGATCGCTCAGAACTTGAAGGACTATGGCAGCTTCATTCCGGGATATCGTCCTGGCGACCGGACCTCAAAGTATTTGGAGCAAGTCATTGTTCGAGTGACTTTTGTGGGGGCCGGGTTCTTGAGTTTGTTGGCGATTCTTCCCAATATTGTGAGTAAAATCGTGAATGTGGATCCCGTGATCGCCGGTTTTTACGGTGGCACGGGTTTGTTGATTGTGGTCTCGGTGTCCATTGATTTGATCTCGCGCATTGATAGTCATTTGCTGGTGCGGAATCAGGCCGGGCTGACCGATGGCTAGGAATTTTTGAGGTTGTCATGAAGGTTCGCTCTAGTATTCGGCGTATCTGCGAGGGCTGCAAAATTGTGCGGCGTCGCGGTCGCATGTTCGTTGTGTGTAGTCTCGATCCGCGTCACAAGCAGCGCCAAGGTTAAGGGGAGCCACGATGCCTCGTATTCAGGGTGTCGATATTCCGAACGACAAGTTCGTCTACATCTCGCTGTCGTACCTTTATGGTGTCGGACAGAAGGTGGCGCTGCGGATGTGCCATCAGCTCGGCATTGACCCGCGGATGAAGGCGTCTCAACTTACGGACGACAATATCGCCAAGATCAACGGATTCCTCGACAAGGACGTCCTCGTCGAAGGCCAGTTGCGCCGCGCGATTCAACAGGACATAGGGCGGTTGAAGGACATCAAGTGCTATCGCGGGACTCGGCATCGCCGAAACTTGCCGGTGCGAGGTCAACGGACTCGTACGAATGCGAGAACGCGAAAGGGTGTCAAGAAGACGGTCGCCGGTAAGAAGGGCGTCAAGGATATGAAGCACTAATTGAAGCACGGGCTCTGGATTGTGGATTGACGATCAAGAGCCAACCGACGCAGGGCGGAACTTCAACAAATTCAGCAGAGGGGCGAAATAGTGGCAGCGGGTAAGAAAAAAGTTCGGCGTCATGTAAATAAAGCGATAGCCTTCATCAAGGCGACGTTTAATAACACGATCGTCACGGTCACTGATCCGGCTGGCGACGTGCTCTGCTGGGCAACGGCCGGAACGGCGGGGTTCAAAGGCAGCCGCAAGAGCACTCCGTTTGCCGCTCAACGAGCCGCAGAAATCTGTGCGGAGCGTGCTGCCAAGTTCGGGGTCCGCGAAATGGAAGTGCGTGTCAACGGCCCCGGATCCGGTCGTGAGAGCGCAATCACGGGATTGCAAAGTTCCGGAATTGTCGTGCGTTCGATTGAAGATATTACGCCGTTGCCACACAACGGATGTCGTCCGCCGAAAAAGCGTCGTGTGTAGTTTCGGCGTTTGGTCGTTGTGGGCAGTGAATCGTTTGAGATTGTGAAGCGGTTTTTTCGTGGAGGTTGGCAATGCGAATTCGTTGGCGAGGTCTTGAACTCCCAAGCAAAGTGCAGTTGGTCCCGACGACGGCGACTCCGATGTATGGCATGTTCGTCGCCGAACCGTTCGAACGCGGTTTCGGGGCAACAATTGGCAACAGCCTGCGGCGGATCATGCTGACGAGCTTGGAAGGCAGTTCGATCACGAAAGTGCGAATTCAAGGAGTTCAGCACGAATTTATGACTGTCCCTGGGGTGGTCGAAGATGTCACAGACATCTGTTTGAATATCAAGTCGGCCGTGGTGAAGAACCACAGTTCGACTCAGAAGACGTTGCGCATTGAGCGTCACCAAAAAGGTGTGGTGACGGCAGGCGACATTATTTGCAGTGACCAGGTTGAAGTGCTCAATAAGAGCATGATCATCGCCACGATGACCGACGATGTTCCGTTCAACATGGAACTGACTGTCGAGAACGGTCGTGGTTACATTCCAGCATCCGAGTATCACGCCTCTCATGATGAAGAACCGGGGCTGTTGCTGCTCGACGCAATTTTTTCGCCAGTAGTTCGAGTGCGTTACAAGATCGAGGATTGCCGCGTCGGTCAGCGAACGAATTACGACAAGCTGATTCTGGAAGTGTGGACCAACGGGACGATCTCGCCGGAAATGGCGGTGGTGGAAGCGGCGAAAATCCTTCGCAAGCACCTCACTCCGTTCGTTTCGTTCCGTGAGGCCGGTGCGGAGATCAGTCCGGAAGGTGGCTTACGGGGCATGATGGATGCCACCGGTTATTCTCCGGTCGATTTGGAACTAGAAGAGAAGCTCAACCAAAGCTTGGCGGAACTGAACCTGTCGGTGCGTGCAACAAACTGTTTGGAGTCGGAAGGGATCAACACGATCCGCGACTTGGTCACTCGCAGCGAGGACCAGTTGTTGCAAGTACGAAACTTTGGCGAAACCACGCTCGTTGAAGTTCGCGAGCGTCTGAGTGTGATTGGTCTCCGCTTGGGGATGAAAGTGTCCCGATCGCTCGCCGCAAGGTAACGATCGGTGGGAATAAGCCGGGCAGAGAATGGCGACCGGCGCATTGTGATGAAGAAAGATTTGGGTGATCGATCATGCGGCACAGACTTCGAGGCCGACATCTGGGACGGAGTAGTTCGCATCGTCATGCACTGATGCGCAATATGGCTCGCTGTTTGATTCTGACGTGCGACCAAGAAGCGGCAGGAGCAGCCAAGGCGAATGGCCGAATTCAGACGACGTTGGCGAAGGCCAAGGAAGTCCGTCCGTTTGTCGAAAAACTGGTCACGACGGCAGTGAAAGCGAAAAAGTGCCGGGATGACGCGGATCAAATCGCCTGCCCGCACGCTCGCGGTAGTGACGAATACAAAACATGGCGTGCGACCGAGGCCGGTCAGGCTTGGCTCAAAGCTCAAGGCAAGTACATTCATCATCGTCGCCGATTGTTCGATGTGCTGCGCAGCAACGATGTGGTGGTTTTGTTGCTCGATAAGCTCGCACCGCGATTCGAGGATCGACCGGGTGGATACACTCGCGTGGTTCACATCGCGAAGCGTCGTTTGGGCGATGCGGCCCAACTCGCGTACCTTGAATTTGTCGGTGAGCCGACGCGTCTGACCGTCGAGAGTTCGAAGTAATTTGACGCCAGAATCAATCTTTAGCCCGGTGGCTGCGAAGTCATCGGGCTTTTTCGTTGGTAGCGACACCGATACGCTCTGCCAAGAATCAGTTGCCCTGTGAGATACTGCTCGTGTCAGCGTCTTTTGGAACGGTGTATTTGGTGGGAGCCGGTCCGGGAGATCCGGGACTGCTGACGCTGCGCGGATTGGAATGTCTGCGACGGGCTGATGTCGTCTTGTACGACGGTTTGGTGAATCCGATTTTACTGCGGCACTCCAAGGCGAAAGCTGAGCGAACGTGCCGTGTGTCGGCGGGTGGCGAGCGGCATTTGGATCAGGACGAGATCAATCAGCGGTTGGTTGCTGCCGCGAAGTTGGGGAAAATTGTCGTTCGCCTGAAGGGAGGCGACCCGTTTGTGTTTGGCCGTGGCAGCGAGGAGGCGGCGGCGTTGGCAGAAGCGGGGATCCCGTTTGAAGTTGTTCCCGGCGTGACGGCGGCGGTGGCTGCGGGGGAGTACGCGGGATTCTCGGTGACGCATCGTGATCACGCATCGGCGGTCGCCTTCATCACGGGGCACGAGGATCCGACGAAGGACGCTCCGAGTTTGGATTACAAGGTGCTGGCGGCGTTTCCGGGGACGCTGGTTTTTTACATGGGCTGGCATCGCCTGAAGCAGATCGCGGAATCGCTGATCGCAGCGGGGAAAAGTGCGAGCACTCCGGTCGCCGTCATCAGTCACGCGAGTTGGCCGTCACAGCAAACCGTGACGGCAATATTGGCGACGATTGCAGAGCAAGTTTTCTCTGCGGGATTGCGTCCGCCGTCGTTGATCGTCGTGGGCGAGTGCGTGCAACTGCGAGAACGGCTCGCATGGTTTGAGAAGCGCCCGTTGTTTGGCCGTCGGATTGGCGTGACGCGTGCGGATGAGCAAGCGGACTCGCAAATCGACCGCATCTTCGAACTGGGTGCCGAACCGGTCCTCATGCCGACGTTGGAGATCGACCCGCCGGGTACTTGGGACGCAATCGATGGCGTGCTGCGGCGAATCGGCGAGTTCGACTGGATCGTCTTCACGAGTGCGAATGGAGTACGGGCGTTGTTGGGGCGGATGTGGGAACTCGGTGGAGATGCTCGGTGGCTGACGAAGGCAAAGCTGGCGGCGATTGGCCCTGCGACGGCGGCCGCGTTGAGCGAGTTTCAACTGCGGGCGGATGTTGTACCGGAGTCGTATCGGGCGGAACATCTGGCCGCGGCATTGTGCCCGCGGGTGAGTGGCCAGCGAGTCTTGTGGGCGCGAGCCAATCGCGTGCGTGATGTCTTGCGGACGGAATTGACGGCGGCGGGGGCACTGCTCGACGAAGTCGTCGCCTATCAACATCGGGATGTGGCCGCATGGCCGGACGAAGTGAATCAGCGGTTGATCGCGGGGCAACTGGATTGGATCGGAGTCAGCAGTCCGGCGATCGCTCGCAATGTGTCTCGCTTGATCCCCTCAACGGCGCGATCGCTGCTTGGCGGAAAGATTCGGATCGCCAGTATTAGTCCCGTGACGTCGGCCGCGTGTCAGGAGGTTGGTTTGCCGATCTCGGCCGAGGCAACCGAACACACTTGGGAAGGAATCCTGTCGGCGATTCAGCAGGTCGAGCAGGAAAACGCTCAGCGCATCGCTGGATCGGCCAGTGCCTGACGGCGAACAGATCGAACTTCGGCAGGCATGGGACGGGCCGCATTTAGCGTTCGATCTGTCGAGTTCTCGATGTTTTGAATCAGTGTTTCGTCGAGCAATTGCACGAGTGTGCGTTGGCCGAAGCCGTACAGGTTCCAGAAGCCTTTTTGCGTGGCATCGACGGAACCGTGCAGTAGTCGCGAGCCAGGAAGCTGCGGTTGTTCGGCGACTCCTGCAAGTTTTCGTTCGATGTCCTGGCTGCGATGCTGAACGTAGTCGACGGCTGAGTCGATGCGGTGCATGTTCGTTTGCGACGTGAGTTGATAGTCCCAGAAGGTCGCGTTGGTCAGGTCAATGACGTTTGCACTTTCGGAGACCCATTCGCTGCGGTGGTGTCGCAGAGCCGAGTCCACTCGATCGGTCGTGGTCATGAAGGGGCGGCGGCCTCGAGTCAGCGGCGAGATCACATCGTCCATGATGCGAAACACGCTCAGTTCGGTGAACAGCACCGCGTTGTAGGCGACGTTGTTGAGGTCGTACGGGCTGGCGGGGTGATTGATCGTCAGCGGTTGGTCCGGATATTCAGACACCGGTTCATAGCTGACTGGTTGCCAGGCCTTTAGATCGACCGAGTCCCAGAAGACCGCTCGCATGACTTGGCCGGAAGTCAGCGTGATGTTTCCATCGGGACTGAGCTGCGAGATTTTCGAGGCGAGTCCGTTTTCGTCGGATGCCGAGGCAGTCAGGATTGGCAGCGGCGTTTGTTGGATGTGCCGCGAGAACATCGGTGTCGGCAGGTGCGGCGTCGTGGGCTGGTAGATCGCTCGAACGGGTTGGCCGTCGAAGTGGTCCATGCGGATGCCGCTGCCCACCATGTCGAGCAGCGTCGGCGTGAGGTCGGCCAATCGGCAGGGAGAGTCGATGCGGGCACCTCGGCGGATGTTCGGCCCGGCGACGAACATGCAGGCCCGCATCGCGTCGGCCAGCGGATAGCCGTGCATCGTGCCAGGTGAGCTGTCGTTGCCGAAATACCAACCGGGCCTCGCCGTGATGACCAAATCGGGAGCGGCATCCGCTTCTTGTGGAGCGATGTTGCTCTGCCAGAGCATGTGCCGCGAGAGGGTCACTACCGAATCGGGATATTGCGTCGGGGTCTGTGCTTCGAGCCACTCCCGTTCGTTGTGCCATTCGCGGAGGAAACTGGCCTCGACGGCCTGTGTGAGTCCGAGCGGATCGCGCAGCGGATGTTCAACGACATCAAACGTGACCTGTCCATCGGCGGCCGGTTGCACGTTGGTGACGACGGAGTATTGCAGTTGCCAGCGAATCGCATCGGTCGATGTCCGTTCGAGCGGCCGCCGCTCAATGACGGCCGAACCACGATCGGAAGTTGTCACCAGCATCGAGTTCTCGCCGAGCTTCAGCAACACGAGATCGACCGCTTGTTGGCGATTCGCGGACTCGTCAAACAATCGGGCCGGCTCATTGCGGCCCCGCTCTTGTTGTTGGCCGTCGGGATTGTTGAATTCCGCGCTGGCCAGAAAATCGACCAAGTTGATCGGGGGCAGATGATCGGCAAGCCGATAGGCCAGCAAATCTGCGGGACGGTTCGGGCCGGACCAGTCTCCGCTGCGGTAATGACCCTTCGGAAAATAGATGCGGGCCGCTCCGTCGGAGTCGCCGTCAATGAAGACGAACTCGCGACCGCTGTCGCCGTCGTGATGAGCTCGTTCGCGATGTTGCCGCACCGTGACACCCAGTCCACCGCCGACCCAGCGTCCATCGGCATCGAGTTCTCGCGGGCGATAAAACAGCTCGTGAGCGAAATCGAACAACGACAGGTGTCCGGTTCGGCCGCCGTGATGTCCGTGATCGCTGACGAGGCAGAAGTAGGTTGAACTCAGCCGATTCTGAGCTTTGAACTCGGCGACGATTTGCCCGATGAGCTGATCGGCGCGGGCGATCGTTCTTCGCGTCGCACCGAATTGGCCGCGGCATTCTTTGTGGCTGACGGAATCCGTTTCCGGAAGCCAGACGATCATGACCGGTTGCTCGCGCGGCATGAGTTGCCGCATGGCGTAGTTGGCGTTCGCGTCGTCGATGTACTTCCAAGTGTCGTTCGCCTGGAAGTACGGCACCGTCCGAGCAAGGCTGCGACTCCACAGAGGCGGCGGCGTTTCGGTCATGATCGGCAACACTCCGGTTGACCAATCACGTCCCTCGTTTCGCAGAATCTCGTACAGCGGGGCGATGTCGCTGGTCAGCGAGTGCTTCCAGTGCTGGCCTTCCTTGCCACCGTAAATCATTTTTCGCGCGGTCGATTGGCCGTCCACGAGTGCCCGATCCAATCCTTGTGGCGACAGCAATCGCGCGCTGCGGCTGGGGCCGAGCGGATCGAGATACGATTGCGACACGAGCCGCTGACGGCTGAATCGCACTTGCCCCTTCAGGCCGTGACGGTCGGAGAAGCAGCCGGTCCACATCGTCCCATTCGAGGTGATCGTGTCGGACGGAAACGCCGTGAAGCAATTCGACATCCAGCAGCCGTTGTCGAGAAACAGCGACTTGATGTTCGGCAGGTGTCCCATCGTCGCCATCTCGCGCACGACGTCGGGGCGCAGGCCATCAACGTAGAAGACGACCGCTTGGCAGTTCGGTAACGGCGAACCGCTGTCGTCGGTGGCGGGGACAACCTCTTCGTAGCTCATCGGCTGCACGAGTTTCGGCCTCGTGATCTGCGTGTGAAAGGCACCTTCGCTGTCGCTGGGATCAAAATCGTTGACGGCGAGTTGCAGCCGCCCGCTCGCTGACGCCGGCCAACTCTTGGACTTGCCAACGAAGAACGGCTGGCCGTGATCGCCGATCCGACCGATCAGGCAGAAGCAGGGAGCCGGGCCGTGATTGCCGCTCGCCAGCGGGAAGTTCTGATCTTGGATGCCGTCGTGAACGAGGAACGTTCCTTCCGGATTGACGGTCGCCTCGAACTTTTGTCCCCAGCGATCCGATTGTCGCACGACCACTCGGCCACTGGCCGAGATCGAAATCGGTTCCCCTTCCGTGACCTCGATGCCGGTATCGGTCCAGCCCACCGTGCCAAAAACGGACACCGAGTCCCCGTCGGCTTCTGGTTGCTGCGTGGCAAACGAATGCCCCGCCGTGGAAGACGTGTGCGTGCAACCCGCGAGAGACAGCCACAGGCACAAGCTCAGCGCGAGCCAGTGATCGCAGGTGTGTGGTGCAAGGGGCAGTCTCGACGAGCATCGACTCACAGGTGGCATCCTTGCCGGTCAGGTTGCGACCCAAGTCGCGGGATTCAGCCCTCTCGGGATCGTCGAAGCGGACACGAATAATTGATTCGATCGTCACGATCGTCGATGTCCGCCAGAAACCGCGTCGCGACCTTGCGGGCTACGAAACATCGGCAGGTGATTCAGGGGGCGCAGACTTTTCCCGATCGAACGGGTCAACGCGACCGTCAGAGTTTGCCAAGCGAAGTCGCAACATCCCGTTGCTGATCCGCCGAGGGTGCACGAGACCCATCTGCCACTTGGCGTTACGATCCTCGCCCGATCCTGTCGGCCGAGAAAGGCCGTCAAAAGGCCAGCCAACTGGGAGAATAGCGATGGCAGCGACTCGGAAAGTCATCATCACTTGCGCGGTCACGGGTGCGATTCACACGCCGACAATGTCGCCGTATTTGCCGATCACGCCCGACCAGATCGCGACCAGCGCGGTTGAGGCCGCCGAAGCCGGTGCGGCGATTTTGCATCTGCACGCTCGCGATGCACAGACCGGTTGCCCGACGCCGAGTGCGGAAGTCTTTTTGGAATTCCTGCCGCAGATCAAGCAGCGAACCGACGCGATCATCAACATCACAACCGGCGGCGGACACAACATGACGGTCGAGCAACGGCTCGCCGCACCGCTGCGACTGCAACCAGAGATGTGCTCGTGCAACATGGGCTCGATGAACTTCGGCTTGTTTCCCGCGATCGAAAAATTCTCGGACTGGCAGCACCCTTGGGAACCACAGTACCTCGAACGGACTCGCGACTTCATCTTCAAGAACACGTTTGCCGACATCGAAACGATTCTCGAAAAACTCGGCCGAGGCTGCGGGACGCGGTTCGAGTTTGAGTGCTACGACATCGGGCATCTCTACAACTTGGCCCACTTTGTCGATCGTGGTTTGGCCAAGCCGCCGTTCTTCGTGCAGTCGATCTTCGGCATCCTGGGAGGCATCGGCTGCGACGCCGAAAATCTGCTGCACATGCGCCGCATCGCCGACAAGCTCTTCGGACACGACTACGTCTGGTCGATTCTCGCGGCCGGAAAGCATCAAACCAACTTCGTCACCACCGGCGCGATCATGGGAGGCAACGTGCGAGTCGGCCTCGAAGACAACCTCTACCTCGGCAAAGGGGAACTCGCCAAATCCAACGCCGACCAGGTCCGCAAGATTCGCGGAATCCTGGCCGAGCTTTCGTTGGAGATCGCGACACCCACCGAAGTGCGACAGATCCTGGCGCTGAAGGGTGCGAGTCAAGTCGCGTTCTAAAACAGCGCCGGCTTGCCGAGACTGCGGCGGACGACGACCCACTGACCGCAGTGCATCAGCCAATGGCTCCCTTGCAGCGCAAAGATTGCGCCAATCGTCGGTGCGTAATCAAGGCCCGTGGCCCGATCGAAATCGGCATCGCTGACCTTGCTCAAAGCCGTGAGCGTCGCGGCACGTTGTTCTTTGGCGACTCGCAGCAGTTCGTCCTTCGTCGCGAACTTCGCGGGATCGTCCGAAGACGCCGTCTCTTTCGTGTACTTCGCCGCGAAGCCAGCCGGCAGCGCGGGCATCGCACCGGAAGCCACCTTCTCGATGAGGTCATGTTCGGCCGCGACGAGATGTCCGATCTGCCAATTGATGTGGTTGCATCCGGGATGCGGACGCAGCATCAAATCCTGGTCGGTCAGATCGGCGAGGTAACCCATCGCGACGAAATCGGCGGTGCCGATGGAAAGTTTGATCGCTTCGCGGCTGTCCATAGTTGTCTCCTCAAAAAAAGGGGGGGACGAATGCAACGGAGTTGTACCAGCGACGGCCACGGGTTCGCAGGCAGCCACAGACGGTTTGATCGTCCGGCAATCGCGTGTCACGCCAATCGTTCGTGAGTCGGCAGAGTGCTCCTGCTTCTCGGAGTTTGATAAAA
>QWQF01000105.1 GCA_003669125.1 Planctomycetota bacterium
CAGGATGTTCGGCGGATTGGGGACCGTACTGGAGGTCCGCTCTCCGTGGTTCGATCCGCTCGCGTCCTGGGCAAGCTGGCTTGTGCCGCTGATCCTGTTGGAACTGAGCCGCCTGAAGCGGTGGCGAACCGTCCGTCATTGAACCGTCAGTAATCGGTCAGTGTTTCGTTTCCGTCAATCGAAATCAGAGCGCGGCGAATTTCTGCCGACAGGCCAACGTTCAGAAAGCGGACTGCGCCATCCGCATGGAGGGCATGCATTCCTCCGGCGTGAACCAGCTTGCTCGTCGAGCCGATGGCCAGGAACAACGACTCATCCGCATCGTTTGGAGCCATCCAGTGGACCGCATGTTCGGAGTCCACTTCGATGACCATCAGAGTGTTCGACGTGCCGTCCTTGATGTCAGACAGCCGCGCCGATCCTCCGGGGCGAAGACAACTGTTGGACGTCACGACCGCCAGGTAAGTCGTGTGAGTCGCAGGACCCAGCTCTGATGGACAACGGTACGCCTCAATGTTGTTCAACTTGAAAACTTCCGCATTCGCCGGATCGTCCCACGGCTTCGTCAGGTCGATCTTGTCGTACAGCGCCTTCTGCTCCATGTACGGCAGGATCAACGTCCGCCAGCTATGCAGCGGCTTGCCATCCGCGTCGACCGTGTAGGCCGGCGGAAATGCTTGATATTCGTCATGGTAGTTGTGCAAGGCCAACCCGATCTGCTTGAGATTGTTCATGCACTGGCTGCGGTAGAGGGCCGGTCTCACATTGCGAGTGGCCGGCAAAAAGAGTGCAACCGAGATGGCGACAATCGCGATTGCGAGGCAGATCTTGATGACGGAAAAACCATGACGATGCGTTGGAGTGTTGGCCGGTGCTTCTTGGCGAGAATTCGCGATCATGATTCAACCTCCAGCATCACGGCGACTGATCAGACTGAGTTGGTTCGGGGCAGTCATACCAACGTCGCTCGACGCACCCATTCCAATTCTCGACAAGCCGGCAAGATTCCAGAGACGACCGCATTCACTCCGTGAAAGCTAAGTGGCAAATGCGATATCGGTATCGATCCGACGAATGCGGAAGGCAGATAGTGCGGTCGAAGATGGCTACTCCAGTGCCTGAATAATCTGCTCGACGCTGGCGAGTTGTTTCTTGTAGTTCTCCAACACGTCGCGGGTTTGTTGGAGGACGTCGGCGGGAGCCTTGGCGACGAAGGCTTCGTTTTGGAGTTTCTTTTCGTTGGACTCGATCCCTTTGCGGAGTCGGTCGGCTTCTTTGGTGTTGCGGGCGCGTTCGGCGTCGCGGTCGATCAGGCCCTCCAACGGGACGAAGACGTCGGCGTCGGTCAGGCTGAAACTGGCCGAGCAGGTGGGCGGTTGCACGTCGGCTCCGGCGGCGGCGAGCAGGGCTTTGGCGAGATTTTCGAACTGCGCGGCGACGTCGTGCAGTTCCGAGGCGATGTCGGCGCTGCATCGAATGTGGAGTTGGATCGGTGAGCTCGATGCAATGTTGTTGATCGCGCGGACGTTGCGCACGGCGACGATCGTTTCTTGCAGCCGCTCGAAGCGGCGTTCGAGGTCGCGGTTTTGCCACGACGTTGGGATCACCGGCCAAGGCGCGACCATGACGGAAGGAGCCCAGGGCTGAGGACTGAGGGCTGTGGGAGAAGTCATCGAATCGGCGACTTCACTGGCGTCCGTAAATGCCACATTAGAGACAAAAGCGTTCACATTAGAGCCAAGACCACCCTCATTATCGTCAAGACCGTCTTCGTTACCGTAAATAGTCGCCACATTAGATGCTAGAAGCGCCACATTAGAGTCCGGAATCGTCGCATTAGCACCTGACACGACGACAATTGGCTCTAATGAGGCTGTTGCCGTGGCTAACGAGCTGGTTTCAGTCGCTGTGGTTCCTGTTCCAGGCGGTAATTCATCAAAATGGCTGCGTTGTGGGGCAATTTCGTTTAATCGCTGCCACAACTCTTCCGTAATGAATGGAGCAAATGGGTGCAGCAGGCGGACGATGGTGTCCAGGACGCTGACAAGGACGCGTTGGGCGGTCGGCTTCAAGGCCTCGTCACGGAGGCGCGGCTTGATCATTTCGAGATACCAGTCGCAGAACTCGTTCCAGACGAAATCGCGGAGGATTCGGGTCGCTTCGTCGAAGCGGTAGCGGCCGAGCATCGACGTGACCTCGCCCGACGTGTGCGACAGACGGCTGAGAATCCATTGGTCTTCGAGTTTCAGGTCCGTCACTCCCATCAGCCGCGGGGCGCTAGCCCCCGGTTCCGGCGTTTGATCCGCACTCGAACCGGACGCTAGCGCGTTCCGGCTGATGTCACTGGCGGCATCGAGGCCATGAACTGGTCCCGGCGTGTAGCCTTCCAAATTCAGCATCGCGAAGCGGGCGGCGTTCCAGAGTTTGTTACAAAAATTGCGGCCGTACTCGAAGCGTTCGCTGACGACGCGAGCGACTGGCTCGCCGGCATCGGGTTCGAACCAGGGGCTGCTGTATTGCGCCGACTGTTTGCACTTCGCGCATTTGACGCGCGGTTTCGCTCCGCCGCCGGGGACCGCTTTTTGGTGCTCCAGCGTTTGCGGGATGACGTGGCCGCAGTGCGGGCATTCGTAGCCGACGGGCAGGCGGACGTCCTGGGTCTCGCCGGCGAAGCTGGCGATGGTGAACCGCACGGCGTCGGTGCCGTACTTGTCGATCAGGTCCAGCGGATCGACGCCGTTCCCCTTCGACTTCGACATCGTCTGCCCAAACCCGTCGAGAATCTTCGGGTGAATGCAGACATGCCGGAACGGCACCTCCCCCATGTTGTACAACCCCGTCAGCACCATCCGAGCCACCCACAGCGTGATGATGTCCCGAGACGTCACCAGCACGTTGCCGGGGTAGAAGTACGGGAGGACTTCGTTGGTCCCTTGTCCGTTGTCCTTGGTCCGTTGTTCGGGACCGACCATCGGTGGATTGTGTTCCGTGTCCGGCCAGCCGAGCGTGGCGTGCGGCCAGAGTGCTGAACTGAACCAGGTGTCGAGGACGTCTTCGTCGTGCGTGAAGCCAGCGGCTTCGAGTCGTTGCTCAATGTCTTCGCGGCCGTAATCCACACAGACGAGAAGTTTCTTTTCGGTACGACTCGCTCCATCGACCAATTTAGCAGAGACAGAACCTCGGTCTTGAGGTTCGGGCTCGAACTCGAAGTGCGGCTCAAGACCTTGATCGAACGAAAACGTGTCTACTTCGATTGTCTTCGTCCACACGGGGATTCGATGTCCCCACCAGAGTTGGCGGCTGATGCACCAGTCGCGTTTCTCGCCGAGCCAGTCCATGTAGCTGGTCGTGTAGCGCGATGGGAAGAATTTGACTTTGCCGTCGCGGACGGCTTGCATGGCGGCCTCGGCGAGCGTGTCCATCTTCACGAACCACTGGTCGCTCAAGAACGGCTCGATGGGAGTCTTCGAGCGGTCGCTGTGCATCAGCGGGATCGTGCGGTCCTCGACCTTCTCGAAGTGGCCGAGATGACCCATGTCCTCGACGACCCGCTCGCGAGCCGCAAACATCGTCAGCCCGGCGTACGGCCCGCCGTGCTCGTTGAGCGTACCGTCCGAGTTGAGAATGTTGATCAGCGGCAGCTTGTTCCGCAGCCCACACGCATAGTCGTTCGGATCGTGAGCCGGCGTGACCTTCACGCACCCCGTCCCCAGCGTTTTGTCGGCGAGCAGAGCATCGGCGATGATTGGGATGACTCGCCCGGTCAGCGGAATCCGCACGTGTTTGCCGACGAGATGCGTGTACCGCTCGTCGGTCGGATGCACACAGACGGCGGTGTCGCCGAGCATCGTTTCCGGGCGCGTCGTGGAGAACGAGATGCGCTCGCCGGTGGGCTGGCCGGCGTCGTCGACCACCGGATAATTGAATGTCCAAAAATGTCCGGCGACGTCTTCGTGAAACACCTCGTCGTCGGCGACGGCGGTTTGCAGGAAGGTGTCCCAGTTGACCAGCCGCTTGCCTCGGTAGATCAGGCCGTCGCTGAAGAACTTGAAGAACGTACGGCGGACGGCTCGCGAGCAAACGTCGTCGAGTGTGAACCGCACGCGTCGCCAATCGCAGCTTGCTCCGAGCATTTTCTGCTGGCTGATGATCCGCTCTTCGAACTTGTCTTTCCATTTCCAGATGCGTTCGACGAGCGCCTCGCGGCCGACGTCGTGTCGCGTCAGCTTTTCTTCTTCGAGCATTCGCCGCTCGACGACCGCCTGCGTGGCGATGCCGGCGTGATCGGTGCCGGGCATCCAGAGCGCCTCGTACCCCTGCATCCGTCGCCAGCGAGTCAGCAAATCCTGCAACGTCCCGTTGAGTGCATGCCCCATGTGCAGCGCTCCGGTGACGTTTGGCAGCGGAATCATGATCGTGTGCGGCTTCTTATCCGGGTTCGGATTCGCGTCGAAATAGCCGCGTTCCTCCCAAAACGAAAACCACTTGGCTTGAGCTTCTTTCGGATCGTACTGCTTGGCGAGTTCGGTCATGTGTGGTTGGTTGTGGAGGGTGTTTGAGAACGGAATCAGTGAATTCGGAGTGTCGCGAAGAGGCCGCGGCAAGTCACGCGCGGGAGCTCAGCGGCCGACAAACCTCGCGAATCCCAGCGAGAAAATTGGCGTATTGGGCGGCGGCGGCAGCGACATCTGGAACGGGGCTTCCATCGAAGTCATTGCGCGGGTGAGGCCGCTCGTTCGGAAGCTGGGGCGGATCGAGAAGTCGGAGTCCGCATGACTGCGGTCCAACAAGTTGGCCCATCGAGCACAAAACAACGTCCGATGGGCCAACTCTTGAAGCTCGATTTACTTTCCGCCGCGTTTCGGCTTCTTGTCGTCATCGCCCTTCTTGGGAGGGTCGGAACGTTTCGGAGGTTCACTCTTGGGAGGTGCGACCTTGGCCTTTGGCGGCTCGACTCTCGGCTGCACCTTTGGAGGCTCGACTCTCGGTTGCACCTTTGGCGGTTCGACTTTCGGTTGCACCTTTGGCGGCTCGACTTTCGGCTGCACCTTTGGTGGTTCGACCTTCGGTTGCACCTTGGGTGATTCGACGCGCGGAGTGGATTTGGGTTCTCCCGGTTTCGTTTTCAAGTCCGGCGAAGATTGCCCGCCAACTGCCCGACCAGTTTTGGGGCGTTCCATTTTGGGAAGATCCTTGCGATCAATCGGTGCCGGAGCGGCAACTTGTGAGGGAGTCTTCGGTGCCTCTGCGGCCAACTTCCCAGTGGTCATCGTGGCCTTTGGGAGCTTGAGTGTTCCGCCTCGCGTCGGCCGCTGGTCAGCCCTCTCCTTGGCAGAATCTTCCGTCTGGAGCTTCAGCGTTGCGTCCGGCGACTTGCCGGTCACTGCGGGCTTCAAATTGCCTGGGGTCGGCGGATCGACTTTTGCACCGTCCGTCACTTTGCCTTTGAGGTCCGGA
>QWQF01000217.1 GCA_003669125.1 Planctomycetota bacterium
AGTGTGAGTCGCTCCAAACCGACAACTCGTCCGCCTGCTCGCAGCAGCGGTTGCAAGAACGAGAAGCTCGCGAGCGAAGCACTCGCCTGTTGATCTGGTCCGGCGAACTGCCACATGAAGGTGTTTGCAAATCCGACCACCAACTCACCAGCCGTCGCAAATCGACGTTGGAACTGAGCGCCCGTCGTTGTGTTGAGTTGGTCCGATCCCAACGGCCGTGTGATCGGAATCGGGGTTCCAGTGACGGTGATTGGAATAGGAATGCCTGTGATTGGATCAATTGCAGTCCCCGTAAACGTCGGCGTCGTCGTACCGATTTGCTCTCGGCCAGCTCCAAGACTTCTCGCACCGCCCGAGCCACCGCCATAGGGGACTCCAATCGTTCCGCTAGGCGTATTTCCCACTCCTCCACGCGGCCCCGTATCGCCCAGCCTCCCCCGAGTGGTGTACGTCGTCGCGTTGCCCGCGAAGAACTGCGTCTGCAAACGGAACCGCTCGGTGCTGACGTCGAGCGAGGACAGATAGAGCGTCTCAAGCTGCTGCTGGTAGTTCGGTGAATGGATTATCGCCAACCGCATCGAATCTTCCAGCCGCAGCACATACGCTCCGCTCGGCGAACGAGTGACGTACTGATCGAGACACTGCTGCCAAACGGGATTCTCCAACCCCGATCGGTCGCCGTTTTCATGCCACTTCGCCCAGCCTTTTTTGCCGTAGACGCAGTGCATCAACTCGTGCGATTCGGGATCGTCCGGCGGCATCGGCGGCTTCACCGGATCGTGCTGACCGTCGTAGTAGCGGCTGGCCGGGTTCATCTCGATGTTGAAGCCCGGCATCGCCCAGCGCGGGTCGCACGACTTTTCTTCAACCAACGCGCGAGCATCGTCGTCCGCCTGTTGGCGGTACATCGCGCGATGACATCCGCCCATCGAACCGATCACCGCGCACGCCGTCAGGCCGAGCAGCAGCTTTCGCCGGAGAAACACCGATCGACAAATCATCGCACGCCCCCAACAAACCTCCGTAGATCATTGTTCTCGCCTCACGATTGCCAGCGCAGCCAACGCCGACGACGCGAGAACAACTCCCACGGACTTTCATTGGTTTCGACACCCCGACTTTGCCGACTTTAGCGATTGTCTGCATCGCGAAAGCTCTGCCACTTTCTGACCATTAATTCCTGACCTCTGCCCATGTCTCCACACGGCATCACTTTTGACGGCTCCCGCTTCTGGGTGACACACCGCCGCCGCGACTACGGCCCGTTCGACTACGAATGGAGCCGTGACTACCACGGCGTCGAACTCCTCTACCGAGGCCAGAAGTTCGGCGAGTTTTGCAGCCGCGAGGAAATCTTCTGCGACCTCAAGCCGTTCTCGCTTCCGCAGCGAGTCGTCGAAGTCGCCTGCATCACGTTGGGAGCAATCCTCTTCGGAGTCCTCAACGGGTTCGACGAAGCTCACAAACGCTGGGCAGTCTACGACCACCTCACGCGACACGGCCTCGATCGCTTCGCCAGACAAATTCGCCGAGCCGAGTAGACGAAGTTTTCGGCACCAGCACGCCGCGCGAGCGAGTGGTCGAATTTCGCGAGGATTTCACCACTCGCTCGCGCGTCGTGTTGACCTACGACTTCTTTGCCCGCGGCGCATCGGGCGGCTTCGATGCCGACGCACTCAACGGCTGCTGTTCAAGCTCCGATGCACAGCCCAAGCGGCCGCGATGAGTCCGAATCGGATCGCGTGGGTTGTCCTTCGTCTGGTCGTAGATGCTCAACAGTTTGTCTTTGTCGAACGTCATCTGCGCACGGCTCTGTCCGGTCAGGTCGTAGATGCTGGTCAGCTCAATGGCGTCACAGGGGCACGCCTCTTCGCACATCCCGCAGAAGATGCAGCGTAACTCGTCGAGCACAAAGCTCTGCGGACGCTTGTCCCGATCCGGCCAATCCTTCGAGGCATCCTCGGCCACGATCGAAATGCAGTGGGCCGGACACGCCGTCGCGCACATCATGCACGCGACGCAACGCACCCTGCCCTGCTCATCTCGATTGAGCCGATGCACGCCGCGATAATTCAACGGCAAGTCAGGCTTTTCTTCCGGAAACTGTTGCGTGACCGAATGCTGATCGATCGTGTGCTTCATCGCGACCTTCAGCCCGCCAGCGACCGCAGGCAGAAACGTCTGCTCCCAGAAGCTCAGCTCCGGCTCTTCGATCCAGACAACATCTTTTTCTTGAATGGGCATTTCTTCGACTCACACTCCCCCGCCGGGCTTGCCCCAGTGGTTTACAGACTTTTGCACGACTCATTCACACCACACACCATGAATCAGTGATGACTCGCAATCAACTGCTCCGCGTGTGTGACCGGCCGTGCTCGTGGTGCAGCCGGCCGAAAGCCGAGATATCCCGCCGTACAGAACAACAACAGCGAACTAACCGGCAGCCAGAACCAACTCAACTCGAACTCGCGGACGATCATCACGCAGACCATGTTCGCCAGCGACAGCGGGATCAGCGTCTTCCAACACAAACCCATGAGCTGGTCAAATCGGAATCTCGGCAGGCACCATCGCAACAGAATGATGAGCACGATGACGCAGAAGACTTTCGACAGCAGCACTCCGATTTTCAGCACGGTCGCCAGCAATCCGACGCTCGCCGGCTCAGCGATGAACGGGAAATGCCAACCGCCAAGGAACAGCACCGAGCACAAGAAGCTGACCGTGAAAACGTGCGTGTACTCGCCGAGAAAGAACATGCCGAACTTCAACGCCGAGTACTCGGTGTGATAGCCACCGATCAATTCCTGCTCGCATTCCGGCAAGTCGAACGGCAGTCGATTGGACTCCGCCAGAGCCGCCAGGAAAAAAATGCCTGCGGCCAGCGGCTGATACCAGATGTTCCAGCCAAACAACCCGCCCTGAGCCTGAGCGTCGATCACCGTCTCCAAATTCAGCGATCCCGCCATCAACGCGATGCCGATGACCGACATCCCCAGCGGGATCTCGTAGCTCACGACTTGAGCACTCGACCGCAGGCCACCGAGCGCACTGTATTTGTTATTGCTCGACCATCCGCCGAGGATGATGCCGTACACGGCCAAGCTCGTCACCGAGAAGAGAAACACGATGCCGATGTCGATCTTCGGAGCGATGATGAAATTGAAACCCTCGCCCAGCGTCGTCGGTCCCAGCGGCACGACGGCCAACGCCAGCATCGTTGTGAAAACAGAAATCGTCGGCGCAATGACGAACAAAACCTTGTCCACGTGTGCCGGGATGATGTCCTCTTTCAGCAGAAACTTCGCTCCGTCCGCGATCGGCTGCAACAGCCCCGCCCAGCCGACTCGGTTCGGCCCCTTCCGGTCCTGAATCCAAGCTGACAATTTTCGTTCGAGCCAAATCGCATACGAACACGCACCGAGGATTGTCCCCAACGTCGCCAAAATCAAAATCAACGGCACGCCGACTTGGACTGGAATTCCCACCAGCCCACACAGCCAGTGCAGCAAATTCTCAACCGCATCGGAACTGCCTTCCGCCAGCAGCGGGGAAAAGTTCATCGAGTTCATCGTGACAATTCTTTCTGATCTTTCAACAAGGCAAACGCCTTCGATGACTTCAACAAAACTCCAGAATCGGATCTCTCCCCAGCCAACGCCGCGAGTGCTGGAATCTCTTGAGCAATCTCGTTGCGAAATACATTGGCGTTGAACAACCCCTTGCGGCCGGACAAGTCCCACAGGATGCGACCATCGGGTCTCGCATCTTCCGGAGTGCGGATCGAACGCTTGATCGCTTGAGCGAGTCCGGCGTGATTCACGAACGTGCCGTCTCGTTCGGCGAAGGAACCGCCAGCGAGAATGATGTGTGCTCTCGCTGAGACCGGCGAAGGCAGGATGTCTTGGACGATTAGCGTTTTGACTTTCGCCAACGCGGCGGCGCGTGAGTCCTCGAGCCCGCCGCGCGGGTCTCCGCCGACAAAGTAGAGCGCGTCGATACGGCCTTCGGCGGCGTCACTCAGGATGTCGCCGATGTTGATGATCGAACCCTGAAAATGTTGCAGCACGGCTTCGACGCCTCGGCGGTTCGGGCACTTCTCGGCACGGATCGTGAATTTCGGTTTGTCTGTTGCGTTGCCTCGAACGTCTTTCGGGTAGTGGTCGTCTTGGCCTTCGACGCGCACCGGGCCGAGACTCAAGCGAACGTCGGGGCTGAGTCCCTTCAGATGCTTTGCGAGCAAATACGCTTCTTCGACAGTCATCCACGGCGACAGAACGGCGGCGACAGCTTTTGAATTCTTTGCCGCCGAGTCCTTGAGAGCATTGCGAGTCGCGGTCAAAGCCGTGTCCCAATCGACGGCGACTCGGCGGTCGCCTTGAGACATCTCCGGGTGCTTGAGTCGCTGGTCGGAGTGGATGTACTTCCAGCCGAAGCGACCGTCGTCGCACATGAAATCGCCTTGAGCCTGCGGATTGCTGCGCGGTTTCAGACGGAAGACGGTCTCGTTGTTCTGATCAACGTTGATGCTGCAACCGGCCGAGCAATCCGGACAAACACTGTCGGCGGACTTCAGCCACCAGACTCGTTGCTTGTAGAGGAAATCTTTCGAGCACAACGCTCCGACCGGGCAGAGATCGACCACGTTGCCAGCCAGTTTGTTGTTGACCGGCATTCCCGGAAAGATGTCGATCTCTTCGTGGCTGCCACGGTTGATGACTTGCAGTTCGCCGGTGCCGCTAATTTCGCGAGTGAATCGCACGCAGCGAGTACACATCACGCAGCGGTCGGTAAACAGCGTGATCTGATCGCCGATGTAGTCCTTATCCGGCTTGAGTTCCTTCGGCTCCAACAGCCGGCTCTGCATGTGCCCAAACTTGTAGGTGTAGTCTTGGAGAAAACACTCGCCCGCTTGATCGCACGTCGGGCAGTCGAGCGGATGATTGAGCAGCAAATACTCCAGCGTCGCCGCCTGCGCCTGCTTGACCTTGGCCGAGTTCGTGACGATGACCGTCCCGTCCTTGACCGGCGTCTGACACCCCGGCACGACCTTCGGCTGCATCGCGACCGTGCCATCAGGCTTCTTGTCGCCGACCTCAACGAGGCACATGCGGCAACTGGCCACAACGGTCAACGCCGGATGCCAGCAATAATGCGGAATCTCAACGTCGGCCCGCTTCGCCGCCTGAATGCAATTCAGCCGCTCGCTGTCGCCGATGGAAACTTCTTTACCGTTGATTGTGACTGAGGGCATTTCGATCTGTTTCTTTTGGGAACGCTAATCTGCGCTAATCGTCGCTAATGAAGACAAGTAGTTTTGATTCTTACGAAGTCGATGACCGCCGTTTGAGCCAGTAGTTTGGCCGCCGACTGCCGTGTGCGACGGCCAAGACAACGACTTCATTTTGAATCATCTCGAAAATGATCTTGTAGGGAAACCG
>QWQF01000149.1 GCA_003669125.1 Planctomycetota bacterium
AACGCCTGGAACGACTCGGCCCGAAGTTGAACGCCGTCGTGACGGTGACTCGCGAGCGAGCACTCACCGAAGCCCAGCAAGCTGACACCGAACTTTGCTCTGGCCGTTATCGAGGTCCGCTGCACGGCATTCCGTACGGCGCGAAAGACTTGCTCACCACGAAGGGCATTCCGACAACGTGGGGAGCGGCTCCGTTCAAGGAGCAAATATTTGACGAAGACGCGGTCGTCGTCACGAAACTACGCGAAGCCGGAGCGGTGCTCGCCGCGAAGTTGGCGATGGTCGAAATCGCCGGTGGGCTGGGCTATCGGCAAGCCAACGCGACGTTCACGGGGCCGGGGCTGAACCCGTGGAATCTCAAGCATTGGGCCGGTGGTTCGTCGAGCGGTTCGGGAGCCGCCGTCGCGGCCGGACTCGTCCCGTTTTCCATCGGCACGGAAACGTGGGGATCGATCATGACTCCCGCCGGAAATTGCGGAGTCACCGGACTGCGTCCGACCTACGACCTGATCAGCCGCAAAGGGGCGATGGCTCTGACTTGGACGATGGACAAAATCGGCCCGCTGGCTCGGACGGCTCAGGACTGCGGTTTGATTCTCGCCGCAATTCAAGAGTCTTCCGCCGCGCAACCGCACGCTGCGGCAGCAACACAATGTCCGTTCCGCATCGGAGTGCTCAGCGATGCCGTCACGAAAGTGCAGCCGGAGGTCAAAGCGAACTTCGAGGCATCGCTGAAGGTGCTCGAACGCTTCGCGACGCTCAGCGAGTTCAAGCTGCCGGACCTGCCATACGGTTCGGTCAACTCGCTGATCATCTCGTGCGAGATGGCCGCCGCGTTTGAAGACCTCGCGAAGAACGGAACGGTTTGGGAGATGACTGCCGACGAAGATCGCTGGGGGCTGTACTCGCCGCTGACGATCCCGGCCAAGGACTACATTAACGCGCAGCGCATTCGCGCGATCATGCAGCGTGAAGTGGACACCGCGCTGACTCCGTTCGACGCGGTCGTCAGTCCGACGTTGCCGAGCGTGGCGTACCCGATCGACCGTCCGTGGGATGAGTACCGCACAGGCCTGTCCGGCTCACAAATCGGCGGAGCCGGCAACGCCGCCGGCATCCCCGCCCTCTCAATTCCCAACGGCCTCGGCGAGGCGGGCCTACCCACCGGCCTGCAACTCGTCGGTCGAGCATTTTCTGAAAGCCGTCTGCTGGCGATTGCTCAAGCCTACCAGCAGCAGACGGACTGGCATTTCCGGCATCCCGCGATGTGAGCGGACTCGTTGCGTCTGCGTTGAGCCGTTGTGGCAAATCGTCGGAACCAAGCTAAACTCTCGAACGTCGAGCGGCGGCATTTTCTCCGCATTGTCTGTCTCTTGTTCCGAGGTGAGCGATGGCTGCGAACGTGGCTGGGTCCGGCAAGTCCGAACCGCGGGATCCGCCACCCAAACTTGGTGGTACTGCCAAGCCGCCCGTTGCGAACACGGCGAAGCCCGCCGATACGGCCGGCAGGAGCAGTTCGACCAAAGGGCACGGGCTGGACGGACTGAAGCAACTCGGCCGGTACACGATCATCAAGAAGCTCGGCCAGGGAGGCATGGGGACGGTCTTCCTCGCCACCGACACGAAGCTTCGGCGGCAAGTGGCTCTGAAAGTTCTGGCGAAAGAAAAGGCTGAGAACCCGACGCTCGTCAAACGCTTCAAGGCTGAGGCTCAGGCGGCGGCGGCGCTCAAGCACGACAACATCGTCGCCATCCACGACGCGGGCGAAGCGGACGGTTTGCTGTACATCGCTCTGGAGTTCATCGACGGCACCGACGCGCACACCGTCGTCGCCAAACGCGGACCGATGCCGGCCAAGCGTGCGATGGACGTCATTCGGCAAACCACGCTGGCGTTGCAGCACGCGCACGAGCAAAGGATCGTCCACCGCGACGTCAAGCCGTCCAACTTGCTGATCGCCAAGAATGGTCTGGTGAAGCTCGCCGACATGGGCCTGGCTCGATCGATCGATGAAACGCTGGAGACCAACATCACGCGCGCCGGCACCACGGTCGGCACCGTCGATTACATGTCGCCGGAACAAGCCAAGAACAGCAAGTTGGCCGACATTCGCAGTGACCTGTACTCGCTGGGAGCGACTTGGTTTCACCTGCTGACCGGGCATCCGCCGTTCCCCGAAGGGAGCATGCTCAACAAGCTCAACGCACACTCCGTTGCCCCGCGCCCCGATGTGCGGGACGAGAACGACTCCGTCTCCGAAAACATCTCGGTGATGATCAAGCAACTGCTGGCCGTCAAGCCGGAGGACCGCTATCAAACTCCCGCCGATCTGCTGAAGGACTTGGACAACGAGAACCTCACGCGCGGGCCGCTGTCGCTGAAAGACCTCGCCGGGCTGGCCGAAGAACAGGATGAGGACGACGACGACGAGGACGATGAGCCGAAGGCGTCGTACAAAAAGCCGGCCGGCAAAGAAGCCAAACGGCTCGCCGCCGCCGCGACGATGGAACTGCCGACACGCAAAGGTGCCGCGATCGTGGCAACGCCCGCCGGTGGCATGAATCCCGCAGCGATGAAGTCGCTGGGCATCGGAGCGGCCGTGATCGCGACGATCGGACTTCTGGGATACATCGCTTCGCAATACAGCAACGCCGTCGGCACAAACACCGTCACGACCGGCGACCCGTTCCATCGTGGCGGCAACGAGATCGTCGCCAACACTGGTTCAAGCTCGGACACCGGCGGCGAAAAGAAAGCCGGCCCCAAACCATCGACCGGCGGAACTCCGAAGGGACCAGCAGCCCTCACGACAACAACTGACTCACCGTCTCCGCCGAAGACCGGCACCACGGTCGCCGCATCCCCAGCCGGTGCGCTGTATTTTCCGCCGCTCGCGCCGCTGGGCCGCGAAGGGGAAGTGAAGCACATCCCCGATTGGATCACCGAGTCCGGATCGCCCGCACCGGCCAGCCTCAAGACCGTCGCCGTCGGCGGTGGGCCGAGCGGCTTTGAACAAGTCGCGACGCTCGAACAAGCGATCAAAGAACTCCCCGAGTCTGGCGGCATCATCGAACTCGTCACCGACGGCCCGTACTTCCTGAACCCAACGCGACTGACGAACCGCGCGACGGTCGTGATTCGCGCGGCGACAGGCCGAGTCCCGGTGGTCGTGCTCGTGGCCGAACCGGATCAGCCGTACGACTCGCTGCTGCAAGTGACGAACGGCGCACTCACGCTGGAGGGACTACAAGTCCTGGTCGACGCGCGGCAGTTCGCGACCAACGACCTGCTGACTTTCGTGACCGTGCAATCGGGAGACCTGGCGATTGTGCGTTGCTCGTTCACGCTGCTCGGCAATCGCGCCGGCAAGACGTTCGCCTTCGGGGCCGAGGGAAAAGTCACCCGCGCCGACTCGAGGCAGTCGCCGCGAGCGCGACTCTTCGCGCGCGAGTCCGTCGTGCGCGGCGCGGCACTCGGCGTGTTCCACGTCGATCAAACGCGGATCGATCTCGTGGCCAGCCGTTGCGTCTTCGCGACCGGTGCCGCGCCAGTCCTGAGCCTGACGAATCACGATCTTCCCGAGGTCGACACTTCTCCGGTGAAGCCCGCTGTGGATGGCAGCAAAGTCGGCGGCACTTCGGCTCCGCCCGCCGATGATGAGGTGAAGAAACCCTCCGGCCCGAAATCACTCAAGCCGGCGATCAATCCCGTGACAAAAGGTCCGATCTCGGCCGCCGCCCGCAGCCTGAGATTCTTGTCGTGCAGCGTGCTCTCGACCGGCACCGCGTTTGAACTCACTCCCGGTGCGGATGTCGCCAAGCCCCCCACCACGGAAGTCGTGGTCGTCAACTCCGTCCTCGCGGGAGTGACCGCTCCGCAAGCCGCGCCGGTGTTGCTCGCCCTGCCTGGCTGGCAACAAGCGCTGCTCCCCGGCAACGATCAGAGTCCGTATCCCAGCCTCAAGTGGCAGATCGAATCGTCGGCTGTCTGCGGTTGGCAGAAGCTGATTTTGGAGGAACCGCGCGCAACGCAAGTCGCGCGCGATGGTGCCGCCTGGAAAGCAATCTGGCGTGATCAGCCATCGCTCGATGTCGCACAATTCCACTCGGCGAGTTGGCCGAAGACGCCCCCCTTCGGCTTCGCCTCACTGTCGGCGAATGAACTTGGTCTGCCGAACGAACTCGGCTTGAAAGGCACCGACGGCCAAGCCCCCGGCTGTCCGATCAACGACTTCGCATCACCCACCGCGATCACGCTCGCGCGAGCCGACGCACAAACCGACCGAGCCGCGTATCCGATCGCCGGCCTCGAACCGTTCATCGTCAACCGCCGCATCGAAGTCGAAGCCAAGGACTTGTCCAAAGTGCTCGGCGCCAACGATTGGCCGAATGGCACACTGGTCATCGTCAGTGGGCAAGGCAAAGTCGGCATGACCCCCATCGAAGTGAAAAACAAATCCTTGCGCATCGAGTTCAAGCATACGGGCGAAGCCGCTCTCGTATTCGAGCCGCAGAAATCGACGAAGATGAAAGACGACGAGGCCATGTTCATCGTCGAAGGGGGATCGCTCGAACTGGTCGATGGACAATTCCAATTTCCAAACGGTTCGACCGCGTCGATGCCGGGGCACTTCCTCAGCGTGCATGACGGCAACTTTTCGTTGCGACGCTGCCAAGTCATCGGCCAAACGCTGGACAGCACCAGTGGCTTCCAAGGGCTGATCCGCTGGAAGCGATTGTCCGCCGAACCAGGAGACCTCGCGAATCCCGCCGAGCGAAATTCCGGAGTCATCGTCGACAGCGCGTTGCTGACCTCCGGCAAGTTGCTCGACGCCGATCTTCGCCATCGCACGCTGATTTTGCGCAACAGCCTGTTCGCATCGGTCGGCGATCTGTTCGATCTGAACGTGCAAGGCTTCAGCTCGAAAATCGGCGGGACGCTCGACGCTCGCTGGTGTACCTTCGGAGCCGGCGGCAAATTCCTGTTCCAAGTTCGCGGCGCGAAGGAAGCCGAAAAGACGACTCAGCCGCTCAGCGTTTTCATGCAACACTCGGTCCTGCTCTCGCTGACCGAATTGTCCGGCGCGCCGGCATCTCCCGTGTTGCTCTCGGTTCGCGATTTCGTGCTGACCAACCAACAGATCGCGTGGTGGGATCAGGGCAACGGCTACGCGGCTCCGTGGACGCAATTCATTCGCGCCGCCGACACGCCAGCCGCAGGTCCGCAATCGTTCGACAATCATTGGCGCAAACAGTGGGGCGACGCACGCGTGATGAACTCGCTGTCAGCGAACGGCGATGTCCGACTGGCCGCCAAACTTCCGCGTCGGTCGGAGGCGGGACCGCGAGATTTTATTCTCGCCAGCAACTGTCCCGCGACAACTTGGGGGCCGAATCAAACCTCGCTCGGAGTTGATTTCGAACGCTGGGCCGAAGCTCC
>QWQF01000070.1 GCA_003669125.1 Planctomycetota bacterium
GGTCGAACCGCACCTACAAGGACTACGACGACCTCTTCGAGGTTGCAGAATCCACCTGGTGCAAAAACTGCCTCAACCCAGAACTCATCAAGTCCGTTTGCGCCAAACCCTACACCCAAACGCGCAGTTAATTGTTGGGATCCGTATCAGTCGCAGCCGACCGGAGAGGGAGATGGTTATCTGCCCGAGTTCCTGAAATGATGAGGCGGCTACGGATTGGTCCTCTCGTTCGTCGTTCAAAAGCTCGCCATGTCGTCGATCGTTCAATTTCAATGTCCGTCGTGCCAAGCTCCGCTGCGGTTGCAGAACCGGGCGTTGTTTGTCGGGCGGGCCTTCGACTGCCCGGACTGTCACGAGTCACTTCTGATCGAGGCCGATGGCTTGGCAGGCGTGACGGCGAAGGCGTTGCGTCGGGCGAGTTTGAAGACCGGGTCGAACGTTTCCGACCTCGGCATCACATTGCAACCACCAGTGTCCGCCTGGGAACGCTTGAGCCGTCGGCCGGCTGCGCTGGGTTGGATCGTCGCCGCACTGTTTGCGGTGATCCTGCTGATTGTCGTGAACCCCAGTGGCGATCGAGGGCACTCCGAATCCGTTCTGCCGGTCACGCCTGATTCTCAATCCGCTGGGAGTGCGTCCGACAACAAATCGGTGACTTCGCAAACGGACCAGGAGGAATCCAAGGTCGCCGCCGAACCAGCTCCGACGATTCCGGATTCGGACGCGACGAAGGTTGTCGCCAAACTGGAGATCCCGCCGCTCCCCGAACCGGCTGTCGTTGTCGAACCACCGCGTGACGACAAATCGGTTCCAGTCGTCGAGAAGACTCCGGCGGAAGAATCAAAGCCTGCCGTCCCGCTGACTCCAGCCGTGTTGTCGCCTGAAGCGGTCGAGGCCAAGCTGCGGCAGAAGATCGCTCGGTTCGATCAATCAAAACCGGTGCCGTTCGTCAAAGTCTTGGACACCGTCGAAGAACTCGCGGGTGTTCCCATCGTCTGGGACTTGGAACGCGTCGATGACGAACAACTCCAAAAACCAGTGACGCTCCAATTGAAGCAGACGACGGTGGGTGACATTCTCGATACTCTGCTCAAACAAGTCGGCTTGGAACGGCGAACCGTCGATGGCCGCATCGAATTGCATCCGCCGGTCAAGAAGGACTGACAACACCTCGGAGTCTTGCTCGTGGAATTGGACGATACGATTTGCTACTGCTTCCACATTTCGAAGCGGAAGATTTTCAACTTCCTGCGGATTCATCAGCCGCGCCGCGCCAGTCAGCTTTCCGAGTGCGGTGGAGCCGGCAGCGGCTGCGGTTGGTGCGTGCCGTTTCTCAAACGCTACTTCGAGGACGCGAACAACCCGGAGGCGGCCGACGATTCGCTGACTCCCGACGAGTACGCTCAGCAACGGGGCCAGTACATCAAAGCGGGCAAGGGCGTCCCGGCTCCTGGCGCGATTCCTCCGCCAGAGTGATCGCTGCGTGGACCGGATGCCGACGTCCGGTCAATTCGTTCGGATGTCGGCGTCCGAACTACGAACCGGCTTTTTTCGCGGCCGACTTTGACGGATTGAAGAGCTTGTCGTTGATCGTCTTGATCGGTTGGCCGACCGGAGCGACTTCGACTTTGCCTTTGAGCGTGAGTGTCTTCGGCGGCTCGCAGCGGTCGTTGCTGCAAGCTTGAAATTTGACGAGCAGGTCAAACTCCTCGGTCTTGCCGCCGGCATCCTCCGGGACTTCGATCGTACCGAACAGGACCACTTGGCCTTCGTAGACCACGATCGGTTCGGGGGCACCGGGGGGGGTGAACTTGTGCCCTTTGGGGTACTTGACGTTGAGCAGTTTGCTGCCGTGTTTGGTTTTCATCGTGAACGTGGTCGGCGACTGAAACTCCGGGTCGGGCGGATTCTGATTGATGTGCCACCCGTCCTTGATGTCGAGCACCATCGCGATGCGGCACGAACTTCCCGCCGGGAGACGATCGACGCTCAGATGCGCCTCGGCCGCGAGGATGTCCGTCTTCTTGGTTTTGTCAGATGGTTCAGTCTTCGGGTCGCTTTTTGGTGGCTTGTCGGCTTGAGGTGCCGGATTCGTCGGCTCCCGTTTTGGTTTCGCGGCAACTGCGATGACTTCATCGTCGGACGCCGGCTGGATGTTCGGATCAATTATGCTGCGAGACGATCCGAAGT
The DNA here is from genome assembly GCA_003669125.1 of Planctomycetota bacterium. Taxonomy (GTDB): domain Bacteria; phylum Planctomycetota; class Planctomycetia; order Planctomycetales; family Planctomycetaceae; genus SXKJ01. The sequence goes on from QWQF01000070.1 coordinate 2,191, forward strand.
TGGGCTTGTCGAGGAACTCAAACAGGCCGAGGGCCATGTTCGCGAAGCCGCCCGGCGCATCCTGCATCGAACCGGCCGCGGCCTTCAGGGTTTGCTCGGCTTTCTCGCGATAGCTCTCGTTTTTGGTCAGGACCGCGAGACGAATCAGATTGCGGACGGCCACGCTGTTGCCGGACGGCACGACCGAGTCGTAGCGGTCCTTCGACCGCGCAAGCAGCTCTTCATGATCGGTCGCGGTGAAGAAGAAGCCGCTGTTCTGCTCGTCCCAGAAGAGTTTCAGTTGATCGTCGGTCAACTGGCTGGCGGCGTTGAGCCACTTGGGCTCCTTCGTCGCCAAGTGCAACGCGATCAGGCCATCCACGAGGTAGGTGTAGTCGTCGAGGTAACCCAAGATCGGACTCACCGAACCGCGATAGCTGCGGTGCAGGCGGCCCTCTTTGTCGCGCAGTTCGGTGACGAAAAACATCGCGGCCCGTTCGGCGGCGTTGACGTAATCGGCTCGGTCGAAGCGAACGCCGGCGTTCGACAACGCTCGAATCATCAGGCCATTCCAACCCGTGAGCAACTTGTCGTCGGTCAGCGGCTGCGGCCGACGGTTTCGCGCCGCGAGGAGTTTTTGTTTGGCCGCCGCCAATCGTCGGTCGAGATCGTCGGGGGCCAGCTTCAACTTCGAGGCGATCTGATCGAGCGGTTGTGGGTGATGCAGGACGTAGCCGACTTCAAACGTGTTCTTCTCTTTCAGGCCGTAGGCGAGCTTGAACATCTCGGCTTCCGAGCCAAGCAGTTGGTCGATCTCACGCTCGGACCAGACGTAGCTTTTGCCTTCGACGTCCTCGCTGTCCGCATCGAGCGCCGAAAAGAATCCGCCGCGTTTGTCGGTCATCTCGCGGAGGACAAAGTCGCAGATTTCTTCGGCGATCAGTTTGTAGGCTGGGTCTTTGGTTTGGCGAAACGCTTCGACGTAGACGTCGGCAAGCTGCGCGTTGTCGTACAGCATCTTCTCGAAGTGCGGCACCTTCCAGGCTCGGTCGGTGCTGTAGCGATGGAAGCCGCCGGCGAGATGATCGCGAATGCCGCCGGACGCCATCGCGTCGAGCGTGAAGGTGACTTTCGTTCGCAGTGCGTCGTCGCTGTCTCGATTGGCCGCGTACAACAGCAGCGCGAGCTTGCTCGGCACCGGGAACTTCGGTGCGGTCGCGCGAGCCGGATTGAAATCGAAACCGCCGAACTTCGCGTCGTGCGTGTTGGCAAGCTGCGTCACCGTGGCCGCAGCAAGTTCGGCGGCGAGCGGCGTCTCTTGCAGAGCGATCTTCGCAGACATCACTCGGCGAATGTTTGTCGTCAGGACTTCAGCGTTCCCTTCGAGCGACTTGCGGTCGTCTCGCCAAAGATCCGAGATCCGTTTCATCACCGTCGGGAAGCCCATGCGTCCTTCGGAATCTTCCGGTGGGAAGTAGGTCCCTCCCGCGATCGGCTTGCCTTCAGCGGTCATGAACATCGACAGCGGCCAGCCGCCGTTCTGATCCGAACCGCTCAGCCGGAAATAGACCGACAGCGCGGTCATGTAAATGTCATCGACGTCGGGTCGTTCTTCTCGATCGACTTTCACGCAGACGAAGTTGTCATTCATGTACTTGGCGATCTCGTCATTCGAGAACACCAGCCGCTCCATGACGTGACACCAGTGGCAACTGGTGTAGCCGATCGACAGAAAGATCAGCTTGCCTTCCTTCTTCGCCTTCTCGAACGCTTCCGGCCCCCACGGGAACCAATCGACCGGGTTGTGGGCGTGCATCAGTAGATACGGACTGGACTCCTTCGCCAGCCGATTGGCTTTGCCAGCTTTCGGAGTCGCTTTCTTGCCGCGTGCCGGCTCTTCGGCGAACGCGGTGCGGATCGGCGACTTGCCGGGAACCTCGTCGCCGAGTTCATTCGCGAGCTTGCCCGTGTCGGAACCGCCGGCCTGTTGGATCAGTTCATCGACCTGAGCGAGTTCCTGTTCCAGCCTCGGATCGCGATTGCCGTTCGCGCGGCGAGTTGGCTTGCGAGTTGACGATGACTCGGAAGCGATCGATCCGCTCTTCGACTTCTGCGGCTTGACGACAACGGCACCTTGGTCGGCGTCGATGCAACCGGATGCGGAGAGCGCCAGCAGCCAACCGGCGAACGCGGTCGCGAGCGAAACTCGAAACTTAAAACCTGAAAACCAAAACGGCTGGAGCGGTATTCGCAATGATTCAGCACAACTCATAGTCGATCCCCGTTCCTTCGGGTCTTCACTCGGCGATTGGGATTGCGAGTCTCGGTTTTCAAGATTTCACCGCAGTATTGATGTACCCAAACCGGTCATTTGGGAACAGGCGTCTTTTCCAAGATTTGGCGGATGACGGACTTCACGCGATCTCGCTGGCCTTCGCGGACCAGGCCCTTGCTGATGGCTCGGTGAGCCAAAACCGGGACGGCCAACCGCTTGATGTCGTCGGGGACCACGAACGCTCGCTGTTCGAGCAGGGCGTAACTTTGAGCCGCTCGGTACAGCGTCAACGCCCCACGCGTGCTGATCCCCAGCGACAGTTCCGGGTGCGTCCGAGTCGCATGGACGATTTTCAGCAGGTACTCGTTGATCGAGTCATCGACCCGCACGTCGCGAACCGCCTGCTGCAATTCCGCGAGATGTTCGAGCGTCATCGCCGGCTGCAACGCATCAACCGGTTCGCCCGTCCGATGGCTGGTGAGGATTTGTTTTTCGACCGCGAGTTCGGGATATCCGATGTCGATGCAGAGCATGAACCGGTCGAGTTGGTTTTCCGGCAACGCGAACGTCCCCTCGAACTCGAACGGGTTCTGTGTCGCCAACACGAAGAACGGCCGCTTGAGCGCGTACGTGTGCCCCTCGATCGAGACTTGCAACTCGTTCATCGCTTCCAGCAACGCCGACTGCGTGCGGGGCGTCGTGCGGTTGATTTCGTCGATCAGCAAGATGTGGGAGAAAATCGGCCCGTGCCGAAACTCGAACTCGCCACGATTCGGCAGGTAGATGCTGCTGCCGAGAATGTCGCTGGGCAGCATGTCGGGTGTGCATTGCAGTCGCTTGAAGTCGCAGTTGAGACTCTTCGCCAACGCCTTCGCCAACGACGTCTTGCCGACTCCCGGAGCATCCTCGATCAGGATGTGCCCTTCCGCCAGCAGCGCGACAATGGCGAGATGCACCGGCTCCGGCTTGCCCAGCAACGCCTTGGAGACGTTTA
>QWQF01000187.1 GCA_003669125.1 Planctomycetota bacterium
GAGTACGACTGATCGAGCTCCGAGACGGCGTCCGCGACGTCGGCCAGTTCGCCAACAACTTGGTTACGGATGGCGCTAAAACCGGTCGTGAGGCCAATGACCAACAGGGTGGCCACGAAAACCAGTTCGGACGAAACGACAAAACCGCACTCGTCGCTCCACAATTGAGCCAGAAAGTTACGCATTTGCATCACCTTTCAAAATTTTCAGGTAAACTGAATCGGACAACCAAAGACGACACGCCCAAGGCATTTGTGCTTGCAAGTACAAGCCTCACAGGGCAGGTGTCATGCCACGGCGTCAGGATGCCGCGGATTAGCTCAATTTCCCGCACAAATCCGGTCGCCGGCAACGGGAAGTGACACCAAGCATTTGCGCTTGTTAGCGGTGAGTGCATCCGAACGGAGCGCAGAAATTAGCCGCGCGGCGATAGCCCCGGTTACACGGCATGAACCGGGGCTAGCGCCGCGCGGCTAATTTTCGGGATGCGGATAAACGGAGCGCGACAGCGACTCCACGAAACCACCCGAGATCTCCGAAGGTGGGACGCACCGGAATCCTGCCGGCTAGCGAACGTGGCTACGGTTAGGAACGAGACCGCAAAAACTTCCCGATCCCGACGTAAGTAACCCGAAGCGTGAGCGAAGGTAAGCGCTTCAGGAGACTCCGAATTCCTCGCGTTGTGAAGCGTCCGCCCTCGCTGGCGTTTCGGGTTACATGGCTTAGGGCAATTCGGGAAGTGATTGCGCCCCCGTTCCTTAGCGTCCTCGGCGCTGTTTCAGGTCAGCTTGCGGCGCGTGCCCGAGCAGCCGTCAACTGGTGCTGTCTTCCGCAGGCCACGAGCAGGCCAATTCCAGCCATCGCGGCTAGCAGGGAGATTGCGGCCCCCTGTTGTGCTTGGCCTGGGTGGTGTGCCACACGACTCGCAGGCGTCCGGAGAACCGCTCAGGCACTTCCACACGCATCAGCCCGTCGGCGGAACGGGCGATGGAAACGGCCTGCCCATTTAAGGTGGCCGAGAATCCGACGGGGAAATAATAGTGCGGCAGCAGCAGCGACGTCGGTTGTTGAGTTTTCAGAGAGCATTCCAAAACGCCCTGCTGAATTTGGTAGTCGCGGATGATGGCCGGAGGATTGGCGATCACCCGCCTCGTCTGTGGATTGATTCGCAGGCTCTTGGCATCACGCGGCAACCATTCGTCCGCCAGATCCGGAGCAAAAAACTGGTTTGCAATCTCGCTCGCGGAACGAGGTTCCGGATTGTGTGTCTGCTTGGGCCGCGCGTGAGTCCATGCTGGCCAAACGAGTAAACCACACAGTAAACCCAGTCCCAGATAGCGCCAACCCCGCTGGCCACTTCCCTGGAGCGCCATTCCCGCCAACCCCGCCATTGCGAGCGAGGCCAGCGACAGCAATCGCCACGGAAATTGAATCCGTCGCAACAGTGGCAAGGCATTCCACAGCCACGCGGACTGCGGCGACATCAAGAACAAACTTGCTCCGAGCAGGAACAGAAATAATCCGGCCACGCGCCGTTTTTCCGTGGTCCATCGTCTCCAACGAATTGCCACCAACAGCAAACCCGCTCCGGTCACCCATGTGTGCCACAAACCTAGCTTCACGGGAATCGGTGTGTTTGTGACCGAGCGATCGATCAGCCAAGTCAGATTCAGAAAATGCCGTGAGTACTGGTAATAGCCGTCAAAGATCTGGCCATCCCACATCTTCTCGACCGAGGAGTACCGGCTTTCCAGAAACACTGGGAGCCAGTAGACCGCCGACAACCCCGCTCCCAAGGCCAGCAGTGTGAATCCACGTTTGGCCCAGTTCACGTTCCGATCCACAGCCGTCACGACGGACAAGAACAAGGCCAGCAAACCGTACAACACCAATCCGATCGCGGGGTGTGTCATCACCAGCATGGCGGCGAGCGTTGCGCCAAGGACGCCGGCTCTCCGCGATGGCTGCTCGCAGAACCTCAGCATCGACGAGAGGACTCCGGGGACGAGCATCATCGCCGCGTATTCCGAGAGATCTCCGCGAATGTAAAGCTCCGTGTGAATGTACGGCGCGGTGAGCAGAAATGTGCCGGCCAAGGTTGCAGCGGCAACCGAGAATCGCGGTCTCAACAGAGACCACATGCCCCAGTAACCCGCCATCGAAAAGGCGAAGACCGCCCATCCGAGCTGCTGCGCGACAGGCAGCGACGAGGGAGCCAAGCTGGCGACATAAAAGAACCCCGGCTGGTAATAGTTGAAGAAGGGAGCCCCCAGCCCGCCCCGGAAATGAAAGCACCACTGGGGAAACAACATTCCATTCCAAAGGCAATCTCGGAACTCGATCAACCGCAGGCCGTATCCGTCACCATCATGGTTCTCGAAGAACTGGCCATGCTCAGCCAGAAAAAATGTCCGGCAAACGGCGAATGACAACACGAGTCCCCAAATCGCCGAGGCCGTCAGTCCCCATCGCGAGTGCTCGATTGTCGGCTCGACGACGGGCATCGTTGCGGGATCATCGGCCGTCATGACGTCGCTCCGGCGGACTTTTCGTGATGGAGGCATCTGCCGCCGAAGGTCAATTGCTGGCGGTTCCAACGTGAGACAGGCCCGTCACGACGTCCGCCGGCCTGCGGCTACGCCACAGTGCCAGCGAGCGGCCGGCGTGAGTCAGGAACGTGTAGTAACGACGAACCTCCGATTCGCTCAGATCGTCGATTGTGTGAATCAGCCATTGTGCCGCCAGGGATAACTTCTCTTCTGGCGGCAGCACTTCCGCCGGTGCGAACGCCCACCACTCCAGCGTATGCCCGGTGACCAGTAGACGATTCCCCATCGCTCCCAGCGGACCAACGTGTTCTGCTTGAGGACCATCCGATTCATCGCCGGGCCAACGTTCATCCCAATAACCGTCATCGTGTTGAGCAGCGACTAGCCGATGGGTGATGTCCTTTAAGTGCGTGATGATTCGCTGGCGAGTCTCCGCACTCAGCCAGTGATGCTCTTCATCCGCGATCAGCAGCAGCGCTAACGCGTGTAAGCGATGCTGTCCGTAGCAAACTCCGTGAGCCAACCGCTGACGCATCATCCGATCGGCGAGCAAATCCCACGTCACACGTTGCCCTTCGGTCGTGAACCAACTGGCGGCATGAGGCAAATAATGCAAGAAGACCAACGACGACCACTCGTACTCGACTTGATTGAGGCTGAATTCGCGGAACGTCTGATCGAACGCCGCTCGCAGCGGGAGTTCGCCCTTCGGGGTAAGCACGGGATAATCGAGCGGCGTGCCGCATTCAGCCAACGCGGCCAGCGTGTGATCGACATGGCTGGCGGTGGCGGCTCCCGATTTCGTGCGGAACGAGAGCAGCTCGACATCGTCGCGCGTTTGCGGCAGCAGAAACGGCTTCGTCTTCTGGCCCCACGCTCCGGCAAACGAGCGATGATCGAGCAGCAATCGACGCAACTCTTCCCCGGACAGGCTGTCCTGGTCGGTGAACTTGGCCTCGACACCCCAGAACCGCAGCGCGTGATCGACATGATCGATCTGCGGCTTGCCTCCCCGCAAACGGGGCTGCAACTTCAACAGCACTCGCTGGAGTTGCTCATCCGAGACGATCTCCGGCCGGTCGTATCGCGGCTCGTAGCGTTTTGGTTTTAGCACGGGCTGCGGCGGCGTCTTCTCATCCTGGATGACCTGATAGCGATGGATGCCCCAACCCGCCGTCACCCCGGCGAGCAGCAATTGCGTGACCATCGCCACGCTCACCGCACCGCGCCGCAAACCACCGCTGCTGAAATTGTTGTCGTTCACGATGTTCTTTCTCGAGGTGAGTATTTTATCGCGACGCAAAGTCCGTAGGCAGGACGCCCACGTCCGGTCGGTTTGTTTGAACATGGGCGTCCGAACTACGTCGCGGCCGGCTGCTCCGCCGGCTCCTCGCGTGGTTCGCTATTGCTCTCGTGCGAGCACGCATCCTCAGGCTTGGGGATGGGCAATGCGCTTCGACGAATGGCGACCAAGCCGTCCTCGTCCTCATAAGTCACTTCCCAAGCCGGACTCGAAGAAATCCATTGCGCGAGCCCCTGCTGCATCTTCTTGCAGGCAACGACCGTGTTGGCTCGATATCGAGTCAACAGCATCTCGGCCGAAACCTGAGTTCTCCCGATATTCAAATAGTCGTTCCATACTTGCGGCGGCAGGATGTGAACCGAGTTCGTCGTCGCCATCACGTTCATCTTTGGCGGACCCTGCCAGGCCAACCAATCGCCCCACCACTGCGGGACACACACCAAACCTTGCGGCGGATGCTCACGCAGATAGCGAGTCAACTCGAGCGGTGTTCCCTTGCTGTAGAGCTGCCGCTCCTCGCGAGGTTTGCCATTGCCCAGCACCAATCGGCTGATGGGGGTGAAACACACCGTCACCCACGCGAGGAGCACTACGATGGCACTCCAGCGAAACGACGTTGGCGACAATATCGGCAATAGCTCGCGCCGCCGTCGGTCGAACTCGACGCGGACCAGTACGTCAGCCAAATGTGGAGCCAGCACCCACATCAGCACAGGAGAGTACCATGCCACCATGCGAATTTTCGTCGACACCGCCCAGATGAAGAATCCCAGAACACACACGTCACCGGCCCGCATGGTCACTCGGCTGTACCGCAGCAAGACCGCTGCCAAGACCCACGAAGCACCGACCGTGATCCCTGTCGGCGAGTCCATCGTCAATGGAAACCACTCGATGATGTCCTTCAGGTTCGGATGATTCGCGAACAACAGCGTGTGTATGAACAAGTCGATGCCGTACGGATTGCAGCACATTCCCAGCACCGCGATCAGCGTGGCCCGGAACCAGAACTGCCAGTCCGAGTCTGTCCAAAAACTGGACCAGTTGCGGTGCCGCCACAGCAGTTCCACGGAACGCCCCCAAAGATAACAGCCCAAGTAGACCACTCCAACAATTGCCGATCCATGCAAGTTCGCCCAGGCGGCGAAGACCACACCGATACCAACCAGGGTCACCCTGCCTCGCAGCTTCTTCGCGCCGAGGTCGTCGGCCGTGGCTCCAAACTCAACTCGTCCGCGCGCGAGCAGCCAGATCAGCGTGAAGAAGCACAATACGCCGAATATCTCGGGCCGAATGATCGCATGCCGTCCCCACGAGATGCACCACGCCACAAATGCGCCGAGCAACGCCACTCCGCCGTGACGAGTCCGAAACCAGAACGCTCTCGCAAGGATCAAGTACGACACCCAAACGGTGATCGCAAACAGATGGCTGAGCCATTCGTGGTCACCGGTTCGAACCGCCAAGGCCAGCAGGACTTGGCCGCCCCACGCAGTGGCGATGACGGGAACACCCGCCGCCAACGGCACGAACGGCTCCTCGGTTGGCAGTTGCTGGTGCTGCAAGATCCACTCACCGTAGGCCACATGTCCCCACAGGTCCGAGTAAAACAAATGCAGGTAGCTGTGATACGCGAAGAACAACGCGACCCCAGCCACCGCCACGAAATGCCATCCATTTAGCGCACACCAAGCCGGCAGCTTCGGAGTCAGCACCTGCGACAGCTCTTCGTCATTCGGCAACGTCAGTCGGGGATTCGTATCGGGTGAGGACATGAAAACGTTTCTTGAGGAGTCTGTTGAAGCTAGGTCTGTGGTTCGGCTGGGGAATCCATTCTCTATGCATTTCGCATCTCTGCGGTGCTAGGGCATTTTGTTTCACTGCAGATGGCCGATATCAAGCCATCACCTCATGACCGTGTGAGTTGTTTTTGGGGATTGCGTCGTCGTGACATTCACCGTTCGATCGACGATGAATGTCGGTCGCAAGCGGACTTGATCGAAGATGCGAATGACGTACTCGCCGAGGATTGCGATGCCCAGCGCGTTGAGCGTGCCAAAAAATGAGGCCGTCAGCAGTCCCGACGTCCAACCGGGAATCGCCTCACCGGACCACAGTTTGTGATACATGGAGAAGCCGACCAGCCCGAAGAACACCAGGCACGACAGTCCCGCGAGGTGATAGAACGCTCCCAACGGCACGGCCGAGAACGAAAAGATCGCGGTCTTTGCTAAGCGGACCAATCCCCAGAACGACACGCGCGGCTCATTGTCGTGCCGCGCCGCTCGCTCGACCGGTTCTCCGCATTGACGGAAGCCGACCCAATGCCGCAGGCCAGGATAAAACCGTGAGACTTCCGGCAGATTCAAAAGCTCGTTCACGACACGGCGATCAATCAATCCGAAGTTGCCGGCATCGACCGGAATCGGCGTCGCAGAGATTTGTTGCAGCACACGATAGAAGCCGCGAAAGAAAAATCGCTTGACCAGGTTCTCTTTACGCTTGAGCCGGATTGCGTAAACGACCTCGAAGCCAGCCTCCCACTTGGCCAGGAACCGCGGGATTGCTTGCGGGTCGTCTTGCAGGTCGGAGTCCATCACGATGACCGCGTCACCGCGCGATGCCGCCAAGCCCGCTTGCAATGCCGGCTGCTGGCCGAAGTTACGTGAGAAATGCACGACTCGCACTCGCGCATCTGTTGCAGCCAGTTCGTCGAGCAATTCCGTACTGCCGTCCGATGAACCGTCATCGACGTAAACGATCTCGTGCTCGTAGCCAGTGGATTCGAGCGACTGCATGACCAGCGCGGTCAACGTTCGCAGCACCGCCACTTCATTGAAGACCGGCATCACGACCGACACGCTCTTGCCACGCGACGAGTCCTGTGTGGGAGGCTTCAACGCCGATCCAACATCCATTCGCGACTCAAACACTTTCAGCATGTTGCAACACCCCCACAACCGACAATCCAAATGGGACGCCAACGGTTAAAAGCAACCGCCGTTCCAATCGGGCCGCGCCGAGTAGCAGGTTGTTCACCTGCGGGGTAACCCGCGGAAAGTCCGCCGTCCGCCGCGAAGAAAACATTCGCTCCCAGCAGCGAGTCGCGACCGCCGCCGGAAACGTGAACGAGTTCCAGTGCGTCCTCCAGGCAAGCTTCAAGCCGGCCGCCGACGCTTGCTCTTTCAGCAGCGACGGCGAGTACCGCCGATAATGACCAAGCAGCCGATCCCAATCGCTGAATAGCCACTGATAGGCCGGAACCGTGACGATCACCGCTCCGTCCGGCCGTAGCGCACGCTTCACATGCGAGAGCACGGCGACAGGATGTTCGACATGCTCGATCACATCCAACAATACGATCGCTCGCAGCGACTCATCCTCGACCGGCCATGGTTGCTCGAGGTCATGCACCGCCACTCGCAACAGCCCCTTCTGTTGCCCCAGTTCGACCGCTTCCGGCATCACGTCGAATCCGGTGACGTCGTAGCCAAGCTTAGAGAACTCCAGCAGATTGCGGGATGAGCCAATGCCACCTTCGACCAACAGTCCTGGCGGAGGCGCAAACTTTGCGAGCAAGCTTGTTATCAGTTGGCGCTTTGCGACGTGCCACCAGTAGGTGTCCTCCAGCTCAGCCAGTTCTTGCAGATGGTCTGGTTTCATTGTCTGGAACCTCGTCATGCAACTTTGCCCATAATTGATTGTTTGTCCCGCACTTTCAGTGCCGAGACCATGTGGCGAATCTTCCGCATCGCGACCATCGCCTTGGCATCAGACAACTGCGAGCCATGAAATAGTCCATCGTCCAGGATGGCTTCCGCGTGGTCGCCTGCCATCAGGAACATCGCCTACGATTACGCGGGGGCCAGTTCCTTGACTGAGTCACCGATCAAGTCAAGGCGGCGGAGCTTCTTGTAGAGACCAACTCGGCTGATCCCAAGCATTTTTGCGGTTCGCGTCCGGTTGTTGCCGTTCGCGGCCAGAGCGTCACGCAGCATTTCTTTCTCAGATTGAGCGACTCGCTCCACGAGCTTCCACGATGCCTCGGGTCGCGTGTCCGGTGGGGAAAACTGCGATTGAATTATTTTGTGCGGCAACTCGTTCACAGTGAGGTCGCCGTTGGAGTTGAACAACACGGCGCGACGCAACTGATTCTTCAACTCACGCAGATTGCCGGGCCACTGGTACGCCTGCAGCGCCTTTACGAAATCACGATGCACGCGGCGAATGGCAATGCCGTATTCGACGGCCAGTTCTTCAATGAACTGCGCCGCGAGGGCAACCAAGTCGTTGGGGCGTTCTCGCAGTGGAGGTAAATAGAACTCCAGGACGTTGAGCCGGTAATACAAGTCGTGTCGGAATCTTCCATCCTCGACCATGTCTTGCAAGCTGACATTGGAGGCCACGATGAGCCGAGCTTCCGACTTTTGGGGGTCGGAAGAGCCGACCAATTCGTACTCGCCGGATTCGATGACCTTCAGTAATTTCGCTTGCTGATTGACGTCCAGGGCGTCGATTTCGTCGAGCAACAGCGACCCGCGACCGGCGGCTTGAAACCGCCCCACCTTGTTCCGATCGGCTCCCGTAAATGCGCCGCGGACGTGGCCGAACAACTCGCTCTCGATGAGGTCTGGAGGTAACGCTCCGCAAGCCAGATGTTGAAAGGGATGACCTCGCCTTTGCGAGCAGACATGGATCAATTTGGCGAGCGTTGTCTTTCCGGTACCAGTCTCACCCAGCAGCAGGATCGTGACGTCGTGGCCCGCAATCCGAACTAAATCATCCACAATCTGGAAGAATTTCGGGGTGTAGGTCTTCAATTCGGAACCGAGCGACTCAATATGCCGGCACTCTGGAACAGGGCGAGCCGTTCGTGATTTCAGGATCTCTCGCAGCCGATCAAGGTCTGCGACCTCGCCTCGGTTGTTCATCTCGAAATGCTCCGCCGCCAGCAAGTCGATCGATTCCACGAGGCAGAGCGGCACGAATTGGTCACCGACGGTGATGAGATTGATGGCCCGCAGGCCGCCACGAACGATACGTCGCAAGACTTCGGCGATCAGGGGCAGTTGAGCGGTCGCTTGCCAATCGACAATTAAATTGACCACCGAATCGGTGGCAAGCGTCGTCATCACCAAGTCCGCACTCAAGCCCGCCACAGAGTTCAACGTGAATGTGTTTGCATCGAGTTGCTGACTCAAGTTCCGTCTAGCCTTTTCATCTCCAACAAAAACGATTGAGACGTCCAAAACCCAACTCCGTTCTATGTTAACAATTGGAGACACTAAAAAAGCGTCCGAAACTTTGAGTGATTGTTTTCAAACTTTGAGTACTAACAAGGGTTCGACTTGCGCTAATTCTAGGCCAAGCGTTCGATTTAGATGGAACTTCGCGGAGGGATTGGCTCGATTTTCCACGACAACGGTTTGTACGTAGTGGGTTTAACGAATGGGTTGGTGAAGTAGGGCTGCTCGCGAGCGTTCTTCGGCATTGCTGAACAAGTCCGGTCCAGCGTCGCCGCAAAAATAGCGCCAACGAGAATACACGTTTCCACAAAATTGCATTTTGTAAAAAGAGTTCGCATCTGGTCCGTGTGCGCTTCGCTCTGAAGACACAACGAATCAGCAGGTTTGGGACGCTATGCGAAAACAAACTCCACAGTTTTATGATTTTCGTGGAAGTGCAGTTTTCGCGTAAAACGGCAGTGTTCGGGAAACACCGAGTCAATCAGCCGGGGAAAGATCAGCGATTCGTCGCAACGACCTACCCCGCTCAACGCCACCTTTACAGAGAGTCTCTGGACGCCAGCGATCAGTCCCTGATTTGAACTGCTGATTTCCGATTTCAGTGAGCGCGTACTGTAAACGCATGGAGTCGACTATTCTTGGATCAAAAGCAGATTGCCCGGCCCGCAGCTTGCGACAATCGCAGGCTGCCACAAGTTGACTGGGATTGTCGCCGTTGCGTTGTCGCACCATAAGGAATGGCCTTTGCAAGCATGTTTCGAGGGATTGAATCCATCGTAAACCGCACCTCGCCGTCGGACGTGTGGCATTGCGCTGCAGCACAAAAACGCGAGTGCCTGCGGCGTGCGACTGTAAAGATGGAGGCCCCCTTTGGAAGGGAATTTTCGTATGAGGCAACTCTCGGTTGTCGTCCCGACATTTTGCGAGGCAGAGAATCTCGCGGTCTTGGTTCCCCGCCTGTGCCAGGTATTTACTGATAACAGCCTCAACGGCGAGATCATAGTCGTCGATGACAACAGCCCGGATAACACGGTTGACGTCGTGCGCAAGCTCAGTGAGTCACATCCGGTGCGGCTCATCGTGCGCACGTCGGAACGTGGCCTGTCGAGTGCGGTGATCGCGGGAATGCTGGCTGCTGACGGCGAGGTTTTGCTCTGCATGGACGCGGATTTGTCGCATCCACCGGAAGATGTGCCGAAGCTTTTCCAAGCGATCGCTGGCAACCGACTAGACGAGGGCGTCCGGTCTACATCGTTTGTGATCGGCAGTCGGTACGTCACGGGAGGCTCGACGGAGTCGGGATGGGGGCTGGGGCGCTGGCTGAACTCGAAGGGGGCCACGTTGCTGGCGTGGCCGCTGACTTCCGTGAGCGATCCAATGGCGGGCTTCTTCGCCCTGCGTCACGAGGACTTCCGGAAGGCGAGCGGCACGCTTGATCCGATTGGCTACAAGATCGGCCTGGAATTGCTGGTGAAAACGAACACTCGGCGAGCCCTGGAAGTCCCGATCGAGTTCAAAAATCGGCTGCACGGCGAAAGTAAACTGTCGTTGCGCGAGCAACTGAACTACCTGCGGCACTTGGCTCGGCTGTATCGGTTTCGGTTTCCGAAACTGACACGATTTGTTTCATTCGGTTTCGTCGGTGCGAGCGGGGCGATCGTCGATTTGTTGATGTTCCTGTTGCTGCTGCACGCCGGGTTGGCCGCTTGGCCAGCCGCAGTCTTGGCGATCTGGATGGCGATGACGAGCAACTTTGTGCTAAATCGAAAACTGACCTTCGCCGGCCATGGTTACGGCTGGCCGCGAGAATATTTGGCGTTCTGCCTGAGTTGTTTTGTTGGCGCAGTCGTTAACTCTGGGGTGCGCGTTGGACTAATTTCTGCGTTGCCGTGGTTTGCGCAACATGCTTGGGCGGCGGCGATGCTCGGCATCTTGTCGGGGTTGGCTTTCAACTTCTCGCTGTGCGAGCGATTCGCGTTTCGGCAATCGAAGACGAACCCGATGCGTGAGCGCCGGCGAATACTCCAAGAAGCTCCAAATTTGCAGCCACCTGAAACGTCCGCCTTCGCACACGCATCGGGTGACGTCACAGGTGCGCAACGTGGGTCGTGGCTGTTTCGGGGCTTCGTGGTACTTGCCGTGATTTCGTCGGTCGTTTGGGCGAGAGGGCTTTGGTCGCAGACCCGCAAGCCCACCGAGAGACTACAGCCAACCGCAACGGAACCATCCAGGCCGTTGACAAGCATGGCGAAGGCGAAATCGAACGTCGAGTCGCAATCGTCGGCCAAGGGGGCGGCGACAACCTCGGCTAGGCTGCCACTCAACAGTCATCTCGGCTTTGGGTTCTCCGACATTGACATCGAACAACGACTGCGGGCCGACGCGCGGTATCTCGCCTCCGACGAGTTAGAAGGACGTGGTACTCAGACCGCTGGCATCGACAAGGCGTCCGAGTACATCGCGCGCGAGTTTGCAGAGGCGGGTTTGAACACGAATTCGACCGAACGCGGAGCGTTTCACGAGTTCCCGCTCCTCACGCGCGAGGCGGTGGCGACGGTGTCGCAGGTGACACTGCAAGACCCGCACTCCGTGCTACACGCGATCGCTCGCGGACGGGATTTTTCGAGCGTGATCGTTCCGAAACCCAAGCAAATAGCGGGGGTATTAGTCTTTGCTGGATTCGGGATTTCGGCTCCGCAATTGGGCTACGACGACTTTGCGGACCTGGATGTGCGCGGCCGAGTGCTGGTCGTACTGCGGTCCGAGCCGACGCACGCCAATTGGAAGACTCAGAGCAACCGCAGCGACGCAGCGACACACGCTCTACTGCGAACGAAAATCCGCGAGGCCCTCGGACGCCAAGCGGCCGCGCTCGTGTTATGCGACCCGAAATCCGGGCTGAATGTGCCAGCAGACGCGCCAGATCTGCTTTCGATCGACTTGTCTGCGGAGTTTCCAAGTGCCGGGATGCCGGTGATGCATGTCCGCCGCCAGGTGCTGTGTGAGTTGCTGTCAAAGGCGGCTCACTTTGATCTCGAACAGGCCGAGGCTGAGATCAACTCGTCGCTCAAGCCGCAGAGTCAGGTACTTAAGAACGTGTCGCTGGCAGTGCGTATCGAGCGGCCGAAAGTCTCGCGGACGCTCAAGAACGTGATCGGCACAATCGAAGGCCAAGGCCCGCACAGCAGCGAGACGATTGTGGTTGGCGCGCACTACGACCACTTGGGCTACGGTGGCTGGGGTTCGCTGGAAATGACCGGCCGTCGCGAGATCCACAACGGCGCGGACGACAACGCCTCCGGAACGGTTGTCCTGCTCGAAGCGGCTCGGCAACTGGCCAGCTTGCATCATCAGAAGCCGCTGGCACGCCGCGTCTGCTTCATTGCCTTTAGTGCAGAGGAGTTGGGTCTGATCGGCAGCAAGAAGTACGTTCAAGAGCCGTGGTTCCCGATCGAATCCACCGTGGCAATGCTCAACCTGGATATGGTCGGCCGGCTGCGAAACAACCACCTGACGGTCTACGGAGTGGGGACGTCACCGATCTGGACTCTGTTGCTGCGACCGCTGGCCAAGGAATATCAGTTGGGCCTGCAGCTTCGCGAGGGGGGCTACGGGCCGAGCGATCATGCGTCGTTCTTCGAGCGTGGCGTGCCGGTGCTGCATTTCTTCACGGGCTTTCATGCCGAGTACCATCGACCGAGCGACGACTCCGATCTGTTGAACTATCGCGGCATGAAGACGCTGTCGCACGTCATCACGGAATTGGCGTGGGCCCTGTCGGAACTCGCCGATCGTCCCAGTCAATCGACACCTCGCTTGGAATTGGCAGAACTGAAGTCTCCCACCGCACTGGGTGATGTGGTTGGAATGCGAATGTCTCCGGCGAAGTTTCAGCTCGGCGTACAGCTATCACCGTCCGAGCAAGGTGTCCTGGTGCGCGGCACACTGCCGCACAGTCTGGCGCAACGTCACGGAATCCGCTCCGGCGACTTAATTGAATCGATCAACGGACAAAGAGTGGGCACGCCCGCCGAGGCGATCGCAGAGATTCAAAAGCATGCGCGGCAAGAGTCGTTGGTGGTTAACGTCACGCGCAATGGCCTGCGGCTGAAGATCAGCATCACCGAATAGCTTCGGTCTTTGGTTCGACTCGCAGTAGCGTCGCTTGGTCGGCGGACCAGCGGAGTCCGCGCGAATGCCCCGGTATCAGCACGGTTTCACCGGCGACGAATGAGCGGTCGTAGCCAGTGGCGTCGCTGCTCAAGTCGGTTTGGCCTGACATGACCAGCCAGAGCGCCAGCGGTTCCTCGTCGAGTGATCGGATCGAGTTGCGCAGATTCACGCGGCTCAGCGAGAAGTAATCACAGCTCAACAGCAGATCCTCGTCGTGACAGGTCTCGCAGCGACAGGGAGCGAGCTGAATTGGCGAGACTGGGCCGATGTCGAAATGGATGCTGCGGAGCGACTGGCTTCGATGCAATTCGCGCGGGTGACCATCGGAGCTGATTCGATTCCAGTCAAACAATCGAAAGGTCGCGTCGCTAGTTTGCTGAACCTCGACCATCAGCACACCGCCACCAACCGCGTGAACGGTGCCAGCTTCGATCAGCAGACCATCTCCGGACCGCGGTTCGAACGAGTGCAAGCAGTCGGTCACGTCGCCTTGATCAAGATGCTGTTCGAGATCGCCGCGACAGACGCCCTCTTTCAGTCCGGCATAAATTCGCGAGCCAGGCTCCGCGTGAAGCACGACCCAAGCTTCCGTCTTGCCATTCGGCTCACCCAGCAATTCGCCGGCAGCTTGATCATCAGGGTGGACCTGCACCGACAGCGGTTCGTGGCAATCAAGCAGTTTGACGAGCAACGGAAAGCGGCTACGTTGCGGCCAGTCGCTCCGTTCGTGGGATCGCAGTCCGAGGAATTCTCGGCGATGCAGATCCCATAGCTGAGTGAGCGATGCTCCCGCGAACGGCCCCTCGGCCACACGGCTGACGTGTAAAGGGTGAGCGCTCACTTCCCACGACTCGCCGAAGCGATCGCCCGGCGGCAACGGCTTGCCAAGCAGCCGTTGCAAGCGTGTAGCACCCCAAACTTGGGGACGAAAGTACGGCTCAAAGACCAACGGCGGCAGCATGTGTGTGGCCTTCGTGTTCGCGCTGGCGAGCCAGAGGGCGTTGGCCCCCTGAACAACGCTGAAGATGTCCGATGGGGCAAACACCCTCCGGTTCGCCATGACCATGTTACATCAACTTGATTCCGATCAAGGTCCAAGTGGCAACGGCCAATGGGACGGCGAAGGCGACCGCGACTTTCTGCCGAGGCCGGGGGGGCGATGACTCAAACGTCGGACGACTGATCGCTCCGCGAATCGCCGTGAAGACAAAGGCCAGGACCGAACTAAGAATCAGCACATGCACGGTTTGCTGAGTCCCCAGCCATACTGACAGCGCGCCCATCAGTTTCACGTCACCACCGCCGCCGCCGCCCATTGACCACAGCAGCAGCAGACTGCCGAATCCAACGGCGAAGCCACCCAAAGCATCACCCAATCCGGGCAGACCATCGATGGCAAGACGAAACACCAAGCCGACCGCCAGTCCAGTCACCGACAAAGCGTTCGGAATGCGCCGATGCCGAACATCGAGAATTGCGGCGGTCAGCGTAAAGACCGCCACGCCACTCAAAAACAACCACAATTCAAGCCCGGTGCGTGACATGGCAACTCTCCTGCAAGGTGGACAACGCGGCCTGATGTGGCGTGCGATTTTGTTCCAATTTTTGACGTCGTGAGCGTCCCAGCAGCCAGTACGACGTCGTCAAAAAAACCGTCGAGACCACGACGAACTGGCAGCACCACACAAAAAACGCAAGAAAGAGACCGTCCATCGAAGAAACCCTCATCTCCGCTCATTCCAGTTCCGAACGAGCACTCATTTCGAAGCGATACGCCGTCAGATTGAAACCGAATGGGGCCAGCCAATTCGGAACGGGATTCCCCAGGCCGGTGGACGGTGCGGTCTGATCGACGATCGGAAAACACAGAGTCACGACGATTTCCCCGGCTCCCGGAGCCGGCCCGGTTCGATTACAGGTCAAGGTGTTGTCGCCGCGCCGAGCGGTAGTCACGCCGCGCTCGATCACGACCAACACGTTGGCCCTGCCCGGGTTGTCGGAGACGCCATTCTGCCGAACCTCCAAGTTAAAAATGTTGAGAATGGTGTCCATTGCCAGTGCAATCTGATCGGCGATGTCATCGTTGGCCGTGGGGTCGTAATTGCCGGCCAGGTTGTTATCAACGGAGACCGAACTGCCCCACAGCTTGGCACCTTCGCGAGCACCCTCATTGACCGCATGGGTGCCATTTTCTACGACCAACGCCAGAAATCCGAACTCAAAAATCGCCAGGAATGCGGTAAACAGGACCGGCATCGCGATGATGAACTCCAGCACGACCGCCCCACGCCGTGCTTCGAAACGGGGGAGCGAATTCGGAGCAACTCGGACGATGCGGTGCATGAGTCCCTCGGCGGTCAGAATCAGTTTCAGATGATAGCGTTGATGGCGTTTGCGAGGTCTTGCAATTCGTTGACTAGAGCCACGCGGACCACGGCTAAGCCGACTATTACGCCAATGCCGACGATCGTGACCAACAGGATATATTCAACAAAGACCGACCCGCGTCGAGCGACCTCAGGCCGTTTTCGGCGACGAAGAGAAATCATGGGAACCTCGCTGGAGAGAATAAAGCGTGTGTGTCCAACAGGCTTGTGGCAACCGCAATTGACGTGCCGGGGGACAAGTGATGTCGCGGAGTGGTGCCGACAAGAAAACAAAGTTGCGACGTAACGACAGGCTCGATGTGAGCCAAGTGGCGTCAGCCCTCGGACTTCTTCGCAAAACAAGTATTCGAGAGTTTTCCATGCCGTGATTGCCTTTGTGTAAACCGGTGGACTCAGTTGTTTCCGTTGTCTTGCGGCAAAGTTTACGGTGCGGGAAATGAAGTCTGTACCGGGGCCGTCAGGGAGCGGCCGGTTCGCGATGTCGCAAATCCTCCCTCCTCCTGAACTGTTAGCGCTGAATACGTCGACGGGACATGAGCATCGTAGACGAGTTACGGAATTTCCCGGCTACGTTGCGGCTTCGTCGCCCTACCGTCGTGTTACGGTTTGCGAATTGCGGCTCACGACTGAGGCGGTCACTCGGAGGGCTGACGCCTTCGAGGTTTCAGGGAGCTAGAAAACCGAGTGGGAGGCTCGGTACGAATGCTGCACTGTGTCTGGGGACACTTTGGGATTTCGCTCATGATGCGCTCACGACTCAGAACCGATTTCACTTTTTCCGATCTGCCCAACAGGCGGGGTCGTCGCGGAGTTGTGATTGTCGAGTTGCTGATTTGGTTGCCCGTCTTGATGACTGCGCTGATGGCAGTAGTCGAGTTCGCGATCATGCAGCAGGTCAATCAGCAGGTCGCGTTAGCCAGTCGCTACGGAGCGAAGATCGCGGCGGAGGTGACGCGCGACACCCTGGTAGCGACAAATCTGACCAACATCAATCAGAACGCGACTTCCAACAATCTGAAAAGTCGCATCGACACGTTTCTGGCCAACGCGGGACTGACAGGATCTTGCGAGGTCCGGCTCGAACACAACGCCTCCGTCGGTGGTAAAACGCAAGTAGACACGGCAACAGTGTGCCCTTGCTCGGCCACAGGACCAGGGACGCTCCCGGCGGGTGAATCCCCGCCGGGGGAGGCATACGTTCGCGTGACCGTCTGTGTGTCATTGACCGGCAACGTGCCGAATCTTCTGAGCACCCTGGGCTACGACATCACTGGGCTGATCGCCCGGCACTCGACGACGTATCGCGTCGAGACGAACAGTTGACAGCGTTCAATCCGTGCGGCGGGATCGCGTCAAGCCCGCTGTCGATTCTGGTGAGACACATGAATTGATCCTCAAGCGGCAAAGCCGCATGTAGTGTGGCAGGACGCTCTGCATCGTGAATTGCGACGCTGAGCGTCGCACCACAAGTTTCCGCATATTGCCCAAGGACCTCTTTGATGTTTCCCCGCCTGAAAACACGAATCGTTGCCGCCAACTGTCGCTGCCCGTCACCACGTCGCGGTATCGCCACGATTTGGGTACTGGCCTCAATGCCGGTCATCCTCACGCTGTTGGTAATGCTGGTCGATTCCGGAAATCTGTGGGTGGCACGCGCCGAATTGAAGAACGCGCTCGACTCGGCGGCGCTCTCTGCCGCGAAGACTTGGGGCGAAGGAGGCAGTACGCTGCAATCGCGACTCGATGCGCAGGACGCTTTCAACACCAATACGATTTTGGGGACGCAATACTCACTCTCGACGGTCGAAGGGAGTTGTGTGAATGGCAACCCGTCTCCATCCGCAACGGCCGAGATTCTGTTGGGCAGAATTACGGACGGGGGCGGCGGCTTCTCGTTCAATTGCGATGCCACTGCCAACTGTGCAGTGCCGGGAGTCGAGTCCTTCGCCGTGCGAACTCGCAAGACGATCTCTGTGCCCAGTGTGGCCAGTTCGTTTCTGGGGCTGTCGATCAATCCGTATCAAATCACTTCTCAGTCGTTCGCACGCTACGTCTGCAGCAACGGCCCACCACAACTGGTTCACGTCAACACATACACCTGCGCCTGTCCGTAAATTCGTGGGGTAGGTTATCAACCCCCCGTTGAGTGCGAGGCTGGTAAAAAACTGCCCCGGGTTAGGAGTTCTTCATGTCAAGCCGATGGTTCTCTCTGACTCTTACTCGCAAGTTCTCTCGCTCATTCGCGGTATTGTGCGCGGTGCTGATCGCCACTGTCAGCGGATGCAGCCAGACTCCGCAGGAGGCCGTGATCGGTCGCTGGTACAATGGCGAGATGTCGCTGCGGTTTCGGGCCAACGGGACGGTGGTCTGGAACACTAAGCGAGGCCTGGCTCAAGGCCGGTATGCGTTCGTCGGAACGGTTCCGCGTTGGGCGACTGAGGGCACGATTGTCCGAGTCCGCTTGGACGTGGTGAGAGACGGACAAACAATTCAACCAACACTGGACTTGCAGCTCGTGGGCACAGATCGGATGCAAGTCACCCCCGGAGTTCAAGCCCAAACACAAGCCACCAATCGCCGACAAGCGGTTCTGCGCCGCGCCCAGTCCGAAACCGAGGCCGCAACCACTGCGACAATTCCAGCCTCGTCCACCCGCCCGGACACGGGAGTTCGCGGGACTCGATAGTATCGATATCCTCACAGAATTTGCTCTCGCCCAGTTTGTTGGTCTTCACCAGAATGCTCGCTGTTTTGAGTCCCGGTCCACGAGGTGAGCCCACGGCCAGCGCGTATCAAAGTTGTTGACCTGTGAGGACTTCCGCGAGGAAGTCGTCGTTCCAGCCGGCGATTTGCATCTTGCCTCGCAGACTTTCTTTGAGCGGATGATGCTTGAGTCGCGTGATGGCAAAGCGTCGTAGCCAACTCAGGTTGTTGC
>QWQF01000231.1 GCA_003669125.1 Planctomycetota bacterium
GAATCCTCAGACGCCAACATCAAACACCTCCGTGCAGCCACTCTCAAACAAGACACGATCCACTCGCGTCGCACGGAGACATCAATAACTTCAGCACCTCAATCGCGCCAGCGACTTACCCAGCCTTCCCAAAGTGCGCGCTGGCCCTGCCACCTCACGGCTTTGCTCACGCCGGGGACGGTGCGCACGATGAGCGCGTCGAGGCGGCGGCCGACGTCCCGTTTCCAGCTCGGCATGGCCGCGATGTAGGCCTGCACCGGAGCGTCGCCGTCGGCCTTCGGGATCTGAGGGTTGCCGCCGGAAAGAAGTTTCACCGGCTGGGCCTGACTCGCACCTGATTTCGCTTTCTTCTCAATCAGCCGCCGGGCGCTAGCCTCGGTTCGGTCTGGCTCGAACCGGACGCTAGCGCGTTCCGGCTGATCGCTGCCAGGAACTCTTGGCACAGTATTTTGGGACACAGCGGCCTTCACGAGCGCCTGGAACGCGACCGCGTCGACCTGCTCCCCTTCGTGGATGTCGATCGCCCTGCGCGTGTTGCCATCCAAGCTGGAATTGAAGAGTCGCGATGGGTCCGGGATGCTGGCTCCCCGCGCGAACGTGAGCTTCACGACCTTCGTGTACGTCTCGCCGGTGCAGACGATCCCGTGGTGTGACCAGACCGGAACCCCCGCCATCGCATTCGACGGCTTCCTCCATTTCCGCTACTCGATCATCTCGGGGTCGGCTTCCAGGATCAGCGCCCGCATGCGAGCCAGAGTCTCCCCGCGCCATCCCGGCAGGTCTCGGATCCGCTGGTCGTTGAGCTGGGACGCCTCCGCGCCTGCCTTCGAAGGGGACTTGGCCTTCGGCGCCGCTTTTCGCTCCGTCATCATTCGTCCCTTGTTGCTAAATCGGAATCGCTCGCACGCGGTGACTTTCGAGAGAGGCGGGGGGCCCAGCTTGAAGCAAGATGGGCCCCCCGCGAGCTTCTGGTGATCGGAGTTCCGTGAAGCGTTCGGCCTCGCTGACGCTTCGGGTTACTTGGATTGGCAGATCGCGACGTAGCGCCGCACGGCTTCTGACATGCCCAGTTCCAACGCGTCGGCGATCAGAGCGTGACCGATCGAAACTTCTTCGACGTGTGGGACCGCTCGCAGAAACGATCCGAGGTTGTCGAGATTCAAATCGTGTCCGGCATTCACTCCGAGACCGACCTGCTGAGCCGCTCGTGCGGCGGCGGCGTACTGAGCGAGTGATGCGTCGCGTTGCGTCGTCGGAAAGTCACGAGCGAACGGTTCGGTGTAAAGCTCGATGCGGTGTGCTCCGGTCGCGGTGATGAACGGCATCGCTTCGGGGGTCGGGTCCATGAAGATCGAGACACGAATGCCAGCGGCTCGCAGCGGCAGGACGACTCGCTTCAACAGATTGGCCTGCGCGACAACATCCCAGCCGTGGTCCGAGGTGCGTTGATCGGGAGCGTCCGGGACCAGCGTGCATTGTTCCGGTCTGACAGTGTGGACGAGACTCAGAAAATCATCCGTCGGGAAGCCTTCGATGTTGAACTCGACGCCGAGTTCGCGGGTGAGTCTCCGCAGTTCATGGACGTCGCTGGGGCGCGTGTGCCGCTCGTCCGGCCGAGGATGCACGGTGATCCCGGCGGCTCCGGCGGCGACGCACAGTCGAGCGAATCGGCACACATCGGGCAGGCCGTTGTCTCGTGTGTTTCGCAGCAAGGCGACTTTGTTGAGGTTCGCACTGAAGGCGGTCATCGGGCGGGCTTTCGGCGAGGAATCGAGGGAGCCGGGAAGGTCTGTCTGGGCGATATTACCGGCCTGTTCGACGGACGGAGAGCGACGCGGAGCCGATCGGGAGTGGCCACAAGCCGGCGGGGTGGTATCATGGTCGGCCGTTTCCGTCGTTTTTCGGCGAATGGACGTATTGGGCAGCGATTTTCGCCCACGATTTTTTCGCCGCGAGGTGCATGATGTCTCAGACTCTCGACCAATTGGAGTCGTCCGCGATGCGCTCTGCCTCGATTGAGCCTGGCTTCAACGAGTTTGCCTACAAGCCAATTCCGCCACTGGCTCCCGTTTCGGCTCTGCTGGGAATCTGTGCGTTGTCGGGACTTCTCAGTCCCCTGGGTCTCGTCTTCGCGGTGTTCGGCTTCGTCCTTGGCTTCCTGGCCGTGTTGCAAATTCAGCGGGCGGATGGAGACCTCGGCGGGCGGAGGCTCGCGAGCCTGGGAGTCGCGATGTCCGCCGTTCTGCTGGTCGGCGGCACAGGGTTGCACTTCTACTGGTATCAAACGGAAGTCCCAGAAGGGTATCAGCGAATCAGCTTCGGGGCGGACATCTCGAAGAAGGGGTTTGTCGTGGAAGAAGACGGCGAGGGGCGAGCACATCCTGACATCGCCGCGCTGGAAGGAAAACCGCTCTTTCTCAAGGGCTTCATGTACCCAGAGCAAAACCCGGAAGGGATCTCGTCGTTCATCCTTTGTCGCGACAACGGCGACTGCTGTTTCGGCGGACAACCGAAGTTGACCGATATGATCAAAGTGAAGCTGGCCGATGGCCTGACCGCTCGATACAGCGCTCACATGGTCTCGGTCGCGGGCGTTTTCCGGTTGCGTGATTTGCGAAAAACCGGCAACCTGGAACCCGCGTTCGAATTGGATGCGACGCATTTTGGTCTGGCCAAAACGTCGTACTGAATGGAATTTAACTCCCGGAGCCTGATGATGACGCTCGGTCCCCGAATGGCTGCGATGCTGCTGACGATGGTGGCTTCCGTCGCGCTGGCCGTTGGCTGCGGACACTCCGAAGGGAAAGCGTCGAATCCCGGCTCAGAACCGACCATCACGCTCGGAACCGCCGTCGAGGAACCGGAGTCCCCAGCCTCGAAGGCCGCTCCCTCTGAAGTCGTTCCGATTTCCGCCAGCGACGCCGCAAGCGCTGAGTCCGTGTCCGAGAAGCCGTCCGACGAGAAGCCAGCAGCGGCCGCCGCTCCCGTGAACGTCGCGACGGCGGATGAGACTCGCACGTTCAAAGTCGAAGGGCCAGAGAGCGCGATTCGAGTCAGCTTTGATGACGTCGATCTGCTCAAAGTGATGAACCTCGACCCGGTGCCGGCGGATGCTCCCGAACGGTTGCCGAAGTGGCTGAAGGCACTCGACGGCAAACGCATCCGAGTCCGAGGCTTCATGTACCCACCGTTCCAAGACACCGACATTCGTGGCTTCGTGCTGGCTCGCGACAACCAGATTTGCTGCTTCGGCCGCACTCCGAAAGAATACGACCTGGTCGATATCTTCCTGCGCAAGGGAGCCACGACGCACTACATTCAGAACCGCCCGTTCGACGTCGTCGGTGTCTTCCACATCAAGTCGGAGATCGAGAAATACACCGCGATGTACGAACTGGAAGACGCGGTCGTCATTGAAAAATGAGTCACCCCGCCATCGGAACAAGGTCGGTGGTGTGAAAATCAAATCTTGGAGCCTCGCCATGAAATCCCCCCTGCTGATTGCTCTCGCCGTTACGTTGCTCGCGTCACAGATCGCTCTGGCTTGCCCGTTCTGCTCGGCCCCATCGCTGACGCTCAGCGAGCAGTTGACTCAAGCCGATGCCGCCGTGCTGGTGAAGTGGGTTGATGGGAAAACACCGACGGAGAAGTCGGCCGGCAGCACGACGTACTCAATCGTCGAGGTCTCGCGCGGGTCGAAGGAGACACTCAAGAAAGACGACACGTTGACCGTGCCGCGCTACCGCGCCGGAAAAAAAGGTGACCTCTTCCTGCTCTTCGGCACCAAGGACAAAGAGATCGACTGGTCCAGTCCGCTGGAAGTCACCGAGGTGACCTACCAATACATCGTGCAGGCTCCGTCTCCGGAATCGCCGACGACGAAGCGGTTGGAATACTTCTTAAAGTTTTTGGAGTACTCCGACCAACTCGTGTCGAACGATGCGTACGGCGAGTTCGCGAACGCACCCTACGAGGACATCGTCAAAATCAAGGACAAGATGGATCGGGCCAAGATCGCCAAGTGGGTCATCAATAAAGAGACCTCGCCGACTCGGATGGGTTTGTACGGACTGCTGCTCGGCCTGTGCGGCAACAACGACGATGCCAAGACGATGGAAAAGAAAATCGAAGAGCAGACCCAGGACTTCCGATTGGGAATCGACGGTTTGATCTCCGGCTATTTGCTGCTGACTGGCGAGAAGGGAATGGAAACGATCGACAACAGCAAACTCCGCGACAAGAAGGCTCCGTTCAGCGAGACCTACGCCGCGATGCAAGCGTTGCGGTTCATGTGGACCTACGGCAACGGCCGCGTCAGCAAGGAACGCTTGCGACAGTCGATGCGCGAACTTCTCGACCGGCCGGAACTCGCGGACCTCGTCGTCGCCGACCTCGCTCGCTGGGAAGACTGGTCGGTGCAGAATCGCTTGATGCAGCTTTACGGCCAAGGGGAGTACTCGATCCCGTCAATCAAGCGAGCGATCGTCCGCTACCTGCTCACCGCCGCAAAAGTCCAACCGCCGAAGGTCGATGAGACCAAAAAAGACGACCCAACCGCGACCAAATCCAAGCCGGACGAACTCCCCGCCTCCGCACTGCAAGCGCGAGCCAACCTCGAAAAGCTCCGTGAAACTGATCCGAAGACGGTCAAAGAAGCGGAACGCTTCTTCTTCTTGCAGTGAATTGAGAGGCGGCCATGAGGGAGCGTCCACTTTTCGTCTGCGTTCTTTTGCTGCTGGTTGGCTGGCCCATGCGAGAGGCGCAGGCCTGTCCGTTTTGTGGGCCTCCGCAGACTCGGCTGAGCGAGCGGTTGTCAAAGAACGACGTCACCGTGATCGCGGAGTTTCTCGAAACCACTCCCGGCAAGAACGGCATCGGAGGGAACGCTCGCTTCCGAACCATCGAGCGGCTGCGCGGGCCAGAGGGGAAGCTGACGTTTCTCAAAGGAGACTCAATTGTCCTGCCACGCGAGTTGAACGGTGTGCGAGGTCAGCGATGTCTGCTCTTCGGTCGCAAAGAGGACGAGATCACTTGGGAGTCTCCGGTGCCGCTCTCCGACGAGGCCGAGCGTTACCTGCGGAAGTTTCCGGCGACTGATGATCCAGTCACGAAGCGGCTGGAGTATTTCGTAGAGCATCTCGAATCGGCGGATGCCTTGATTGCGATGGACTCCATGGCCGAATTCGCGGTCGTGCCGTACTCCGAAGTGACCACACTCGCTGCGAAGCTGCCGCGCGAGAAGCTCCGAATCTGGTTGACCGACGAGCAGACCATCCCGCAACGACTCGGTCTGTACGGCATGATGCTGGGGCTGTGCGGAACGGCAGAAGACGCTGAGTTCTTGCGGTCCATGATTGAGTCTCCAAAATCGGAGTTTCCGTTGGGCCTCGACGGCATCACCTTCGGATACCTCTTGCTGAC
>QWQF01000078.1 GCA_003669125.1 Planctomycetota bacterium
CGTCATTCGCCGACATGCTCGGCACGCTCCGTCGGCTCAGCGTCCGGCAACAGGTTTTGACCTTGGCCCTCGCAGGACCAGGGTCTCGAAAAATCCAACAACTCCTAGAAAACGCGGTGGCCTTGGCCACCTAAAGTGCAAAAGTCGAAGTTAGGAACGGGACTGGAAAAACATTCCTGAGTCACGGGAACCCAGCACGACTCGCAAGCGAGTGGTCGTTCGAGAAAAACCACTCGCTTGCGCGTCGTGCTGAACAAACGCCGGTCGGTCGCCGCGAAAGACAATCCGGACTACCGCCACGCAAGCGGCTGCTTCCAGCTTTGCTTGAGTTCGTCCAGATCGGAGTCGATGACTAATGCTCCCGCCGCGCCGCGAATCTGAACGCGGTCGGTCGAGGTGGTCTCTCCCAGCTTGACCACCGGCACGTTGGCTGAATGGCAGAGAGTTTCGACGGCCGCTTGCGCCGTCGCAGGAACTTCCAACACGAAACGCGAGTTGCTTTCCGAGAACAGCAACACCGAGTCGTCACTCAGGCCGCTGGACTTGGCGAGCGACTGCAGGTCCAGCGACACACCCAGGCCACCTGCGAATGCCATCTCAGAAACGGCGGCGGCTAGGCCGCCTTCGCTGAGGTCGTGGCTGGAGCGAACGAGTCCTTGTCGAATCATCTCGTGAACGGCGGCGAAAATTCGCGGCGCGAGTTGCAGATCGACGCGCGGGACCGTTCCCCCTTCGAGACCGTTGACCTGCGCGAAGTGGCTGCCGCCGAGTTCGTTGGCGGTCGGGCCAATCAGCAGCAGCACGTTGCCGGCGGCTTTGAGATCCATCGTGACGGCCTGCTCGACATCGTCCAGTTGGCCGAGCGCGGAGATCAGCAGCGAACTGGGAATCGCGACCGTCTGCTTTTGGCCATTGGCATCGACGAAGGAAAACTCGTTGTTGAGGCTGTCCTTGCCGCTGATGAACGGCGTGCCGAACGCGATCGCGGTGTCCTTGCAGGCCAGAGCCGCTCGCACGAGCGTGCCGAGCGTCTCAGGCCGATCGGTGTTGCCCCAGCAGAAGTTATCGAGGATCGCGATCCGCTGCGGATCGGCTCCAACGGCGATGCAATTGCGAACGGCCTCGTCGATCGCCGAAGCCGCCATCCAGTACGGATCGAGATCGCCGAATCGCGGATTCATGCCGCAGGCGACGGCGAGTCCGCGCTTCGATTGCAGATTCGGCCGCACGACTGCCGCGTCCGACGGCCCGTCGTTGCAGACGCCGACCAGCGGCTTCACGACACTCCCGGCTTGCACCTCGTGGTCGTACTGTCGGATGACCCACTCCTTGCTGCACACGTTGAGCGAGCCGAGGATACGTTTCAGGTCATCGTCGAATTGCCGCGACGCATGGGGAGCCTCGCCTTCCCGACGCGTCAGCGGTCGTTCTTCCTGCGGTTGGAACACCGCTTCGCGAACGATTGGCGGACGGCCGTCGTGCAGAAAACTCATCGCGAGGTCGGCGACTTGCTGGCCGTGATATTTCAGAACGAGTCGCTCGGTCGACTTGAACTCGCCGAGGATTGCGGCTTCGACTCCTTCGGATCGGCAGAGAGATTCAAATTCTGCCCACGAGGACGGCGGCACGGCGAGGACCATGCGTTCTTGCGCTTCGGAAATCCAAATTTCCGTGTAGCTCAAGCCGCTGTATTTGAGCGGAGCATTTTCGAGCCACACTTCCGCTCCGATTTTTTCGCCCATCTCGCCGACGGCGGACGAAAATCCGCCGGCTCCGCAGTCGGTGATCGAGCTGTACAGGCCGCGGTCGCGAGCTTGCAGGATGACGTCGGCCACCATCTTCTCGGTGATCGCGTTGCCGATTTGGACCGCTCCGCCGGAGATCGTTTCGCTTTCGTGAGTCAGTTCGGCGGACGAAAACGTCGCGCCGTGAATGCCATCGCGGCCGGTCCGTCCGCCGACGGCAACGATGTAGTCGCCGGGCTGCGCGTGCTTCTCGCACTTATCGACCGGGATCATCGCCACGTTGCCGCAGTAGACCAACGGATTGCCGAGGTATCGCTCGTCAAAATAGATCGCGCCGTTGACCGTCGGGATACCCATGCGGTTGCCGTAGTCGCGGACTCCACTGACCACGCCGCGCATGACCAGCTTCGGATGCAGCGTGCCGGGCGGCAGCGAATCGTGTGGCGTGTCGGGCGGAGCGAAGCAAAAAACGTTGGTGTTACAGATCGGTTTCGCTCCCAATCCCGTGCCGAGCGGATCGCGAATCACGCCGCCGATGCCGGTGTTCGCTCCGCCGTACGGTTCGAGGGCCGACGGGTGATTGTGCGTCTCGACTTTCATGCAGACGTTGTCGGTCTCGTCGAACTTCACGATGCCGGCGTTGTCCTTGAACACACTGACACACCAGTCGGCGTCGCCCAGCCGTCGACGAATCTCGACCGTCGCGGCGAAGATCGTTTCCTTGAGCATGTTCTGGAAGTAGATGTCGTGCCGGCCGTCGCGGTAATGAATGCGGCCAGCGAGCGTTTTGTGCGAGCAATGTTCCGACCACGTCTGCGCAACGGTTTCGAGTTCGACATCGGTCGGGTTGCGGCCAAGCTCGACAAAGTGCTGTCGAATCGTCTGCATCTCAACGAGGTTCAGATAAAGTTGTCCCTCACGACTGAGCCGCATCAGGCGATCGTCGTCCATCGCTCGAATCGCGACGTGCGTCAGCTTGAATTGGTACTCGCCGCCGATGCCGATGGTCTCCATCGCCAGCGGTCCGACAACAACATGTTCGATCGCGTCGTTGGACAGCACGCGTTTGACGAGCCGCTGGACTTCGGCGTCGGTCGCTCCGTCGTTGAGCCAGTATTTGCGAACCGTCGCGACGGTCGCCACCGGGACGTTCAAGTCGGTCAGCGCGGCTTTTGCACTGAGGGCCACGTTGTCGGTCACGCCCGGCTTGAGCATGACGTTGAGTTGAGAGCACGACTGCTGGCTGTCGGCTGTCGGCTGTCGGCCGAGCGGATGTACCGAACAGGTTTCAACCACCGAATCGACGAGCAGACCCAAGGCACGCTGCTCGATCGTGGCGGCATCGGCGTCCCCTTCGATCAAGAAGGATCGCGCGGCACGAACGGCGCTGATCGAGCCAAGTCGCAACGCCTTCGCTTCGCTCAGCACGCGAGCACCCTCGCGGTCCACTTCCCCTGCGGCCGGATGAATCTCCACTTCCCACAACATGCCGAACTCCCTTGCGTGATGACTCTGACGCGACGACGCGGTCAGATTGTAGGGAGCTAGCTCGTGAGTCGGCAGCGATGACGACTCGTACAGCCGTCGCTTTTCATCGAAGAGACCACGGCTATAATCCCCCCCTTGCGTCGGCCAGCCTGCCGACGCGGGTTTTGGCGAGGTAGCTCAGCCGGTTAGAGCACAGGCTTCATAAGCCTGGGGTCGTGGGTTCGAGTCCCACTCTCGCTACTCTGTTGTTGTGGGCGCGTCTCGCGTCCGGCCAATTCGGGCTACTCTTCGTTCTCAACGCCCATTTTTTTGCGGATCGTCAGACGGTTGCCTTTGTCGTTGTAGCTGAAGCCGTTCATGAACGAACGGATGAGCATAATGCCGCGACCGCCGGGCTTTTCGAGGTTGTCATCCTCGGTGGGGTCCGGGACTTCTTCGAGCTTGAAGCCGTTTCCTTGGTCCTCGATCACAATCGTGAGTTCGTCTTCGGTCAATTCGCAGGCGATGTAGACCTTCTTGTCTGGCTCCATGCGGTTGCCGTGCTTGATGGCATTCACCAGCGCCTCCTCGAGGGAGAGCCGCACGCCAAAGCATTCACGCATCGGCCATGCGTTTTGCTCCATCAAGCCAACGATA
Source organism: Planctomycetota bacterium (assembly GCA_003669125.1). GTDB lineage: Bacteria > Planctomycetota > Planctomycetia > Planctomycetales > Planctomycetaceae > SXKJ01. Next base: position 3,870 of record QWQF01000078.1, read on the forward strand.
CGTTCCTGGACGTCGCGCGCTTCCGCCGTATCGTTCGGAATCCAAACATCAAATTGTGCAATTTGGGCCATGTCATCCCAGATGAAGGCGACCGTGAATACGGAGTGCCCGCAAATTTGCCCGCTGTGGCTCCATTAGGGCGTTGCCCGAAACGTCACCGATAGACAGCGGGATCCGGCTCCAGAACTGGGGCGGAGTCCCTTACAGCCCTTCTAATGCCGCTTCCAAGTTGTCTTTCATGTCGAACAGCCTATTCAACTTGGTGATCGCGAAGACTTCGTAGATGTCTGGGCGAATGGCACACAACCGCAGTTTGCCTTTCGCAGCCTTCACCTTTTTGTCCATCGTGATGAGCTTGCCTAGAGCCGCACTTGAGAGGTACTCGACGTTCGAGAAATCCAACACAATCTTCAGTCGTCCATCCTCTTCGAGCAGAGCGAACAATTGGTTGCCGATGATTTGGATGTTGCCTTCGTCGAGGATTTTCTTGTCAATGAATTTGGCAACCGTGACGTCGCCCACTTCCTCGATCTCCAACCGTCGGGTTCCGGTACTCATGGTTTTAATTCCAGTTATTTCTGTCGAATGGGGTGTGACAATCGTCCCGCCGAAACGTGATGATGGGCATTGCCTAGAACAGTGTCAAGCATGCCTCCCGCAAGCCAGATCACCCGCCTGGCAGACTTTCGGCGACCCGCGACTCACCGACGAACGGACGAGGTACTCGCTCGTCACGAAGTTTCGTTTTCGAGACAGTCGTGATGTGGCGATTGGACAACAATCTTGCTTGAAGCCCGTGTTTTCCAGAAGCCTCGCCTCTGAGGCAAAGGCGGTCATTGCTGCTGAAGGTGAACTTGTGGGGGCAGCGGCGCGTTTCGCCGGAATCGAACTTCGTGCGGCATCCATTTGTCACTGACGCCAATTACGGATCGATATTTTTCGCTGCGAGGGAAACGATTTTGTTTTCGTGTCGCCACTTCAACGTCCGCTGTCGGACCACGACGTTGGAATAGGGGCATTTGGCGAAGCGACTGTCGAGCGGTTGATGCCTGGCGTTGGTGTCTTCGAGGCAAGTGCTCCGGACATTGTGCTCAGTCAACAGAGTGCTTTTCGGCGTGAGCGATTGGATCGAGACGGCTTGCAGTTCTTTCCGAATGAATCGGCAACTGACAGCCAACAAACGACACGTTCGCGCCAGCGTTTCACTTGGCCGGGGGCATCTCAGGGCCAGTGCGCGGCATCCTCCCCATCCAGTCGCAGCGTGAGTCACTTTGCACTGCCGCCGGCTTTGATGAACTCGTCCAATCCCAGCCGAGCGGCAGTTCGCGAGTCTCGAATCCCGCCGCTTGAAACCAAGCGGCGTCGACCGTTGTCTCTGGCTGCCGAGCCGCATGGCGAAACCGCGCGAGGCATGCTCGGCCGCGCCAGATCAGCGCGGCATTGGCGGTGAAGACCAAATCGGGCAGACCTTATCACGGCCGCCAGCGAGCGATCGCTTTGCCGGCTGCGGCTCATTCATGGATTGATTTCGTACTCGATCCCGTAATGGTCCGGCGGGCACAACAAGATCGTCGGTCGGTCGAACTGCGGCATGATGGTCTCCGTGCGAGAGCGACGAAACTATCAGCCGCCGCTCGCAAGTTGTCGAGATCATTGTGACGGTCGGCGTGATTGCTTCGCTTGCGCTCGCGGGCTAACGTGCCGCAAGAACTCGACCACTGAATTTGGAGAGCAAAACATGTCCGACGTCACCATCAAGATTCGTGAGAATGGCCCGCTGCTGGTCACTGGCCCGATGACGCTCTGCGATCATCTTGGCAACAAGTACGACCTGACCGGCAAAGAAAACGTCGCACTCTGCCGCTGCGGAGTCAGCCAGAAAAAGCCGTTCTGCGACGGAACACATAAGTCCTCTGGCTTTCAAGGGGCGGAGACCGCGCCACCTTCGGCCTGAATACTCCCATGGTATCTTTGACGAGGGGACCACCTCATGCGCGGCTTGCTCGCTTCGATCGGACTGTTGTTGGGAGTTAACAGTTTCGCATTCGCGCAGCCTGCGGCGGAATCGGATGCACCGGCGATCCGATCTGGTTTGGCAGACCTGCAGAAGGCCATCAGCGAGTTGAAGAAAAAAGAGCGGGATGAGCGGCTCGTTGCGGATGTCGAAATCTACGCGAAGGCCGTTGAGTGGGCGTTGCGGCACGACGAGTTCTACTTGCCGAAGCCGCCGACCGATGGCTCGAAGCCGAAGATCGAACCGAAATCAAAGTATCCGCAGTACGCCTTGAATGCGATCAAAACCGGACTCAAACGCGTGGAGGAACTCGCAGCAGGGAAGTCGAGTTGGACGACGCAGACCGGCAAGAGCATTCGCGGTTACGTCTCTCGCGTCGATGGTTCGGTGCAGCCGTATGCCGTTACATTGCCGGAAGGGGCGGGGGCGAGAATTTCGAAACGCTGGCCGTTGTACGTCGTGCTGCACGGACGCGGCGGCGACCGCAACGAGATTCGTTTTTTAGAGGACCATCACGACAAGCCGTGGCCGAAGGATGGGCCGCTCAGTGCCGCTGACTTCGTGCAGCTTGACGTCTTTGGCCGTATCGACAACTCGTACCGCTGGGCCGGCGAGACCGACGTCTTTGAAGCGATCACCGACGTGAAACGCCGCTACCGGATCGATGATCGTCGAGTCGTGCTGTGGGGCTTCTCGATGGGCGGAGCGGGCAGTTGGCATCTCGGAGTGCATCATCCCGATCAATGGTGCTCGGTCGGGCCGGGGGCCGGCTTCGTCGATTACCTCAACTATCAGAATCCCAAGGCACCGCTGCCGGAACATCAGCGTGCCACGCTGCACGTCTACGACGCGCTCGACTGCGCGCTCAACGCTTTCAACGTGCCGATCTGCACCTACGGCGGAGGACTCGACAAGCAACTCGCTGCCAGCAAGTTGATGGTCGATGCCGCCAAGGAACGCGACGTCGAGATCAAGTTCCTGATCGGGCCGGGAGTCGAGCACAAGTTTCATCCGGACTCGTTCAAAGAGTTCATGGCATTTCATCGAGCGAACGTTGAGCGGGGCCGGTTGACCTCGCAGCAGCGGAAGGAAATCCGGTTCACCACCTACACGCTGAAGTACAACGAATGCGACTGGCTGACGATCGAGGAGATGGACGACCACCTTGACGCGGCGACGGTTCATGCCACGGTCGCGAAGGACGGCGTGCTGCACATCAAGACGGAGAATGTCACCGCGCTGCAAATCGCTCGTGATGTCGCCGAGAAAATCGAAATCGACGGTGACGAACATCCGCTGTCGAACGCCGGCGGCGGCTTGTTACCGGGAGTGCTCTACGCCTGGAACGGACAGCATTGGGATTTGCTTGGTTATGACCAGTCGCGAGCGTTCGCCGGGAATCCGGAACTCCACAAACGCCACAACCTGCAAGGTCCGATCGACGACGCCTTCATGGAGCCGTTCGTCTGCGTCTTGCCGACCGGAAAAGCGTGGCACGAGAGCCAATCGGCCTGGGCCAAATGGACCTACGACCGGTTCGCTCGCGAGTTCGACAAGTGGTTCCGCGGCCGAGTCCCGACGATCAAAGACAGCGAACTGACCGACGAGCAAATCGAAAGCAAGAACCTGATCCTCTTCGGCGATCCGTCGTCAAACGCGGTGCTGGCCAAAGTCGTCGAAGACTTGCCGGTGACCTGGACGAAGGAGACGCTCGAAGTCGGCGGCAAGAAGTACGATCCCAAGACGCAGGCCGTCTCATTGATCTTTCCGAACCCGTTGAATCCGACTCGGTACGTCGTCATCAACTCCGGCCACACGCTGCACGACGCTGAGTTCATCGGCACGAACGCTCTGCTCTTCCCCCGTCTGGGCGACATCGCGGTGCAGAGTTTCATGCCCGCCAAGAATGGCTTTACCGAGAAAACCGAATGGGCGATGTCGTTCGATTGGAAGTGGAAACTGTCGAAGTAGCGAACGTCGCCGTCTCGTTCCGCGAGTCGGAGCTACCTGGATTGGCTCACAATTAAAGGGCGTAAGCGGTACCGCAACCCGCCTCTCTCGAACAGCACGATGGTCTTCGCGATCACGCAAAGCGGCGAGACCGCTGACACGCTGGCCGCGATGCGCGAGTGCAAACCCAAAGGGCATCCGACGCTCGCGACCTGCAATGTCGTCGGCTCGACGATCGCGCGCGAGGCGGACGGCGGCATCTTCTTGCACGCCGGGCCGAAAGTTGGAGTCGCCTCCACCAAGGCGTTCACGTCGCAAGTCACCGTGCTGACGCTGTACCTCGGCCGGCTGCGAAACATGTCGTATCCCGCCGGCCAGCAAATCATCTCGCACCTGCAAGCGATGCCCGAGGTCATTCGCAAGACGCTGGAATGCGACGACCAGATCAAGGCCTGCCGTTCGTCGAGGAGTATCTGCAGCCACCGGTCTGTTCGATCCCGCTGCAATTGCGGGCATACCAGATCGCCGTGCTTCGCGGTTGCAACGTGGACCGGCCCCGAAATTTGGCCAAGAGTGTCACCGTCGAGTGATCGTCCAAGCGACGCAATTCACGTTGCGAGTGACGGGCAGGAGTGCCCGGCCTACACTGCGACAATCATGGCAGGCAATTCTTTCGGACAAGCGTTTCGCATCACGACGGCGGGAGAGAGTCACGGGCCGGGCAATGTCGTCATCATCGACGGTGTTCCGGCGGGAATTCCGCTGACCGTCGAGGACTTACTGGTCGATTTGCGGCGGCGGCGGCCGGGGCAAAGCAAGATTGTCACGCAGCGACAGGAAGATGATTTGCCGGAGATTCTGTCCGGCGTCTTCGAGGGACGGACAACCGGCACGAGTTTGGCAATCTTGGTCCGCAACCAGGATCAGCGGAGCCGCGACTACGACGACATCAAAGACAAGTATCGTCCCGGCCACGCGGATTTCAGCTTCGACGCGAAGTACGGCTTCCGCGATTATCGCGGTGGTGGGCGATCGAGTGCTCGCGAGACGACCGTGCGAGTCGCTGCCGGTGTCGTTGCCAAAAAGATTCTGCGCGAGGCGTTCGGCGGCGAGGTCGTCGGCTACGTCGTGCAAGTCGGCGACGTGAAAGCCAACATCCCCGATCCCGCCGCCGTCACGATGTCGCAGGTCGAAACGCTGCCGAATGGCGAGCCGAATATCGTCCGCTGCCCGGACGCGGAGGCTGCCGCTCGGATGATCGAATTGATCGAGTCGGTTCGCAAAGTGGGAGACTCAATCGGCGGAGCGGCGGAGATCGTCGCGACCAACATCCCGGCCGGATTGGGCGAACCAGTCTTCGACAAGCTCAAAGCGGATCTCGCGAAAGCCCTCTTCAGCCTGCCGGCGGTGCTGGCGGTCGAATACGGAATTGGTTTCGGCTGTGTCACGATGCGCGGCAGTGAGCACAACGATCTGTTCGTGCCGAAGCAAAACGGAGGCGGTTCTTCAGCGGCCGTCGCGGGCCTCGTCACAACGTCGAGCAACCGTCACGGAGGAATGCTCGGCGGCATTTCGACTGGATTGCCGATCGTGCTTCGCGCGGCGGTGAAGCCGACCAGCAGTCTGCCGATCGAGCAAGCGACGGTGACTCGCGCCGGCGAACCGACGACGATCAAAACCAAAGGCCGGCACGACCCGTGCCTGTTGCCGCGCTTCGTGCCGATGGCCGAGGCGATGGTCGCGATCGTGCTGGCCGACCATTGGCTCCGCTGGCAGGGCCAATCTCCAACCCAAAATTCCTGATCCCTGTACCATGCCGTGGCTTCAGCGACAACTGCGACTGCCGGAATTCCCGAGAGGGTTTCATCTCGTGACGGATCTGGTCGTCGGCGCGCTGCCGGAGTTGGCTCGTGTCCAAGTGGGGCTGTTGCACGTCTTCATTCAGCACACGTCGGCGTCGATCACGATCAACGAGAACGCGGACCCCGACGTGCCGGCGGATCTGGAAGCCTCGTTCAATCACCTGGCATCCGAGCAATTCCCGTATCGCCACACGGTCGAAGGTCCGGATGACATGCCGGCGCATGTGAAGGCGGCGATGTTGGGCAGCTCAGTCTGGGTGCCGATCGCCGATGGCCAACTGTGCTTGGGGACATGGCAAGGAGTTTACTTGTGCGAGCATCGCAATCACGGCGGCCCGCGGCGATTGGTGCTGACGTTGCAAGGCGAGTGGTTTCCGACCGCGTCCTCGTCCAGTCCGCCTGTCTCGAAATGACCGGACAAAGGTTCTCATTCAAGGGGGCCAGCCACTCGTCAGCAGCAGCAGGCTGGTTGGCCCAAGCAACTCGTTGACACTCTCTCGAAGCAGGTCTAGCATCCGGTCGATCGTTTCCAGCCCTTTCTCTCGGCGGATTTGCTCATGCCTTTCTCTCGCGGTCGATTGGACGGACGAAGTTCGCAGCGATTTCTCAAAGTTTCGGCCGGCAAGTGTCTGATTGTCGTCTTGCTGATGGCGTGTCTCGCGGGTTCAGGTGTGTCTCGTGCCTGCGCTGCGGACAAGCCTCCGGAAGTGCTCGCGGCAGTTCAAAAGGCGATGGGATACTTTCAGAAGAATGCGCAACTCGCCGCACTAAACGAGACGGGCTTGGTGGCCTACAGCTGTCTGGCGGCAGGAGAAACGGTGGATAGTCCAGTCGTCAAGGAGATGCTCGGCAAGGTTTTGGCCAAGTTCACCGCCGACAGTTACAATCCGACGAACCACCACGTCTACGAAGCGGGAGTCGATGCGATGGCCTTGGCCGCCGCAGACAAAGACAAGTATCGCGACAAGCTTCAGTTCATCTCGAACTACCTGATCAAGAATCAGAAATCCAACGGTTCCTGGGATTACCCCAACATGGATCATAGTGGCGATACGAGTATTACTCAGTACGCCATGTTGGGCTTGTGGGCAGCGGTTCGCGCGGGAATTGACGTTCCGCAACCAGTGCTGGATAACGCCGCCAATTGGCACATGCGAACCCAAATGCGAAACGGAGGCTTCAGCTATCAGCCGCTCGGTGGCGACACCGACGTGCGGCATAGCATGACGATGGCGGGAGTCGGATCGATGGGCATCGTCCGAGTGTTGATGACTCGTAATCCGCAGGATCTGGAGTCGCTCAACGATGAACCCGAACAGAAAACCAAGAAGGCCGATAAAGCCTTTGGCGTTTTAGAACGAGTGACACTCAAGGACACTCCCGACCAAGCGGCTGCGCCCGTCGACAAGAATGTGAAATCCTTGATATCGCGCGTCGATGTGGAGAAAAGCATCAAAGGTGGAATGGGATGGCTGGCCTCGAACTACACCGTCGAGAAGACCAACATCGGAGCAAGCTGGCACCTCTATTATTTGTATGGGATGGAGCGTGCCGCCTCGCTGGGCAATTACGAGAAGATTGCAAACCACGATTGGTACACGGAAGGGTATCGCGTGCTGCTGAAGAGTCAGAACGGGGACGGTAGCTGGACCGATATCGGTGGAGTCACCGCCTCGACCTGCTTTGCCACGCTCTTCTTGATGCGTGCGACAGAGAAACTGGTTCCCAGAGCGGCGCCTCCGAGACCGCCTCCGAAAGCTCCGACAGTCGGTGGTGGACTTCTGGCTGGTGGTCGCGGCCTGCCGACCGACTTAGCCAATGTTGAAACGACTGGCGGGAGTATCACCGCCAAAAAAACGGATACGCCGCTCGACAAGTTGTTGTCGGAACTGGAGAACCCCAAATCGCAAAAGGTGGAATCCGCGCAGGCGGCTCTGGTCGAGGCGGTTCAGGTTGGTCAGCGAGAACAGCTCATCGGTCAGAAGGATTTGTTGTTGAAGTTGGCGAAAGATTCGCGAGTCGATGTGCGTCGAACGGCCTTTTGGGCTCTTGGTCGGTGCAACGATCTGCGAGTCGCTCCGGTGCTGATTCAGGGTCTGATCGATGCCGACTTCGACGCGGCGGTGGAGGCTCGCAACGCACTGTGTGTGCTGAGTCGTCGACCGCGCGGGTTCGGCCTGCCGGACGATTTGATCGCCAAGCTTCCCGAAGGAGCCTCGCAGGCCGAAAAGGAATCGGCATTCGAGCGGTGGCGAGACGAGGACATCCGCCGCTGGCGCGAGTGGTATCAAAGCGTGCGGCCGTACAGCGAACGAGACAAGTTGCCCGACTGAGTGAAACACGAACCCGACGCGCCAGCGAGGGTTTCGTCACGAACGTGTGTTGAATTGTCAGTGAGTCGCCGAGTGAAAGAGTTCCGATCGTGAGCAGTACCACAGAAATTCCCAGTCAAACACGCGCGCCGGCCATCAGCCTGTCGCAGCACGACAAAGTCACGTCGGGATTGTTTGCCGCGTGCCTGCTGCTGGTCACGACGACGTTTCTGTTGGTCACGATCTGGATTGCGAACATGCTGCCGTCGCCGAAGCGTCCGCCGGCGGTGCAGTTGCTGGAGGAAGATCCTGGTGGCGATCCGCACGGCTTCATTGACGGCACACCTGGAGAGACGCTGGCGTTAGGTTCGCCTGACGTCGATCCGAATGCTCCGGTGATGGCTGAGGCGGAGGCGATTCCGGACACTGCCGAGGTCTCCGCCGAATCGTTGGACTCGGTGGCCGATGTCGCCGACTCGACCGAAATGGAGAGTTCGGATTCGCCCGATGCCACGGTTGTGAATAAACCGTTTGCGATGGCGTCCATCGTGCCGGCTCGGCCAGGTAGCCCGTTTGGTACGGTGGGTGGGACCGGCCGGCCACCCATCGGTTTTGGCAAAGGTAAGGGCGGCTTTCCACGCGAGATGCGGTGGTTCGTCAAGTTCGTCGAACGTGGCACGCTCGACGAATACGCGCAGCAGTTGGAGTTCTTCGGCGTCGAACTGGGGGCGCTGATGCCCGATGGCAAACTGGTCCTAGTCAGCAAACTGACCGCAGGGAAGCCAACCGCGCGCACCGTGACCAACGGACAGGAAGAAAAGCGGCTGTACTTCACCTGGAAGGGAGGCACTCGTAAAGGACTCGACCTGCAACTTTTCCAGAAGGCGGGAGTCGATGCCTCCAACGCCCTGATCATGCACTTTTATCCGCCGGAAACCGAGAACCAGTTGGCGGTCTTGGAGCTGGAGTACAAGAAGAAGAAGGCCAACGAAATCAAGAAGACCTACTTCGCGGTTCGCGCCGCCAAGCAAGGCTACGAGTTCACGATCACCAGCCAGACGTCGATCAAGTAGCAGACAACGGAGCGATGACGGCGACGCATTTGCAACCGCGTTGAGCTACTGCGGCTCTTCTTCCTTGGCGACGGAGAGCATGAATTCTTCGAAGCCGATGTCGTAGCCGAGGTCTTGGACCATCACGAACGAGCCGTTGAAGGCGTCGCCGTGAGCTTTGACGAGCAGCTTTTTGGCTTGCAGCGCTCGCGCGCCTCGCAGACGCTCACGGAGATCCGCTTCGGTCGGGAACTCGATGTCGTCGATGAAGAAGCGGTTCTGGGCGTCGATGCGGACGATGACACACTCGTTGTCTTGATCGAGATCGGCGGCCGTGCGGCGCGACGCGGCGGCGTTTTCTTGCTTGGCGGGGGGCATCCCGATGCACGAGATGATGCCGGACGCGGTCGTGATCATGAAGAAGATCAGCAGGAAGAAGACGATGTCCACCATCGCGGTCATGTCCACGAGGTCTTCGTACTTCCCATCGTCGCCACCTCCGGGAGTCAGCGGGGCATCGCCGTAGGAGCCGTCTTCGTCGTCAGCGGAATCGTCGATCGAGAGCTGTCCCGGAACGCGAAGCTTCGCACGGCAGCCAGTGCAGGTCGCGACCTGGTCGATGTCGTCGTCATCGACGAGCAATTCCGTTCCGCATTTTGGGCACTGCAATCGCATTTGAGTTTCCCACAGGTTGGGCACTGTTCCATATTAACCTGAAGCGTCAGCGAGGGCGGACGCTCCGAAATTCGATCATTGCAGTTGTGTGAAGCGTTCGCCCTCGCTGACGCTTCGGGTTATTTTTTCGGCCCGCATTGGCAATGTCTCTATCGATCACTCTTTTTCCTGCACGGCCAGTCGGAGCTTGAAGCCTTCTGCGGCGGCTGCGGCACTGGCGATGTGCGAGATGTCTTTCAGAGGGACTTCCCGCTCAGCCTTGATCAGCAGGGTGTCCTTGGGTTTGGCTTCCTTCGCTCCGGCTTTGACGGCCTCCGTGACTTTTTGCAGGATGACTGCGCGATCGGTCAGCACCTCGCCGTCGCCGTCTTCGCCGATGACGACTTTTGATCCGCGATCGTCGTCCCGCTTGACGATCACCATCACGGACGTTTCGGGGTCACCGGCGACGCAGTTTTTGGCGGCCGGCAAGTCCACCTCGTTGGCCATCGTCATGACCCACGAGACCAGAAAGTAGATATTCATCAGCGAGACGAGATCGACCATCGCGGTCACGTCGAATTCCGGGTCTTCGACTTTGCATCGCTTGATTCCCAGCCCGCTGCTGAAGCCGGAGTCGAGTTGAGCGGCAGATTCACCGTGCATTGGCGACGACCTTGTTCTTGGCCGGGCGGAAGCAGCCCAGCACATGCGACATGCCTGTGCCGACTCCTTCGAGCAATTCACGCGAGCGGATGTTGAGGGTGGCCAGGAGGTAGCTGAAGGGGATGGCGGTGGCCAAACCCAGCGCCGTGCAAATCAGAGCGATACTGATGTCGAGCGCGATCATGTGCGGCGCGACTTTCTCGCCAGTACCGATGCGACCAAACGCCGCGATCATGCTCAACACCGTGCCGAACAGCCCCAGCAACGGTCCGGTTTTGATCGTCGTGGCTACCCAGCCCAATTTTTGTTCGAGCGGCCCCATCAAGTCACGCTGGATCAATTCGCCGACTTGTTCGCGCAGCCCGTCGTACCCGATGCGGCGGTTGGCGATCACGGTCAACACCAACCGTGGCAAGGCCCGCAGAGATTTGGCTTCGCACATTTCCGTGGCTTCCTCGAAGGCCCCGGATTTCAACTTCGGCAACAGTTCGTTGAGGAACTCTTCCTGATCTTGATGGCTGCGGAACCGCAATTGTTTCGTGCGTCGCCACGAGATGATCACGCAGTACAGCCCCCACACGAAATTGATCCCCAGGAAACCGAAGCAGGCGTGGCCCAACTGCTGCGCGAGGTCATTCATCTGCATGCCACCGGCGGCAAGTGTGCCCAAGATCGCCTCGCTGTTGCCAAAACTCTGAGCCAGATCGTTGATGTTCATGGAGCGGAATCCTCCGAGCGATGTGAAAGACAGCTTCGAAAAAGAGAGTACGGGTTCACGAAAGTGAGCAAAGACGTAACCGCCAGCGCGTGCGGAATCAAGGGGGCAAGGTGTAGAGTTGTCTGCGGCGACAGTCCAGCAGGGTTTCGCTTCGGAAATTGGTGAGATAGATTCCTGCTGCCGTCGCGGTGTGTTTCTCCCTTCTGATCTCGTTTTCGCCTCGAGAATCTTTGCGATGCCGATTCGTTTTTTGTGCCAGCGTTGCCACAAACGCAACAGCGTTTCCCGTCGCATGGCGGGGCAAGTGGTGAAGTGCCCGCGGTGTGGTGAAGAAACCAAGGTCGTGCCGGAACCAGACTCCGCGCAGGCCAGTCCGCCGCCGGTCGTCTCCAATTCATTTGCGAGAGACGCGATCAACGCCGTGCGCACGGCGGAAGACGAATTCGAAGGCTCGCCGCGAACGTCGGAACTGACGATGGCCGAACTCATCGACGAAGCGACTGAAGACGTCGAGATTGACGAAGTCGAGGAAGACTTCGATGCGCGATCACGAAACGACGAGGCCGAAGCCGATGGTGGTCCAGTCACATCGCTGCGGACGATTTTTGCGAAGAATGAACGGCTCAAAGAGCAGACCGTCATGCGTTCGCCGTTGGTACTGTTTCTCGGTGGCGGCGGCGGTTTGTTGGCGATCGTGGCGCTCGTCTTCTGGTTCATGATCAACCGCGAACAAGTGCGGCGGGAGTTTGACGAAGCGGCCAAGGACATCGCCGCGGCACAGTTCCCGACGGGCATTCAAAAGTTCGAGGAGTTCATCAAGGTTCATCCTGGCCACGACCTGTCTGACGGAGCTGACGGAGCGCGGGTCCAGTTGAGCAAGGCTCGCGTCGACAAGGAATTGGTTGGCTCGCCCGCGTATTCGAACGCGATGAAGGCGCTGGATGAGTTCGTCAAAGAGCATCGTGAGGCGAAGTACTTTCCCGAATTGCACGACGACATTGTTGTCTTCGCCAAAAAGATCGCGCTCGACACGCCGAAGGCGGCTGCCGTCAACAAACAGAGTGACCTGCTGAAGATCTCAGCCGAGGCCGAGGTTTTTCTGGAACGCTACAGCCCGCCTGACGCACCGCCCGTGGAGGCGAAAAAAGAAATCGCGATGGCTCGCGAAGTCGCCGTGGCCGCGATCCTCAAGTCCGGCGTGCTGGAGGATGCACTGACCGCGATCAATGAGTCGCTCAAAAAAGAGTTGCCGTTGGCGGCGGTCGTCTCGCGGCAAAAATTGGTCGTGCGGTATCCCGATCTGAGTGCCAATCCAAAAGTCGAAACCGCGCAGCGACGCGCGCTGGAGATGGCCAAGCAGCAAGTGGTGCGAAAGGAATTCCAACGCGACGCGCAGACCGATGATCCGATCAAGTCGCTCCCCAAGCCACTGACGTTGGCGGTGCGGACACGATCGCTCAGTGAGGAGCAATCTGCGAATCGAGTGGTCTTTGCTTTGGGACAAGATAGTTGCTTTGCCGTGGACAGTATCACGGGCGATCCGATCTGGCGGCGGACGGTCGGTGTCGGAACGCCGTTCTTTCCGGTCCCGGTCGAAACCTCGCGTTCGGCGGTCCTCGTTTTTGACACGACACAGGATCAACTCGTGTTGTTGGACCGCCGCACCGGCGAATTGGTCTGGCGGCAAAAGGTCGAGCCGGTCTCTGGTCCTCCGTTGGTGGTGTCCGGTCAGATCTTTTTGCCGACGTTGGAAGGATTCCTGTATCGCATCGATGCAGATTCGGGCCGGATCACGTCGCGTCTGAAGTTTCCGCAGAAGTTGTTCGCACCGCCGATCGCGATGGCAGACAGCGCACACCTGCTGGTCTTCGGCGAGGCGGAGTTCGCGTACACGCTCAGTCTCAGTCCGTTGGAGTGCAAACTGGTTTCGCAAACGGGTCACCAGCCTGGCACGGTCGAAGCTTCGCCTCTGGCGATGGGGCAGTACGTTCTGCTGGCCGAGAACGATCGCGCGACGACGTCCCGGCTGCGAGTGCTGAATGCGTCCAAAGCGGATCAAAAATTGACCGACGTGGCCGAACAGCGAGTCGAAGGGCACATCCGTGACGACATGATTCTGCGAGGCAATCAATTGTTCGTCGCGTCGGCGGGACCGCGATTGGCGGTCTTCAATGTCTCGGACGACAAGAATCAAAAGACGCTCGCACAGATCGCGACGCTGCAAATCCCGACCAGCCATTCCGGAGCCGCGCATCTCGCGGCCGGGACCGACGGTCAAATTTGGTTGGCGGTCGGAGCTCTCCGCAAAGTGGTGCTCAAGACCACCGCGCTGCAACTCGACCAGCAAGACAAGATCGCTGTCGGGCAGAGCACTCAGCCGCTGCAAATGATCGGTCGCAATCTGTACGTCGGCCGGCAACTGCCGCTCGGCCAAGCGGTGCATCTCACGCAAGCCGACGGCGAGTCGATGGAAAGCAACTGGAAGACCGTCGTCGGTGCACGTCTGTTGGCGGCCAATCAAGGGGCCGACGGGCAACTCGTGTGCGTCACCGAAGGAGCAGACACGTTCCTGCTGAGTGCGAATGAAGTCTCGACCGGCGGTTTCCGTGCTCGCAGTGAGCAGCAACTCAAGCTGCCGGAGAACACGCTCGAACCGTTGCAGGCCGTGGCTCTGGCGGAGGGCCGCGTCGCTGTCTGGACGAATGGGGCCGAAGGAAAACTTTGGGTCGTTGGCCCCAGCGCGCTCCCGCAAGCCGAAGTCGCACTGCCGCAGTCGTTGGAATGCTCGCCGCTGCGATTTGCGGGCGGAGTGCTGCTGCCGATCCCGGGCCGTTTGAAATTGGGAGGCCGCGCGGGTGGTCCTCCGTGCGACGACTTCCTCGCACCGGTCAACACCAACAACGACGGACCGGTTCGCAAATGGAAGCATCTCGTGGCGATCGACGACGACACGCTGTTCGTCTTTGACAGTGCCGGCAAGATGCTCAAGCTGCAGTACCGCACGGGCGACAAGACCTTTTTCCAAACGGTGTCTTCGATCGACTTCCCGCAGCCGATCGATGTCATGCCGACGCTGCACAAGGGCCGTTTGCTGACCGCCGATGCTGCCGGCAAGTTGCGAGTGCTCGACGTCACTGCGATGGAATCCCGCGCGGAGATTGACTTGGGTGGTCCGGCCTCGAAACCGATTTGGGTGGCCGAGCCGTTGATGCTGGCCGAAGTCTCTCGGCAACGTTTGGTCGCGTTTGACGCCGCCAATCCAAAGCAATCGCTGTGGACGTGTGACCTCGGCGGAGTCGGTTTGGTCGGCAGCCCGCTTCTGGTCGGCAACGTGCTGGTCGCCGTCCAACAATCCGGCGACGTGCTCCGCATCGACGCGAAGACTGGAAAGATCGAGCAGAAGGTGTCGCTC
>QWQF01000268.1 GCA_003669125.1 Planctomycetota bacterium
AAGCTGTCGGACTTCAAAGGCAAAAAAGCGGTCGTGGTGGCTTGGTATCCCAAAGCCAAGACCGGTGGCTGAACGGCCGAATGCAAGTCGCTCCGTGAGAGCGGCAAAGCCCTGCGTGAATTCAACGTGGCCTATTTTGGAGCCAGTTGCGATACGCCGGAGTACAACAAAGAATTCGCGGACGAGCTGAAGCTCGACTTCCCGCTGCTCAGCGACCCCGATCGCAAAGTCGCCCTCGAGTACGGTCTCGTGGTTGGCGACAAAAAGACCCCGTCCCGCTGGACGGTCTACGTCAGCAAGGAAGGCAAGATTGCCTTCATCGACAAAGAGGTCAAAGCGGCTGCTCACGCCGAGGCGATCGTCAAGAAGCTGGCGGAACTCGGTGTCGAGAAGGCGGAGCCGAAGAAGTAATTCACTCGCCACCCTGCTTGTCAGAGTGGCTCCCGCGCTTCTGCACGACTCGATCACACGGCCGTGGTGCAAATGCGAGGGAACCACTGAGATGAACTCGGTGGCGTGATCGACGATGCCGGCCGCGCGTGCGGTCGGAGTGCTGTTGTTCCTCGAGAGAAGGAGAGTGCTCAGATGAAACGATTCTGCGCCCCTGTGCTCGCGTTGCTGATCGCAACGGCGAGCCTGATGGCTGCAGAGCTGAAGTCTGGTTTGCAGGTCGGTGATGCCGCAGGTGTCTTCAACGTGCGCGACATCACTGGTCCGAACAAGGACAAAACGCTCTGCTATCGCTGAAGGTACGGTGACCGTCCGGTGGTGGCGATCTTCACGAGATCCATCACGGACAACTTGACCAGTCTGGTCAAGCAGATCGACGAACAAGTTGCGAAGAACGAAGACAAGAAGATGGCCTCGTTTGTCATCCTGCTCAGCAATGACGCGGATGGCGACGAAGCCAAGCTGAAGACCCTTGCCGAGAAGGCCGGCATCAAGCATGTGCCGCTGACCATCTTCGACGGAGTGGCTGGACCTCCCAACTACAAGATCGCCGAAGACGCGGAAGTCACGGTCTTGCACTGGAAGGGTCGAAAAGCGGTGGTCAATCACGCTTTCGCCAAGGGCAAACTCGATAAGGACGGCGTCAAGAAAGTCGTCGAGAGCACCGCTGAAATCCTGAAGTAGCGGAGCGGAGCAATCCGTTTCACAAAAGCACGCGGCCCGCCGAATCCTGTGATTCGGCGGGCCTTTTTTTGAATCGCAGAGAACGCACCGAACAGAATTTCCGTTCTGCGAGAATCCTCGCAATCGGCGTTTCAAACTTCGCCCGTTACGGCTCAAGCGGGACGTTGTTTTCGACCGGTAACTATTCTTTCGGTCCGCCGTTGATCTTCGGCGGATGGAAGAACAGTCCCAAGGCAACTGCGGCCGCCACGGCGGCAACTAGCGGCACGAGGAACAGCCCGCGGAAGTCCGTGACGTCGCCGGTCTTGAAGGTGGACTGAATCAGCGTCGGACAAATCGTGTTGGCGACCAATGACCCGATGCCGAGAATCATCACGTTGAACAAGCCTTGGGCGCTCGAGCGCATGTCCTTCGGAAAGAACTCATCCACGAAGATGTAGACCGTGGCAAAGAAGAAGGCGTAGCAGATGCCGTGCAGCACCTGCACCGCGATGATCAGCCAAGGATGTTCCGGAAAGAACGAGTAGACGCCGAACCGCACCGCGTGGCCGAGAATGCCGAAGATCATCGTTGTTCGCCAACCGAGACGCTTGAGCGTCATGCCGAGGATGAACATCGTGAGGATCTCGGCGATCTGACCAACGCTCATGACGGGCATGATCCAGTTGCCGGGAATGCCGACGCCGCCGGCAGTGGTGGCTGCTCCCAGAAAGCTGCCGGTCCAATTGAAGTAGCAGTTGTGGACGAACGCATCGACGAACGTGACCAGCCACAACACGAGCACGAATGGATGCTTCAACAACCGCAACGCCTCGAGCCAAGCGAGGCTTCTCGATTCTCCCTCGACCGCTTTCTTCGGCGGCGTGTGTGGCAGGCCGAGACTGAACACGGCGAGCAGAAGCGAAGCCACTCCCGCGACGATGTAGGTCCACTTCGTGCCCTCTTGCAAAGCGGCTCCGGTCAGTCCGTTCTTGAGTGCTGCCTCGATCCAACTGACGAGGCCCTCGGGGTTCGCCGCTTTGACCGCTTCCCAATCGACGAGAATGAACGTGAACGGCCACGCGGCGGCGATCCAACCGATCGTACCACCCATGCGGACGATGCCGAATTCCTCTTGAGCATCCTTCATGCTGGCGAACGCAATCGAGTTCGTAATCGAGATCGTCGGGACATAAAAGATGCAGTGAACCAGCATCAGAATGAAGAACGACCAGAAGTCGGTCACGTAGGCACAGCCCAGAATCGCCAGCCCGCCGATCAAATGGCTGACGGCGAGAAACTTTTCGGCGGCGAAATTGCGGTCGGCGAATTGGTTGCTGAAGAACATCGCCAGGATCGCGGACGCCGGAAAGGCGTTGAGAATCAGCGTCTGCTGCCACGGCTCAAATTTTAAACTCGGCAAATAACCGAAGATCATCGGCAGCCAGGCACCCCAGATGAAGAACTCCAAAAACATCATCACGAAGAGTTTCAGCCGAACGCTCATTGAGAGGCCTTTCGTGCCAAGAGGCGGTTGCCGGGTCAAAGTGGGGCGTCATCTTGGCCGTGGCCACGCGGGGCCGCAAGCGAGGAACAACGGGTTGGGGAAGGCAGCGTTGTTCGATCCGTGGTCCCGGTTCCCTGTCTACCGTCTCCTGAGACATTACACTCCCCGCGTTTGTGCGCAGTCATTTTTGTTTTCGATTGAGGAATCATCGTGTCGGCAACAGCAGTCGTGGGTTTGCAGTGGGGTGACGAGGCCAAGGGGAAGATCGTCGATCTCCTGACGGCGGAGCATGACATCGTCGTCCGTTATCAAGGGGGCAACAACGCCGGGCATACGGTGAAGTTCGACGGGCAGACGTACAAGCTCTCGTTGCTGCCGGCCGGCATCTTGCGAGACGGCATCACGTCGGTCGTCGCGACGGGGGTCGTGATCAACCCGAAGGCGTTTCTCGCCGAACTGGACGGGATCGTCTCGCGACGCGGGCCGGTGGCTCCGGAACGATTCAAGGTCAGCGACCGAGCGCACGTCATCTTCCCGTACCACATGGCGGAAGAGGCGGTCCTGGAGAACTCTCGCAAGGACGACAAAATTGGCACGACGATGCGCGGCATCGGTACCTGCTACCGCGAGAAGGCCGGTCGCTCGCACGCCATTCGGGTCGGCGACCTGTTGTATCCTGATCAGTTTCGGACTCGGCTGAGCGAGATCGTCGAGTTCAAGAATCGGATGCTGGCCGCGCTCGATCCGGAGTTCAAACCGTTCGATGCCGGCGCGATCTTCACCGAATACCTCGCCTACACCGAACGGCTGAAGCCGTACATCTGCGACACGACCGCCTTCCTGCATCACGCTTTGGAAAACAAGAAGCGGCTGTTGTTCGAGGGTGCTCAAGGAAGTTTGCTCGATCTCGATCACGGCACGTTTCCATTCGTCACCTCGTCAAGTAGTTCTGGCTGCGGCATTCACAGTGGCAGCGGCGTTCCGGAGCGAGCGATCACGCGGATGATCGGTGTCGTGAAGGCGTACACGACGCGCGTCGGCGGCGGGCCGTTCCCTACCGAGCTGAACAACGAAATCGGTCAGCACATTCGCGAAGTCGGCCACGAGTATGGCACCGTGACCGGTCGCCCGCGCCGCTGCGGCTGGTTCGATGCGATTGCCGCCGGCTACGGAGCGCGACTCAGCGGAGTCGATTGTCTGAGTGTCATGCTGTTGGACGTGCTCAGCGGGCTCGACGAATTGAAGGTCTGCGAGGCCTACGAGATCAACGGTGAGCGGACGACCGACTTTCCCAGCCACGTCGAACGGCTGGCTCAGGTGCAGCCGGTGTATCGGACATTGCCCGGTTGGAAGACCGAGATCTCGCACATTCGCAAAGTGGCCGATCTGCCGGTCAACGCGAGGCGGTATGTGGACACGATTGCCGAATTGCTGAACTCGCGGGTTGAAATCATCTCCATCGGGCCGGATCGCGAGCAGACAATTCTGGGCTAACCCGACCAGTGTGGCCGTCAGTTCCGTGGCTTTCCGCAACGGCCGCCGATTGAGATTCGCGTGTGACCGCCAACGAGCTAGGCTCTGGCTCCGTTGATTCGTGGACCGCGTTGAACAGGGAAATCCCGCCGCTTCAGGACCGTTTCCGGTGATCGGGAGAAGCATCGCATGCACATCGACAAGATTCGGAAGATCGCCATCGACGGGGAACTGTTCACGGTTGAGCAATTCGATCAGCACCGTCGGCAGTGGTTGTCGGATGGCGGCTCCGTAGATGACGGAGTCGGCTTCGTGCGCGAACTGACTCAGCGCGGCGAGCTCACCGACTTTCAGGCGGCCGCACTGCGAGCGGGCATTCCCGGCCCCTATCGCTTGGGACCGTTTCGAGTCACAGGACGTTTGTTGGCCGGACGCTTGGGAAATGTGTTTCGCGCCGAGCATATCGAATCAAATCAGCCGGTCAGTTTGAAGATTTTTCCGGCGGCGCTTGGCCGCAGTCGAGAACGGCTCGCGCGGTTGGGCCGCGAGACACGCATTGCCATGGAGGTCGATCACCTGCACGTCGTGAAGGCGTTTCAGGTCGGGCGTGTCGGCGAAGTGACGTTCATCGCTTTTGAAAAATTGACGGGCGGCACGCTGCAACAACGGCTCGAACGAGACACCAAGCTGCCGTACATCGAGGCCTGCCAGCTCATTCAACAAGCCGCGCTGGGATTGGGATACTTGCACGCGCAGCTCATCATTCATCGCGACATCTGCCCCGCGAACTTGTGGGTCACGGAAAACGGTCTCGTGAAGATCCTGGAATTCGGAGCCGCTCGCGATGCGATGAGTTACCTCGATGCTCAGGACTGGGGCCGCCTGACGCTGGACGTGATGAAGTCGAGCGAACCGCCGCAAGTGCTCGGCCGCTACGACTACATGCCGGCTGAGCAAGCTCGCGATCCGCATGCGGCCAATGTGGCCAGCGACCTCTATTGCCTGGGTTGCACGCTGTATCACTGCCTGACGGGCCAAGTCCCGTTTCCAAATCCCGATCCGGTTCGCCAAGTCCGGCAACACGCCGAGGACGCTCCGCCGCCATTGGCCAGCCTGGTTCGTGGGGTTCCGGAAGCGTTGCAGGAGATCATTTCCAAAGCCCTCGCAAAGAATTCTGACGAGCGATATGCCTCGGCGGAGGAATTCTCTTCGGCGCTGGCTGAGATCGTCCCGCCCGCCGTGCTGCCGGAACTCGAACCGCTCAGCCTGGATTTCCTGACGTGGCTGCAGGCGTCCGCTTCGAAGGTGTC
>QWQF01000028.1 GCA_003669125.1 Planctomycetota bacterium
CTCGAAGCGTTGGAGTTTGTCGGTGCTCCGTTGCCGGCGGAGGATACGAAGGCGTTGCAGGGGGCGTTGAAGGAGACCGATGCGAAGGTCGCGAATCGGACCATCCAACGGGTGCTCGATGCGCATTGCGTCGTGGGGGTGACGATCAATCCGGAGAGTCGCGTGTCGGTCGTCGAGGGGCCGGTGGCGAAGCGGCTCATTCAAGGAGGGTGGGCGACGTTTTTGATCAAGGTGCAGAACGATGCGGGGATCACGCCGCAACTCAAGCCGGAGAGTCCGAATTCGGCTCCGCTGTATATGCGCGGCTCCGTCAACCAGCGGCAGAAGCCGTTGACCGATGAGAAGGACAAACTCGTCAAGCCGGAGGATGTGCCGCATCGGTTTCTCGACATCGCCATGTTCGACAAGCAGCCGCTGAAGCCGCAGTTGTCGGGGCTGGCGCTGGAGTACCGCATCATCCAGCTTTACTCGCGCGAGATCGGGCGGCGTGAGGCGAAGCTCGGATTCAATGTCGGGCAGGGGACGCAGGATCTCGGCTTTCGCAACACGGTGCCGATTCTGTTCAACGCGGCTCCGGCGGTGGAGGTGGTGCTCGGTGTGAAGGATTTTGATGGCGAGCCAACCTCGGCAGCGTTCGTCATTCGCGATCGTCGGGGCAATGTGTTCCCGAATCCGGCGCGGCGGCTCTCGCCCGACTTCTTTTTTCACAATCAGATTTACCGAGCCGACGGCGAGTCCGTGAATCTCTCGCCCGGCGAATACTCCGTCGAGGTCAGCCGCGGGCCGGAGTACATCGTGCAAACACATTCGCTGACCGTGAAGCCGGGAGTCAGTCAGAAGGCCGATTACAAACTCACGCGCTGGACGCATCCGGCGAAGCGCGGCTGGTTCTCCGGCGATCATCACGTTCACGCGGCGGGGTGTGCTCACTACGACAGCCCGACCGAGGGGGTCACTCCGGCCGACATGCTGCGGCACATTCTGGGCGAAGACCTCAACGTCGGCTGCGTGCTGAGCTGGGGGCCGTGCTGGTACTCGCAGAAGCAATACTTCGAGGGGAAGACGTCGGCCCTCTCGCGGCCGAATTACCTGATGCGGTACGACATCGAGGTCAGCGGCTTCCCGTCGTCGCACGCCGGGCATCTCTGCCTGCTGCGACTGACCGAGGACGACTACCCGAACACGAAGGTGCTCGAAGACTGGCCAAGCTGGACGCTGCCGGTCCTGAAGTGGGGCAAGGAGCAAGGGGGCGTCGTCGGCTACAGCCACAGCGGTTGGGGCCTGGAACTGCCGGACGTCATGCCCGACGGTTCTCGCGAGTTCGCACAGCCGCGCGATAAGTCGAACACCGAATGGAAAGGCAAAGCCACTGACAAGCTGCCTGACTACGGGATGCCGAAGTTCGACGGCATCGGCGCGAACGAGTACGTCGTGACGGTCGCTCACGACGTCTGCCACTTCATCAGCGCGGTCGATACGCCGTCGATCTGGGAACTCAACATCTGGTACCACACGCTCAATGCCGGCTTCCAAGCGAGGATCTCTGGCGAGACCGATTTTCCGTGCATCTACGGCGACAAAGTCGGCCTCGGCCGCATCTACGTGAAGCTCAACAAAGACCATCCGCTCGATTTTGATACTTGGATCAGCGGCGTCCGCGACGGGCGCAGCTACTGCGGTGACGGCCTGAGCCATGTGCTCGACTTCAAAGTCAACGACGTCGCCCTCGGTGAGTCGGGCAGCAACAAGAAGCTCAGCACGCTCGACATCGCCAAACCTGACAACGTCAAAGTCAGCTTCGATGTCAACGCACTGCTCGCCGAAAAGATGAACGACAACACCGAGTCGATCCGCAAGCGCCGCCTCGACGCGAAGCCGTACTGGCACATCGAACGCTGTCGAGTCGGCCAGACTCGCGAAGTCCCGGTCGAGATCATCGTCAACGGCCAAGTCGCCGCCACGAAGAACATCACCGCCGACGGCAAGACTCAACCGCTGAGCTTCGACATCCCGATCAAGCAATCCAGTTGGATCGCCGTGCGCATCCTGCCGAGCGTCCACACGAACCCGATCTGGGTCGAAGTCGGCGGCCAACCGGTCCGAGCCAGCAAGAAGAGCATCGACTGGTGCCAACAAGCCGTCGAAGTCTGCTGGAACGCCAAGAAAAACCAAATCCGCGAACCCGAACGAGCCGCCGCCAAAGCCGCCTACGACGAAGCCGCAAAAATCTACGCAGCTCGATCGAAGGAAGCGACGGCTGATTAGTTGCTTCAAGAGCCGGTCGACAGAAGTCCCGTTTTGAGCACCAACCACTCATGAGCGACGCTTGCGTGTTTTCGTCACGCTAGGGTTGATACTCTTCTCGGCCAATTCAGCCACTCACCTTGTGGAGCAGCATCATGCGTCTGGCTTGGCTTTCTGTTTTCGTTGCCGTTCTGTGTTCCACCAGTTTTGTTCCCGCCTTTGCCGATGGCCTGGCGGACAATCAAGCGGAGAAGGTTCGCCCCATTCCTCCTGCGGGCATCGAGGTGCCGGAGGACGAACGCGAGGATTTGGAAGACGGCCTCAAGAAGCTCAAGGCCGCCATCGACGAACTCAAGCAGAAGAAGGACGCTCGCACGCAGGAGCTGTTGCCGGACGTCCTGATTTATCACAAGGCGGCAAGCGACGCGCTGACGTATCACGAATTTTTCAAGCCGCAGGAAATCAACACGGCGAAATCGCTGCTCAACGACGGGCTGGCTCGCGCGGAGCAGTTGAAGCGAGGCGAAGCTCCGTGGACGACGGCGACGGGACTCGTGCCACGCGGATACGTCTCGAAGATCGACGGCAGCGTGCAGCCGTATGGACTGGTTGTGCCGGAATCTTTCACTCCGACCGGGCCTCATCGCTGGCGCTTGGATCTGTGGTTCCACGGCCGAGGCGAAGTGCTCAGCGAGGTCAACTTTCTGGAAGACCGCCGCAAGAACAAAGGTCAATTCACACCGACCGACACGATCGTGCTGCATCCCTACGGCCGCTACTGCAACGCGAACAAACTGGCCGGCGAGATCGATTCGCTCGAAGCGATTGAATCGGTGAAGCGTCGCTACCGCATCGACGATGATCGCATCGCGGTGCGTGGATTCTCGATGGGTGGAGCGGCCTGCTGGCAGTTCGCCGTGCATTACACCGACCGCTGGGCCGCCGCCGCTCCGGGAGCTGGATTTTCCGAGACACCTGACTTCCTCAAAGTCTTCCAAAGTGAAACGCTCGAACCGAATTGGTACGAACAAAAATTGTGGCACATGTATGACTGCACCGACTGGGCGGCGAACCTCGCGCAGCTTCCGACGGTCGCCTACAGCGGCGACAAGGATCGTCAGAAGCAAGCGGCCGACGTCATGGCCACGGCGCTGAAGGCCGAAGGGATCGAACTGACGCATCTCATCGGGCCGGACACCGCTCACGCTTATCATCCGGTGACGAAGCTGGAGGTCGATCGCCGCATTGACAGCATCATGGCCCTCGGCCGAGTCGCTGTACCCGACACCGTCCGTTTCACGACGTACACGCTCCGCTACAACCGCATGAATTGGGTCACGGTCGATGCGCTCGGCGAGCATTGGGAGAAAGGGTCCGTGCGAGCGTCGATCCAACCGAATCCGCTCAATGCCGAAATTGTTTTGGACCTCGCAAACGTCGATGCGCTCACGCTGACGATCCCACCGGGTCACGTGTCGTTCAGCACCGACCTGCCCGTCAAGGTGCGAATCAACGACGGTGACAAAGAGCAATTGGTCGAGACATCGAAGGCGGGATCGGATCGCTCGTGGCAAGTCTCGCTCAACAAGCAGGGAAAGAATTGGAAAGTCGGAGGACTGCCCAACGACGGGCTCCGCAAGCGACACGGATTGCAAGGCCCGATCGACGATGCGTTTCTCGATTCGTTTGTCTTCGTGCGTCCGACCGGCAAGTCGTCGCACGAGGCGATTGAGAAATGGACGCAGTCGGAACTCAGCCACGCGATCGTTCACTGGCGGCAGCAGTTTCGCGGGCAAGCTCGCGTGAAGGACGACACCGCGGTCACCGATGCTGATATCGCCAGCAGCAATCTCGTCCTCTGGGGTGATCCGAGCAGCAACGCGGTCCTGAAGAAGATTGCCGACAAACTGCCGATCCGTTGGGGCGAGACCGAAGTCACGGTCGGCAGCCGCAAGTTCTCGGCCGAGCATCACGCCCCCATTGCGATCTACCCGAACCCACTCAATTCGAATCGGTACGTTGTGCTCAACAGCAGCTTCACCTACCGCGAGTACGACTATCTCAACAACGCTCGCCAAGTGCCGAAGCTGCCCGACTGGGCGATCGTCGATGTCCGCACTTCGCCGAATGCTCGCTACCCGGGCAAGGTGGTCGATGCCGACTTCTTCGATGAACGCTGGCAGCTCAAGCCGGTTCGTGCGGAATGAAAAGTGAGATCACGGCTGACGTCCTTTTTCTCGGAGGTTCCATGAGATTCGCGCTCGTGCTCATCCTGAGTTTGATGTCCGTCGCCAACGCGGACGACAAAGTTCACAACTGGGTCAAAGTCACCGACAAAGCCGGCTGGCAGCCGCGGGATTCGCAAGGGGAATTGGTCTACAAGGATCAGTTGTGGATCTTCGGTGGCTGGTTCGATTCGTTTCATGCTCCGCCGCGCGACGTGTGGAGTTCGCCCGACGGCAAGACGTGGAAAAAGGTCACGGACGATGCGCCGTGGAAGCACAGCGACTTGCCGATGTCGCTGACGTTTCAAGACAAAATGTGGTTCATGGGGGGCTGGTACAACGGTCGACTGCCGGGGCACTCGGCCAGCAACGAGGTCTGGTGGTCCACCGACGGCGTGAAGTGGGAACAAGCCACGGCGAAGGCCGGTTGGACGCCGCGCATCGCAGCGGCGGTCGTCGAGTTCAAAGGCCGCATGTGGATGCTCGGCGGGACCGAGAACTACTACTTCGGCGACGACAGCAGTTTGAAGAACGACGTCTGGTCCTCTGCCGACGGCAAGGAGTGGAAGCAACACACGGCGAACGCCGGTTGGTCTCCGCGAGCGTATCACCAGGCGGCCGTACTCAACGGCAAGATGTACGTCTTCGGCGGCGGCAACTACGTCCCGAAATATCACGGAGTCAACGACGTCTGGTGTTCGGAAGACGGTGAGCATTGGACACAGCTCACCGAACACGCCGGCTGGTCGCCGAGGCTGTGGTTCTCGTCGGTCGTGTACCGTGATCGCATGTGGGTACTCGGTGGCTGGTCGAACAATCCGTCGAAGAACTGGGGTGACGTGTGGCATTCCAAAGACGGCAAGGACTGGACGCAGCTCAAGTCCGACGTGACTTGGAAAGAACGTCACGAGCACTCGGCCTACGTTTTCCAAGACAAGCTCTGGCTCGCTGGTGGTCACGCACAACCGCTCAGCAGTGAGGTGTGGTCGCTGGAGTTGCCGAAGGATTTTGGGAAGTAGGCAACGCAAGCACCGGCCACGGGCTGATGGCGGCAAGTTGCCGAGCTTCGTCCTCGGTTGGCGCGAACAGCAGGACGTCCTCGCGACCAGCCTCGGATAAATCGAGATCGTTCGGCACCCGCCATTCGGCTTCGCGAGACCAGTCGATCAGTTTGGCTCCGCGACGCGAGCGAGTCGTCTTCAATTGAAAAAACGCTCGGTTGGAATCCGGCAGCGACGTCCACAGGTCATCGTCGCCGTAGATCACCGGCTTGGCTCCACGCGATTGCAGCCACTCGCGGCGCAGGCAGAGGCCGTAGGCTTCGCAGTCCCAGCGGCCGCGATGTGTGCGGAACGTGCGCTGCTTCGTCAATTCGTACAGTGGATTGGCTGAGAAACTCACCACCGCAGTCTCGCCGCGAATTCCTGTGGCGGAGGCGATCAGTCGTCGCTGTTGCACGATTCGCGACAGCGCGGCGAATGCTGAATGGCTGGTGGCTTCTCGCGACAGCAGTAATTCGTCGATGAAGTTCGCCTCCGATTGATCGGGCCAAGGACCGTCTTGCCGCCGAGTCCAATGCACGAAGTAATCTCCGTCAGGCCAAGTGAGTCTGTTGATCGTTCCGCCGTGTCCGACACAGCTTGCGTCGGCGATTGTGGCGGAGTCGTTTGGGTGGACGCTGGCAGCGTCCGCCACGAACAGCCACCAACCGATCGCTCCGAGCGACTGCAATTCGCTGGCGACATCGCTGGGGACCAGTGTTTCGCCGAGAGCCAGCCACACCGATGCCGTCGGCCAGTCTGAGTTCAAAAGCCTCTCGCGCAGGAGTTGATGCAAATTTCCGTTCGGCCGCACCTGCAACGCGAACACTTGGTCCGCCACCGCGATCAAAACGCGGTCGCTCAACGGCAAGTCGGAGGATGATCCGTCTTCGGCAGACCATCCTCCGGATGGCGACACGAACACCTCCGATTGAGTGACGGCTGGCCCTGCGACATCCTGCGAGAGGAAACTTCTCCAAAGCTGACGTCGCAAGCGGGTCAGCCAATCGACCAGCGTGCGACGTTCGTCGAGATGCACTCGCAGGCGACGGATGCCGAACAGGATTGCCGCTCGTTCGAGAAACCGATCGACGGTCGTTCCGGAAGCGGTCAGCAACAGGTCTCGCTGGGGATCGAGTTTCGCCGTCGCCGAGCGGAGTACTGCGAACCAGTCTGGCCGTTCGTCGATGGCTCGGCCCAATCGCGAGCTGATCCACGTAACCCTCCGTCCCTCTGGGACGCCTCGCGGCCACCACAGCAGTCGTGGACCAAGCCATTTCTTCAGCGGTCGATCGTCACTCGACGGCCAGCCGAGCGTGAGTGCTGCACCGTTCTGCCGTGTCTGATTCAAGAGCGGAATCAACGCGGTCGCGCTACGGTGCTGCTGGGTGTGTTCCGGCAGTGACGCCAAACGTTGCGCGGCTTTCGCCAGCATCGGCAGAAGATCGTCGCCAAGTTTCAAAGAAGTCGATGCCGACGGCCAATCGTGGCTCGATGCGAGCCATCCCGAAGCGATCAAGGCCGATGCGAGATCGAGCATGCGGTGCTTTCGTCCGCGTCGAAAACCATCGAGGCTGGACTATGACACGAAGCGACGGTCACTTCGTTTGTTCGTCTTCATCGTCGTGATTTTGTAGGCCTCACTCGGCTTGTCGTAGGTCGTCCACTCGCCGATTTGCTGACCATTTCCAAAGGAGCCTGATCGCAGCTTCGTGCCGTCTTTGCGGAACCACTCCCAGTAGCCGGTCATGGCGCCGTCGATGGTCTGTCCCTTCGCCCACAGAGTGCCGTCTTTGTGGTAGTGCAGATGCTCCTTGACCTTGGTGTTCTTCGCGGGCATTGCGATGGTTCCGTTTCAAAGTCCTTGAGCGATTGGCTACGACGCACCGAATCCGCAAGGAGTGTAAAACGAGTTCCCCAAATCGCTACGCCAGCGGCACACCGATACCGTGCTTCGTCGGGGAGGCCTGGTATTCCTCGACGGCCTGAGGCAACAAGGCTCGCAGTGCGGCGGCGCGGGTTGCGTCGGAAGGATGCGTCGAGGCGAACTCCGGTGGAGCATCGCCGCTCTTGGCTGCGCCGAATCGCTCCCAAAACTTCGGAGCCTCGTGCGGGTCGTAGCCGGCTTGAGACATGATGTGGATGCCCATTTCGTCGGCTTCGGATTCGTGCGAGCGACTGTAGGGCAGGACGAGACCGTATTTGGCTCCGGCGTTGTACGCGGTCATGAAGACCTGCTCTTTGTCGGCGGCTTTCCGTTTGACGACCGCTTGCAGGATTTTTCCGCCGCTGTCGACTCCCATTTGCTGAGTCATACGCTCGCCGCCGTGACGAGCGAGTGCATGCGAAATTTCGTGCGACATCACGACCGCGACGCCCGCCTCGTTCTGGCAGACCGGCAGGATGCCTTCGTAGAACGCGACCTTGCCGCCCGGCAGGCAGAATGCGTTCTGCGTTTGATCGGCGATGACGGTGAATTCCCAGTCGAAGTTCGTGCCGAGGTTTTGTCGTTTCGCGGCGTCGGCCAAACGCTGACCGACGCGTGTCACGACTTCGTTGTACTTGGCGTTCGCCGAGAGCTTGTTCTTGGTTTTGACCTCGTCGTACGCGGCGACGCCCATCTGGATTTCTTGAGACTCGGGGATGAGCAGCAGTTGTCTTCGCTGCGTGATCGGCGTCGTGCGGCAGCCGAAGCACGAGCAGAGGCCGAATCCGGCGGGGATCATCCAGTTCAGAAAATCGCGGCGGTCGAACGAGCGATTGGTCATCGTCAACATCCTTGTGGAAAGCAATTGTTTGTTGGTTATTGGTCGCTGGTCATTTGCTATTGGGCTGTTGACCGGCGGCCGGCCGGATGGTCTTGGGGGCGAGCTTCTTCTTTTTGCCGAAGAGGCTGCCGAGGCCTTCGATCGTGTCCTCGACGTCGTTGGCTTGGCGAACACCGGGGTTCGAATCGGTATCGGGTTGCAGGCCGAACTTCGGCAGCTTGGCGTCCGGTTTTGGCAGCGGCAGCGCCTTGCCGATGCCGTTCAGATCGAGCGGCTTCTTCGGGTCGATCGGCAAGCCGCCCAGTCCTTTGATGTCGAACTTGCTCGGCAGTTTGACTCCGAATGACTGAGCGATCTCTTGGACCTCGCCCTTGTTGAGATTCAATTGACCGGTGAGCTTCTGGATTTGCTCGTCGTACAATCCGGTCAGTTTTTCGGATCGCTTCGCAGCTTCTTGCTCGAAGCGAACGAGCAACTCCCGACGGCCGGATTCCAGTTGCCGAGCGAACGCCGTGTTGATGCCGGACGAGAGATCGTGGCCGAGGTTCGACTGCAGTTTGAACTGCGGCTTGAGTGCGGTTCCGGAGAGCTGCATCTGTGCGTCAACTTTGTGAATGCCAGCGACAACATCCTGGATCACGGCAAGCACCCGGTCGTCCCCTTTGAATCGTTTCGTGCCGAGCTTCGCGGTGATGGATTCGAGGGCTTGTTGGTAGTCGATCTGCCCGGAGAGGTCGTCACCGATCAGCGTGAGGTTCGCGAGGCAGTTCGAGGCGCGGCTAACCATCGCCAGTTGGATCGACTCCGGCTTGCCGATGTCGCGCTCATCGGGACGCGGCTCTTTGTACGACAGCAGCAGGTGGTGCTCCGGCACGTCCTTTGTGTAATCGAGAACAGCTTTGAGTTGCACAGCCAGTAGATCAGGCTTTCCAGTCTGACCCGATGCGAGTTGGATGCCGCTCACGCTCGGAGCCGAGGGAGCGTTTGGATCAATCTGGAAAGGCTGACCGACGGCGTCGATGTGGACGATGATTGGCTTGCCGTGGATTTTCGGGTTGCTGGTGATGCCGGAGATCGAGCCTTTGAACGCCAATCGCTCGCCGCTGAAGTCCCCTTGGCCGTCGACGTTGAGCAGCCGGATCAGCAGCAGCGGCAGTTCGACTTTGCGAGCGAACAGGATCGTCTCGCCGCGAAACCGTTCCGGTTTCGGTTCGTCGGTCGCGAGCTGAATTCGTTCGCGAAGGAACTTCACCCAGCCGATCGCGGTCTCCAGTCGATTCGTCAGTTCCGGGCCGAGCAACAACTCGGTGACTTCGTTTGGATCGAGGTGCAGTAGATCAGCCTTCTCTTTGATCTTGGCGACGTCGTGCGACTTGGCTTCGTCGAGCACCTTCAAGTCGTCTTGAGCCTGCCGCATCGTCCGTGCGAGCTGTTGCTTGACCTGTTCGAGTTCCTTCAAGAGTTGTTCGACGTCTTTCGCGGCCTGTCCGTAGCGTTCGATCTTTTCGAGTTCGTTGCCACCTTTGACCTTCACCGATTTGCGCAGTTCGTCGATCCGCTGCTTGACGGCTTTGAGCTCCTCTTCGTACTGGCCGAATTCCTTCGGCCAGCGTTCTTCGAGTTCCTGGCTCAACCGGACGGTTTCGAACTGATTCGGATCGAAGTCCAGCTTCGCGCGATCCGCGAGTCCCTCCAGCCAGTCCTTGCCGCGCGCGAGCAATTCGTGCTTGATGTTCTCCAACATCTTGCTGTCCGAATCGTCGGACAGATCTGGCTCATCGCCCGGCAGCAGTCCGGAGTCGGCTCGCTTGGTGCCCCACTGCAAGCCGGAGACGCTTGCCTCCTCGACGATGTACGATCTCTTGAGCAGCGGCAGTCCTTCGATCTTCGCGTGCAGATCGGCGAACTCGACGAGATTCGTCCCCGGATGTTTGCGGTCGGCAATCTGCACATTCGCGGCTTTGATCGTCGGAGCAAAGAAGGTCGTTTCCAGTCCAGCGATCTCGACCTTCGCGCGAGCGACTCGCTGGCCGGAGTAGATCATGCCGCGACGGAGTACTGGGTCGAAGCCGTAATGGAAAAATGCCCACACGAGTCCGATCAAGATCGCTCGCGGCAGCAGGTAGGTCCAACGCATGTGTTCATCCTTGAACGATGTGCGATCTCAAATCTTAAATTGTCAGCACACCTTGCCTGTGAGTTCGCCGCCCCAGAGCAGTGAGACCAGTCGAAATCGTTGTGCCCATGCCACCAGTCGAGGCGTCAGTAATCCGAAGATCGGCCGACTGATGAAATACAGCGGCATGAACGCAGCGAGCCCCAGTGACAAACTGCCGAGCACGACAGTGTTGTTGAAGTCGGTCCACGGCAGCAGCGCCGTGTCGTTCATCGTTTCCCAGAGTGGCCGAAGAGGCGCGCTCTTCAGCAGGAACTCGCCGATGCGATGCGTGATCGGATCGAGCAGCACGCCGGCCCACGTGGTCGCGAAGACCGTGGCCAAGCCAACGCCGAGGTTCACTCGCAGCGAACACATCAGCATCATCAGGCTGACCGCCAGCAGATTGCCTTTTGGCACGAGACCCACCAGCACACCCAAGGCAAAACCAAACGCCATTTGTCGCGGCGTGGCGTCCACAACGAGGGCTTTGAAAAACAGGCGAAACGGCCTGAGCAAGAACATGCGCAGTCTCCGAAAGGAAAGTTGTGCGAGGGGATGGGCAACTCTCGCCAGGACGTCGAAAGGTGATTTTCAGAGGGGAGGGAACGATCGAGGATCAGAATGATCCGCAGGCAGGGGCAGGACGGTATCGAAGAATCGGCTGTCGGGGCAACAGGAGTTGAATCGAGTTACGGGACGAGCCGAAGAGGTTCACGCGCTTTGTGATTCGAAGTGCTGGCAGGCTGCGAGACGCTGACCGTCGCCGGGCCGCGCAGGTTCACATCCATTTGCGGGAACGGAATCTCGATGCCCGCTTGATCCAGTGCGAGCTTCACGGCTCGGAGCGCACGCTGTTTGACCAGTCCAAAGTCGGCGGTGGTTGTCCACGCGCGAACCGACCAGTTCACCGACGAGCTTCCCAGTTCCAGCAGCACCACTTCGGGCGCTGGTTCAGACAAGATGCCGGGGACGGCGCAGACGGATCGCATCAAGACTTCGTAAGTCTGATCGATGTCGGCGGCGTAGCCAGCTCCGACGGTGATCTCGACTCGGCGAGTCAGATGGAACGATGTGTTCTCGATGGTGTTGCCGAAGATCGAGGCGTTGGGAATCATGATTCGCCGGTTGTCCGGTGTGTCGAGCGTTGTCGTGAGCAAATCAATTTCATCGACCTTGCCCGTCTGGCCGCCGACGACGATCACGTCGCCGACTTTGTACGGTCGAAACATCAGCAGCATGATGCCCGCTGAGAAATTGCTGAGCGCACCCTGAAAGGCTAAACCGATGGCAAAGCCGACCGCACCGATGGCGGCCGCGAAGCTGGTCGTCTCGACTTTGAAGATGCCCAGGCAGACGACAACGGCCAAGACTAACACGCTCCACCAGGCGAACTTGGTCAGGAAGCGGGACAGCGTCTCGTCGATCTTGGCCAGCTTCAGGCTGCGATAGGTGATGCGACTCACCCAGCCGGCCAGCATCCATCCGGCAAACAGTACGCACAACGCTCCGACAACTTTTCCGGCGTGATCGTTGAGCTGGTCGTGGCTGAGCCACTTGCTCCAATCACCAAAGGTTTCGTTGATCGGTGGCTTGTCGGTGAGGTTGGGAACCGGAGGTGCCGGGGTGGCGTTTGGCGAGGCGGTCAGCAAATCATTCATCGCGTTCCATCGACTCCTTTCGAGGGGTAAACGAAGTTTGCGGACGATAGCACTCGGCTTCGCGATACGGGAAGACGATTTGCCGGGCAGAACGACCGGCAAATTTTGCCGAGAGCGCAGCTGAGAACAGAGAATGAACGAGCCGAGGTGGATGGTGGGAGATTCTTCGCGGACTGAGTCTGAGCCTGTCCGATGAAAGAGGGACAGTTCGTCGCGGCAGCCCTTTTGTGGTCGCTGGTGGACGACAAACGCTCACCCCAATTCCGTGCCGGCACTCGCTGGCTGGGGCGTCGCGGTCGAATTCAGGCGTCACGTCTCGTGACATCGTGCAGGTGAACAATGGGCCTTGGCGGCTCAAAAATGTTGGATGATCGACGCCGACGCCGCTTGGTTCTGGAATCGGAACTGGAGAGCTCCGTGGCTGCCAGTTCGCGAGTCGAATTGAGCGACTCAGCGAACCAAGAGGCTGTGCCTCCCGATCTGTGGCTGTTTCTTCCACAGGTCGTTCCCCAAAAGGCATGGAAGTGTTGGGCGGCTGGTGCTGTCGCGGCCGTCGGATTCTTGGGGACGCTGATCGCATGGCTGTTTGCCGAGGACGCTTCGACGTCCGGATCGGTTCTGGGCGACATGATCGCGCCGTTCGCCGACCGCTTGCTGCGCGGCAGCGGAGCCGTGGCCTGGTGGCTCGCGGCTCAAATGAGTTGTGTAGTGTGGTGGGTTCGCTCACGCAGCCGAGTCGATTACGGTGGTCGCTTCCATGTGTGGGGTTGGTCGGCGGCCGGATTCTTCGTGGTCGCTGCGCTGAGTCTGACGGACGCTCATCGATCGATCGCTCAGATCGTGGCGTGGACGTTCACAGGCGTCACGTCGAATTCGATGGGCATGACCGCATTGTGGTTGCTGCCGCTGTTGGTCGCGGGCATGACGTGGTGGGCGACCTTGGGCGCAGAATTTCGGAATGATCTGGCCAGTCGCGTGCTGCACTCGTTCTCAGCGATTGCGGCGCTGACGCTGATGGTTGTCGAACTGTGGGCCGTGCGGATGGGAGACACGACCTCGACGGATTTTCTCAGCCGACTCGCACTCACCACTTTGCAGTGGACCAACTTGATGTCGGTCTGGCTGCATCTGCGGCACGTCGTCCATGTCTCCGCAGACCCGCCAAGCCTGAGTGCTTCTGGTTGGTTGGCAGCGTGGCGCTACGGCCCCGGACGCATGGTGGCGGCGATGTCCCAACGGACTTCTGAAGCTTCGGAGAACGAAGACGCTCAGCCCCGGATGCGTGTCGAGGCTGCCGATGGGACGTCGCAAGAAGTACGCATCGACGAACCGGAAGCCACTCCCAAAGGTCCGACGAAGCGGGCTCGGCAGGCCGTGCAAAGGTAGCTTGGAAGTGAACGAGTCAACGTAGTCGCCTCGCTCCACGAGGCGACTACGTTGGGCGATACGACATCAAGTACCGATCCTCGTGCGGGCGATAGAAGCCACGAATGTGTTCACGGATGGTGAAGCCCAGGCTTTGATAGAGCTTCACCGCCGGCGCGTTACTCGGATCGACGGTCAGCAGCACGGGGACTTCCGCTTGGGCGAGTGCCGCCTTCATCAACTCGGTGCCGATGCCGGTTCCTCGGCAATTCGGGTGGACTATGATCTTGTGCAGAAACAGCTCGCCCCGTTTGGTCGGAAATTGCACGAGTGCTCCGGCAATGTCGTAAGATTCCGGTAGTGGAGGCTCATCGGTTCGTCGTGCGACGAGCAGCGTGGCGGTGTCGCTCCAGACACGCCAGATGTGCTCGCCGTCGGGGATAAAGACATCGGGGACGATCGGCCAAGCGAGTCGGTCGAGCGCGGCGACTTTCAAGTAGTCTGTGGCTTGCGCGGATTCGATACGGATCGGCATGAGGAACTCCGTCAATCAAGCTGGCAGGTGGCCGTTTTATTCCGCGCGGGCAAAATTGACGCTTTCGTGACTGAGACACACGGCCCCGATGAGTCCGTGAAACAATTGACGCGAAGGCGAGCGGGGCGGCGTCAGCCCCCCGGTATTCAGCGGCCATCGTGACCACCGGGGGGCTTACGCCGCCCCGCTCGCCAATTCTTTCACAGACTCGATGCGCCAACGAGGGAGTGTGTCCCGACCCCTTCGCGGATCGCTTCTTAGAAATCGCCGATGGCTTCTCCGCCAGCGCGAGTGACGAGAGCCTTCAGGGTCTCGAAGCTGATTTTATCAGTAATCACGCGGACGGAGCCGTCGGTCATTAAAGTGAGAAATCCTCCGTCGCGAGCGTCCTTCAAGAACAGCAGCGGCTTCTTGAAGTCGATCACGATGTCCTCAGGCTTGGTCCAGATCACGGCGGAATCCGAGCGAGCTTCGACCGCCAGGATGGTATTGCTGAGGCCGTCGCGAATGTCCGCGAACTTAGTCCCTTCTTTGACTCCCAGAGTCCCTTCCGCGTTGGCGGGACTGACGAATCGGGTCTTGCCTTTCTTGGCCAATTCCTCGTCGCCAGCGGACGAAAACACGGCGGGCATCTTGTCGATCAACGGCTTGTTGTGTTCGCTGTCCCAGGGTTCGTCGAGATGGAACTGCTGGTACAAATCGTTCGCATCCAGGAACGGCAACAGTTTGACGCGCCAACTCAGCAAAGCCTTGCCCTTCTTGTCGGTGACGGCTCGTTGCGGAAGCCGCTTGTGCGTGTCGGCATAGTTGTGAAACGCCAGTCCGATCAGCTTGAGGTTGTTCTTGGGATCGCCGGGACGAGCCACGGCGGCACGAGCCGGCGCGAATGGAACGGCCGCAACGGCTCCGACGGGGACGTCAATCGCTCCGAAGTCGACGGCCTCGCCACCGCCGCGTGTGAACAACGCTTTGAGAATACTGACGTCGATGGCGTCACTGATGAAACGGACGGACCCATCGGCGAGCAGCGCGTGAAAGCCCCCAACTCGCGCGGACTTCAGACCCTTAAAAAGGTTTTTGAAGTCGAGCGCCAAATCATCTGGCTTGGTCCAAATCACTGCTGCGTCGGCGTGAGCTTCGACGGCCAGAATCGTGTTGCTGGTTCCATCCGTGAACTCGCGGATGCCTCGGCCTTCATCCCCCTCGAAAGCGGCCCCTTTGCCGGTCGGTACGAGATACACCGTCTTTCCTTGCTTGGCCAGATCTTCGTGATTGGGGGAGACATACGCTGGCGGAATCTTTTCGATCAGCGTTTTGTTGTGATCGCTGTCCCACGGTTCATCGAGATGGAACTGCTGGTAGAGCGGATTCTGGTCGACGAACGGCAAAACGTGGACTCGCCAACTCAACAGTTTTTTGCCCTTTTTATCGACGCTGCCAGCGGCGGGAAACGTTTTGTAAACGTCATGGAAGTTGTGCATCGCCAGGCCAATCTGCTTCAGATTGTTTTTGCCTTGCGAGCGTCGCGCCGCCTCGCGAGCTTGTTGCACGGCCGGCAGCAGCAACGCGACTCCGACCGCGATCGCGGCGGGGGCCGCCGCGCCGATGTTGCCGGTGGAGACCACATAATGGCTCTCCATGAACCAGCCGTTGGGCGTGCGCGTGGTCATCGTCACAGACGGCGCGAGGTGTTGTTCCAAGTCCGACATCGGTGGCAGCGGCGGCAGATTGAATTCAATGCCCTGCTGAGCCAACTGCCCCAGCAGCACCGGCGAGAACGTGTTGACCAACGTGTAAAGGCCTTGCAGTCCGGGCTTCGGATCAGCGAACGAGACCGACGTCGGTTTCGGCGTCCGTTTGAACGCGGCTTGAATCGCCTCATGGTCGGCCAGTGACTTGCCGCTCTTCGTGGCGCTCAAGTGGCTGGTGACCAGTTGCGGCGTGATGCCGAGGATGAATTGATCTTTGGTCAGCACCCAGGTCGGGGCGACGGGGATCGGCAGATTGTTGATCGTCAGGCGGTGTCCGGTTTCGCCGCGCGAGGTGAAGTCGTGCAAGGTCACTGGAGCCTGCGGACCAAATTGAGCCAGAACTGCCTTCAGCACCGTCGAGCCAATGTTGAGCGTCTTCGACAGCTTCTCATGATCGCGCACGCTGGCGGTGATCACGATTCCGGGAACCATCAATGCTCCCGCCTCGCTGCCGGAGGTGTAATAGCTCCATTCGTCGCCGAGCGCACCCAGCAGATCGGTCTTGAGCGAGAACCCTGCTTGCGGTTCGAACTGTGCCAGTGCCGCCTCGGCCTGCTCACGCGAACCGGGTTGCACCTTGTCCGCAAAGACCAGCACTTGCTCCATGACGTGAGCGAGATCAAACCGCATCACCGAAGCGTTCGACGCATTGGCCGGAATCCGCTTCAACGCCTCGATCGTCAGCGGCTTGTCGGGAGTGAGTGCGAACAGACCTTGCGGCGCACCGTCGGTGACCAGCGCGACCTTGGTGACTCCCGCGTCGGCATCCAAACCGGACACGACGGAGATGTGCTTGAGTTGCCTCAAGCCGAGTGCCTCGATCACGATTCCGGCCTGCGGGTCGGTGATGAGCGGCTCCAACGTCTTGAGAATTCCAGCCGCATTGATGTGCAGCAGCAACGCCGGTCGCGGGACCGAGAGTTCCTTGGAGACTTGTGTCAGCCATGCTGCCGGCTTGGCCGAAGACGCTAAGCGAGCCAACGTGGCTTTCGTCGTCGCCTCGCCCAGCGTCACGACGAAGTACGAACCCTTGAATCCAAACCGCACGACAACCTGGTCGTCCTGCGGCCGAGTGAATTTCACCCCGTCGATTGTCTCTTCGATGAACTTGCCACCTTGCTTGGTGCCGAGTTCCTTGAGCTTGGCGATGGCTTCCTGAACTTGCGCGGCATCGCTGCCGGTGTCGATCACGACGGACATCTCCGGGATCGGCTGCGGCAACGTGGCATCGAGCTTTGACCAGAGGAACGCTCCCGGCTTCGTCGTCAGCGACTTGAGCAGCACCGGCATGGTCTCGACGAGCAACTGCCCGTCGGGTTGATCGGCGGCGGCCTTCTGCACGAGCTTCAGGACTTCGTCGCCGAGTTGCTCGATGAACTCGCGCAGCGACGGTTCGGACATCAACTTGTCCACGCGGTTGGTGCTCTTCGGATCCGGCGTCTGCCAACCGTTCCAGGCGAGAAAGACCAGCGTGTCTTCTGTAGCCAGTCGCTCCAACGCCAGCTTGCCCGGCGACGATTGAGCCATGACCGGTGCAACGTTCATCACCGCGAACAGCGACGCCAACGCCAGCAAACAACCTCGGAACCAAGACCGAAACATGCGATGCCTCCTGAATGGAAGAATTTAGACGGGAGAGGTTCGGGCATTGCAACAACTCCGCCGATGCGGTCAAGCGACACGGGAAGAGCCAGTTGACGGCTGAGATTTGGGGCACATCGCCGTTTCTTGCGGGTCGGTCGGCCGGGACTACAATCTCCCGCTCGACTTTTACTTTTTGGAGACATCATGCCTGCGACGAACCCGTTTGGTGCGGAAGCGAACCTCAAGACCAAGAGTGGCAACTACACGTTTTTTCGTCTGGGAAAACTGGCCGACGACAAAATTGGTGACATCAATACGCTGCCATTTTCGATCCGAGTGCTGCTGGAAGCGCTGCTGCGGAACGTCGATGAGTTTGTCGTGACGTCGGACGACGTGAAGACGCTTGCGAACTGGAACGCGGCCAAGCCGAAAGAAGTCGAAGTCCCGTTCATGCCCGGCCGAGTTGTCCTGCAAGACTTCACCGGCGTGCCGGCGGTCGTCGATCTCGCCGCACTGCGAGCCGCGATGGTCCGCATGGGTGGCGATCCGAAGAAGATCAATCCGCTGGTGCCCTGCGATCTGGTCATCGACCACTCGGTGCAGGTCGATGCGTTCGGTTCGGCCGACGCGCTGCAGCAGAACATCGATCTCGAATTCCAACGCAACGGCGAGCGATACCGTTTCCTGCGCTGGGGCGCTCAGGCCTTCAACAACTTCCGAGTCGTCCCGCCTGCAACCGGCATCGTGCATCAAGTCAACTTGGAGTACCTCGCGAAAGGCGTGCTGACCAAAGACGGCGTCGCGTTTCCCGACTCGCTGGTCGGGACCGATTCGCACACGACGATGATCAACGGACTGGGTGTCGTCGGCTGGGGCGTCGGCGGCATCGAGGCCGAGGCGGTCATGCTCGGTCAGCCGATTTACATGCTCACGCCGGAAGTCGTCGGCTTTGAGTTGAAGGGTTCGCTGCGAGAAGGCGTGACCGCGACCGACTTGGTTTTGACGGTGACTCAGATGCTGCGCAAGCATGGCGTTGTCGGCAAGTTTGTCGAATTCTTCGGCTCCGGCCTCGATCACATGTCGCTGGCCGATCGCGCGACGATTGCCAACATGGCTCCTGAATACGGCGCGAC
>QWQF01000223.1 GCA_003669125.1 Planctomycetota bacterium
CGCGTCGATCTGATGGAACGCCACAAAGACGAGAAGCCTTGGTCGATCAGCGGCAAGGATATCCGTGCCACGCTGCTAAAAGGTGAACTGGTCGACGGCCGCATCATGCGTCCGAGCACCAGCAAGATCCTCGGTGCGGCGATGAAGGTTGGGTAACCACCGACGCTCGATCTCTCAAACCATTCGCCCGGCGTGCCTCGTGTACGCCGGGCGTTTTTATGCGCGAGCGACTGCTTGCCGCGAACGAGAGCACTTGCCAGACTCCTTCGCGTCCTGCGACCGATCACCGAGTGAATCGCTTACACCGGAGGACTCATGAACGCGCTCGAGACCGTTAATCGGTACGTCACCGAAGCTGCCACCACGCTCAAGCTCGACGATGCTTTGACGTCGCTTCTGCTCACACCGGATCGGCAGTTGCGAGTCGAAATTCCGATCATTCGCGACAACGGCCAACTGCAGAACTTCATTGGCTATCGCATCCAGCACAACGACTCGCGCGGGCCATTCAAGGGGGGACTGCGATATCACCCAGAGGTCACCGACTCGGAGGTCTGTGCCCTCGCGTCGCTGATGACGTGGAAGACAGCGATCGTCGACATCCCGTTCGGCGGAGCGAAAGGGGGCATCCAGGTCGATACGAAAACGCTCTCGAAACTCGAACTGGAACGGCTGACGCGGCGGTTCATCGACATCATCGATCCGATCATCGGCCCGAACATCGACATCCCCGCTCCTGACGTCGCCACCAACGAGCAGACGATGGCCTGGATCATGGACCAGTACTCGCGGCGTCACGGCTACACGCCGGCGATTGTCACGGGCAAGCCGGTCTCGCTGGGGGGCTCGGAAGGGCGTGGGGCGGCGACGGGCCTGGGCGTGGCCTTCGCGACTCGCGAGGCGTGCATGTCCTTCGGCATCGACTTGAAAGGGGCGACCGTCGTCATTCAAGGCTTTGGCAAAGTTGGGACGCACGCGGCGACTTCGCTGCGTGACATGGGAGCAAAAATCATCGGCATCAGCGACGTGTCCGGCGGGCACATCGACCGGAACGGCATCGATCTCACCGAAGCACTGCGACTGTACGCCGCGACTGGCTCGATTCAGGGCTTGAAAGACGGTCAATCTGTTTCGAATGCCGAATTGCTCGCGACCGAGTGCGACGTTCTGGTTCCCGCCGCGATGGAAGATGTCTTCACCGAGAAGAACGCTGACTCCGTCAAAACCAAACTGATCGTCGAAGGAGCGAACGCTCCGACGACCTTCGAAGCCGACCGAATCTTCGAGCAGCGTGGCATTCACATCGTCCCCGACATCTTGGCGAATGCCGGCGGCGTGACGGTCAGCTACTTCGAGTGGGTCCAAAACCTCCAGCAGTTCCGCTGGGAGTTGTCGGAAGTCAATCAACGCCTCGAACGCCGCATGGTGCAAGGCTACCAGGCGATCAAAGCCAAGGCCGAAGAGCATCGCACGACACTTCGCCGCGGCGCGTTCCTGCTGGCCCTCGACCGAGTCGCCGAAGCGACACGACTGCGCGGTTTCTAACGTTGGAGTTTCCATGAAAATCAAATACGGCCAGATTGGTGTCGGACACGCTCACGCCAGCAAGATGGCGGTCTATCGGCAGTCGGCCGATTGGGAAGTCGTCGGCGTTGCTGAGCCGGATGCCAAGTTGCGCGAACAGGCGGAACGCGATCCGATTTATCGCGATCTGAAATTCATGACGAAAGAAGAACTGCTCAACACGCCGGGCCTGCAAGTCGTCGGCGTCGAGACGCGCGTTCGCGACGCACTCAACGCGGCCGCCGAGTGCATCGCGGCCGGGAAGCACATCCACCTCGACAAGCCGGCCGGCGAATCTCTGCCGCAATTCAAGCGGCTGCTCGATGATGCCGCGAGAAAGCATCTCGTCGTCCAGATGGGCTACATGTTTCGGTACAGCCCAGCGGTGCTGATGCTCCGCGAGTTCCTCAAGAACGGCTGGCTGGGCGAGGTCTACGAGGTTCACACGCTGATGAGCAAAGTCGTGGCGAACGGCGAACGGCTGAAGCTGGCCGAGTATCCCGGTGGGATCATGTTCGAGCTGGCCTGCCACGTCATCGACCTGGTCATCGGAGTGCTCGGCAAGCCGGATCAGGTGCATTCGTTCGCTCGCAAGGTCGGCCCGCAAGACGACAAGCATCTGGACAACATGCTCGCGGTCTTCGAGTACCCGAAGGCGATCGCCTCGGTCAAAGCCAGTTCGGTGGAGATCGACGGCGGTGACCGCCGACACTTCGTCGTATGCGGCACGCAGGGGACGTTTCACATTCAACCGCTCGATGCGCCGTCGGTGCGTTTCACGCTCAATCAACCGCGCGGCAAGTACGGCAAGGGCTATCAAGATGTCCGCTTTGGCAACTACCCGCGTTACGTCGGCGACGCGGCAGATCTCGCGAAAATTGTCCGCAACGAGAAGGCGGCGGATTACTCCTACGACCACGACTTGAATGTCCAGGAAGCCGTTTTGAAGGCGAGCGGTCAGCCAGTCTCGTGATCCGATTCAACACGCGAAGGCGGGTCTCACGCAGAGACGCAAAGCTCGCAGAGAGAAGATCCTTTCCGAACGGTTCACACTTTGTGAACTCCGCGCCTCTGCGTGAGTCTGCATTTTTTTTTACTTTCAACTGACGTACCACCAGAAAGCCATCATGCTGAAGCACACCCTGATTCATCCCGAAATCACCGCCATCCTCTCCCGCGCCGGGCATCACTCGAAAGTGCTGATCGCCGACGGCAATTATCCGGCATCGAACACGCTGGGGCCGAACGCACAGCTAGTCAGTTTGAATCTCGCGCCCGGCATCGTGAGCTGCACACAGGTTTTGGAAGCGTTGCTCACGGCGCTGCCGGTCGAGGCCGCGAACACGATGGGGATTCCGGCCGACGACCCGTACGCGCTCGGTGGCGACCCGCCGATCTGGACTGAGTACCGTTCGATTCTCTCCGGCGCGGGGCTGTCGATTCCGTTGCAGCCGATCCCGAAGTGGGACTTCTACGACGCCGTCGCCTCACGCGATCACGTGCTGACGATTCAAACCGCCGACCAACGCTTGTGGGCCAACCTGCTGCTGACCATCGGCGTGAGGCAGCCGTAGTCGATGAGTTCTCACAATTCGTCGCGGCGTTGCTCCAACTTTTCGGCCTCTTCGGCCAATTGAACCGGGCCGAGCGATTCTTCGATCGCGTACTTGCCATCGAACCAGCGGAAGAAATCGACGCGTCGACAACGCTCGCTACAAAACGGCAGGAACTCCGACTGGCGAGCGACCTCACCGGCGATCGTCTTTTTGCAGATCGGGCACTGCGGCAACTTGATCATGATTCAGTTCCCTTCCGGCGTCGCATTCGACGAGACTTCAACTCTGACCTCGGCAAACTCTGCGGAGGGACAGCGACGATCTCCGGCCGGAAATGCAGCCGGTCGTGAATCGCCGCCGCGATGCGTTCGACCAAAAGCGTGAACTGCTCCGTTTCGCTTTCGGAGTTTGGCAGGCCGAAGGTTGTTTCGACGTCGATCTGAAGTTGCGGCATCGAATCGCGAGTCACGGTTTCGAATTGAAACTCGATGACCTCCGAGAACTCGCGCAGGATCGCTTCGATCGCCGTTGGAAACACGTTGTTGCCGCGAATCGTCAGCATGTCGTCCACGCGGCCGAGGATTCCGCCCTTCAGTCGCATGAGTGGTCGACCGCACGGACAGGGTTGCGGATCAAGCTCGACGATGTCACCGGTGCGATAGCGAATCATGGGCGAGCCGACGCGACCAAGATTCGTGATGACGAGTTCGCCGCGAACGGGCGCGGTCGTGTCCTTCAAATCGAACGGCTGTCCCGTCACGGTGTCGAGGATCTCAGCGATGCACTCGGTTTCGAGGACGTGCAGGCCGCCAGGATTTTCGACGCACTCGCCGGCCAGTGGGCCGACTTCGGTCATGCCCCAGTGGTCGATGACTCGCGCCCCCCAAGACTCTTCGATCTTGTGCCGAATCGATGTGACACTGCCCCCCGGTTCGCCAGCCACGATCAACAGACGCACGGACTTCAGCATCTCGGAGGCGGTCGAATTTCCTGGCTGCTTCGCCAATTCAGCAGCGACTTCGCCGAGTCGCAAGGCATACGTCGGAGTGCAACAGACGACGGTCGCCTGATTCTCTTCGATGAACTTCAGCCGCGCTTCGCTCGACATTCCGCCGCCGGGCAAACAGAGCCGACCCAATCGCGCGGCACCCTCAAACGCAGCCCAGAAACCGAGGAACGGGCCGAACGAAAACGGAAACGCCAAGCGATCATCCGCTCGCAGGCCGGCCAACTCGAAGATTTGTTCCCAACAGCCGAGCATCCACTGCCATGACTCCGGTGTGTCGAGCCATCGCAGTGGTTGCCCCGTCGTGCCGGAGGTCTGACAGAACCGCGAATAGGCTCCGACCGCAAATGTCAGATTCGAGCCGTAGGGCGGATGAGCCTTGTGATCCTCAACCAGCTCCGCCTTCGTGGTCAGCGGAAGTTGTGCCAGCTCAGCATTCGCGACATCGACTCCTGCCGCTTGCCACTTCGACTGCCAGAAACGATTCGACGTCCCGACCACTCGCAATAGTTCGCGAAGTCGTTCTTGCTGCAGCAATCGCAGTTCTTCAGTTTTCAATTTGCAATCTCGTCGCGTGGACTACTCCGCCAGATAGTTCAACGTGTAGTACGCCTCCTTGTGAAGCAGCGGCAGTCCGTTGGCCGACTTTACTCCGTCGCTGTGCAGTTCGTGGACGTGGCCTTCTTGCAGGCCGTTGATTTTCAGGCGGACGCTTTTGCCATCGGCGGCGACGGTCGCGGATTCGATCGTCGGTGTCGTTTGATCGACTTCCGGGCTGCCGTAGCTGGCCTGATAGATGTAGGTGTAGGTCGAAAGCTTGTACGACTTCACGTCGCCGGCCGTCGCGGCGTCCACCGGTTGCGTGAAGGTCAGTTCGAAGCCGTCGGGCTTGGCGTGCATCTCGTGGATTTCAAACGGGACTTTGCCGGACCAGTCGATGCGATCCAGCGAGTGCGGTTTCGGGCCGCGCGAACCCCAGCCGCGATTGGTTCCGCCGACGAACAGCGAGCCGTTTGGCGACATCATCATGCCGAGGCTGCCGGAGCCGATCCCGCTGCGGAATGGAAAACACGCACCTTGATAATGGCCGCGCACCTTTTCGAGAGCGACGCGCATGATCGTGCTGTCGGACTGATCGCCGACGAACAGTTGATTCGTGAACGGACCGAACTTTCCGGTGGAATCGAACGCAATTCCGCTCGCCGACTTGCCCATCTTCGGGTACGGGAAGTAACAGGCAGGCGGTTCGA
>QWQF01000052.1 GCA_003669125.1 Planctomycetota bacterium
CTGCAACGCATCCCGGTCATCACCGCCACGCAGATGCTCGACAGCATGCAGCACAACGAACTGCCGACGCGTGCCGAAGTGACCGACGTCGCCAACGCCGTGATCGACGGCAGCGACGCCGTCATGCTCTCCGGAGAAACCGCTGTCGGCGAATACCCGATCGGGGCGGTGCGCATGATGAACCGCGTAGCCTGCGAAGCCGAACAACTCGTCGAGTCGTCGCAGTTCCGCACGCGATCCGCGCCGATGAAGGCGCAAGCGCTGCTGGTCACGGAGGCTGTCACACGCGGAGCCGGAGCGGCCGCCGAACATCTCAAGGCGAGCGTGATTGCCGTCGCCTCGCGGACGGGTTTGACGGCGATGGCGCTGTCCAATCAGCGTATCTCCGTCCCGATCATCGCCGTCAGCGACCGACCAGAAATCGCACGACGGATGTGCCTGTTCTGGGGAGTCACCCCGGTGCTGACCGACACACGCACCGTCGGCAACGCCGAACCGTTGCTTCGCTACGTCGTCGATTGGGGCAAACGACAGCGCATCGTCCAATCAGGAGGCCGCATCATTCTGATTGCCGCGACCAATTGGTCCGACGAAGGGCACGATTTGATGATGGTTCACATGGTTCCGTGACGCACATGACCAAAGAGCAGCGTTCCAGCCTGATCCGTCTCGCGTGCGAAGCTCGCACGAACGCCCACGCGCCGTACTCGAAGTTTCTCGTCGGGGCCGCTTTGTTGACTGAGTCAGGCGAGGTTATCTGCGGTTGCAACGTCGAGAACGCGTCGTACGGTTTGACGATCTGCGCCGAGCGAGTCGCCTTCAGCACGGCGGTCGCCGCCGGCTATCGCCACTTTCAAGCACTCG
The DNA here is from genome assembly GCA_003669125.1 of Planctomycetota bacterium. Lineage (GTDB taxonomy): Bacteria > Planctomycetota > Planctomycetia > Planctomycetales > Planctomycetaceae > SXKJ01. The sequence goes on from QWQF01000052.1 coordinate 865, forward strand.
CCATCGCCACATCGGGCGGTCATTCGCCGTGCGGAGCCTGCCGTCAATTCGCGGCGGAATTTTGCGACGACTTGCCGATCCTGCTCATCGACAGCGACCGGCCGGATCACGTTTCCGAAAGTAACTTGCGAGAGTTGCTTCCCGGCCGCTTTGAGTTTCCGCAGGCGTGATGTGCATCACATGGCTCGCGCGCGTTGACCGTCACCAGATCTGAATTCGCTCTTCCTTTGGCTTGAAGAGCTTGTCGCCCGGCTTCAGGTTGAAGGCTTCGTAAAACGCGTCGAGGTTGGTCACTGGCCCGTTGCCTCGGAAGTGCGACGGCGAGTGTGGGTCGGTGACAAGCCGCTTGACGAGCTCCGCATCGCGATACTTCCGACGCCAGATCTGTCCCCAGCCGAGAAAGAACCGTTGGCTCGATGTGTACCCGTCGAGCATCGGGCCGTCCTTGCCACCCAGCGACAAGCGGTAGGCTTTGAACGCGATCGCCATGCCGGAGAGGTCGGCGATGTTCTCGCCCAGTGTCAGTTGCCCATTGACCTTTTTGCTCGGCAGAGCTTCGTAGCCTTCGTACTGTGCGACGAGTCGACTGGTGAGCTTTTCAAACGCCGCTTGATCCGCCTCGGTCCACCAGTTTTTGAGATTGCCGTCGCCGTCGTACTTGCTCCCTTGGTCATCGAAGGCGTGACTGATTTCGTGACCGATGACGGCACCGATGCCGCCGTAGTTCACGGCGTCGTCGGCATCCGCGTCAAAGAACGGCGGTTGCAAAATCGCGGCCGGGAAGACGATCTCATTCAGGCCGGGGTTGTAGTACGCGTTGACCGTCTGCGGAGTCATGTGCCACTCGGCGCGGTCCACCGGCTTGCCGAGCTTTTCGAGCATCCGCTGATGCTCGAAGCCCGCCGACCTCGTCATGTTGCCGACGAGGTCGTCCGCCTTGATCTCCAGTTGCGAGTAATCACGCCACTTCACCGGATAGCCGATCTTCGGAGTGATCTTCGAGAGTTTGACGAGCGCCTGCTTCTTCGTGGCGTCGGTCATCCAGCTCAGTTCGTGAATGCTCTGCTCGAAGGCCTTGAGCAAGTTGCCGACGAGTTGATCCATCCGCTTGCGTGCCTGCGGCTTGAAATGCTTGGCGACGTACAACTGCCCGACCGCCTCGCCGAGCACTCCCATCCGATTGCTGCCGCCTCCGGCGACGGTATCGACTGCCCGCTTCCAGCGCGGTTGTTGTTCTGGGATGCCACCGAGTTCTCGGCCATGCAGTTTGAAGTGCTCGAATGCGAATTCCTTCGGCAGCACCGGGGCGTAGGCGTCGATCAATCGGAAGTGCAGATACCACTTCCAAGTTTCCAGCGGCGTCTCGTCAAGGATTTTTTCCAAGCCTTGGAAGTAGCTGGGGGTCGCGACGTTCAGCTCCTTCAATTCCGCCGCATCGACCGACTGAAAATAGACGGACCACGCGAGCTTCGGCGTCAGTTCACTGAGCTTGCTGACGGCGAATTTGTTGTAGCGTTTCTCGGCGTCACGCAGTTGCGTGCGATCCCACTGCACTTCGGCCAGTTTGGTTTCGAGCTTCAACACCGCCTCGGCGGCTTTGGCTCCGTTGCGTTCGTTGCTCAGGCGGAACAGCGTTTCGATGTACTCCTTCAACGCCTCGCGGGCTTTGACGTACTTCGCGTCATCCTTCAGGTAGTAATCGCGATCCGGCAGCGTCGTGCCGCTTTGAATGACTCCCGCGAGATACCGCGTCGAGTCCTTGTCGTCCTGATCGACGAAGAAACCGATCGGACTCCCAACGCCGATGATCTCCGACCGCCCAAAGCGTTTGAGAAGCTGCTTCTTGTCGGCAATCGCGTGAATTTCGCTGATCTCGAATTTCAACGGGATCAGCCCCAAACGTTCGACAGGCTCCTCGTTCATGTAGCTGTTGAAGAGGTTGCCGACCTTGCGTCCGTTGTCGTCGGTTGGGTTCTTAGCGACCTCTTCGATGATCGCGCGAATGTTGAGCTGCGCTTCGTCGATCAGCTTGTTGAACGAGCCGTAGTTCGACTTGTCGGCCGGGATCTCGGTCCTCTGCAACCAGCGGCCGTTCACATGCAGAAACAAGTCGTCCTGGGCACGCACCGACTTGTCGAATCCGTCGGGATCAATTCCCGAGTCCCGAGTCTGAGCCACAGCAAATGGGCAGATCGACACGGAAAGCAGCAGTGCTACGGAAATGGCCGATTGACGCAGACGACGCATGGAAGACCTCCCTGAAAAAACCACACGGAAAGAGTGGCGGCAGAAACTATCGAGCCCACCTGTTCGACGCCAGTCACGCCCTGCGGCAGTGCCATCGGAGAGGAGTCGGACGGTGCTGTTCATGGGGCGAATTCGATCAAGCGATTCTCGCGTGCCGAAAGTTCTGCCATGAGCATGGCGTGCACAACGTCACGGGATTCCTGTGGTGTGATGACGCTCGGTGTCTCGCCGGCCAGAACACACTTGAGAAAATAGTCGAGCTCCTCTTTGAGATAACCGCGTCGCAGGCCATGCACTTTGGGCCAATACGTGGACTGCGGATAGCTCAGGCCGTTCTTGGTCAGCAGTGTGTATTGGCTGCCGGAGTTGTCGATGTAGATCGCTCCCTCTGTGCCGATGATTTCCATCCGCGCGTCGATCGCGAACGGCGCGTTCTCCGGCAGGCACCAGACATTTTCGATCACGGCGATCGCTCCGTCATCGAGCCGAAACATGGCCCAGCCGAGATCATCGTGTGGCAGATGCGGCCGAGAGTTCGACGTCTGAGCGTAAACGCTTTTCGGTTTCGCGCCGGTGAACCACAGCATCAGGTCGAGATCATGCACGCCGTCCCCGAAGAGGGCACTGATCTTCGGCAGATGACTTTCGGTGATCCACTTCGCCAGATTCCGCCGAGCATGCAGACGGATGATCCGGCCCAGTTTCCCAGCAGCGATCCCTTCTTTGGCCAGCGCATACACCGTGTCGAACCGACAAATGTGTCCGACCATGAAGGCTCGGTCGGTCGATTTCAACGCCGCGAGAATCTGATCGCACGCCTCGACAGTGTCGGCCATCGGCTTTTCGAGAAACACATGCTTGCCGGCTCGAATCGCGGCGAGCGTTGGTTCCAGATGATCGCCGACGTGCGTGACGATCGAGACCAGATCGATGTCTGGATTAGCCAGCAGCTCGCGATAGTCGGTGTAGGTTTGCGAGACGCCGTACTTCGCAGCGACCTCGCGGAGTCGCTCCGGATTTCGCGTACAAACCGCAGTCAACTCGGCCTGCGGGAGTTGCTTGAACGTGTCGACGTGATGCTCGCCGAACCAGCCCAAGCCGATGACGCCACAACGAATCCGGTCCATGAGCCGCCTCCATCCCGAAGATTCGGCGTCCAGTTCAACCAGTATCCCCGGGAGGGGCTGAACAATGTTGAGATTTCCCGCGAGATTCATGCGGTTGATGGTCAAGGCGACTCACAATCAGACTCACTTGGCGGCGTTGTTGATCCGCGACTCGCTCTGCTGATCGAAGTCTGGCCGGCTCTGGCCGCCGACGTGAAGGGCGAGATTGTGAGACTCGCGAGGTACGCCGTTGACGACGTGACGTTGGCGGTGGCGCGATGATCGTCCAGCGGTCCTTCGCTCGGACGCCGCCAGAGCGATCAGACGGGCGCAAGGCTGCCCAACTGCTGGCGAAGGTCGCTGTCGAGCGTCAGGGCGTTGCTGGGGACGTTGGTGATGGGACTGGCGGCGAAGTCAGTCTGAAAGAATGCTTTGATCCGTTCCAGGCTTTTTGAAACCGACCCCCGTCGCGCCGGGACGCTGGGACTCCGGTTAGCTCGATCTTCGGGGAACCATATTTCAGGGAGGGCATCATGCAGGCGAGCGAATTGCCAGAGTACCGTCGGATTCGAGCGGAGGGTCGCTGGAAGGAAGCCACTGCGTTTCGAGACGCGGAACGGTTGCGGCTGCGTGAGGCTGGTCGTACTCGGCAACAGGCATGTGATGAGAGCTGGCTGTTGATGCTGAAGAAGTTTCCGCGAGTCTCCAAGGGGTCGGTCCGGGAGTTTGGATTCCAAGTACCGTGTCGTCTCGGACGTCCGTTTCAGGATCGTGACGGAGCGGCCTGGTTTTCGTGGCTCGGTGGTGATGAAGGCCCGCGTCAGTTGGTGAAGCTGGGCGACGTCGAGGCGAATGCGATGGTGGTGTGGCATGTGTTAAAAATTGGTCTGGAGGCTGGCCAAGCGACGTTGCGGGTGTCGGAGACTTTGCGAATCCGGATGGACGATTTGAGCGATGGCGGTTTGAACGCGGAGATTTCTCGACTGCGTGAACTGGGTTGGAAGGTTGAACGCCCCACCGCGTGACGCAGCGACCGCCGAGGATTGCTCAGGATCGACGGCGAGGTATGCGGCTGGCTCGGTGATCGAAGTCTGGCCTACTGGCGGAAGAGACTCGTGA
>QWQF01000183.1 GCA_003669125.1 Planctomycetota bacterium
GATGCTGACACGTTTCGCTGCTTCGTCGCGTTGCACTCGCAAAGCCCGGACATCGCGATGGGAGTCGATCGCGACGGAGCTGGCGACCAAGGCTTGATGTTCGGCTACGCCTGCAACCACACCCCCGAATTCATGCCGGTGCCGATCGCGCTGGCCCATCGCATCATCAACAAGCTGACCGAAGTCCGTCAGAAGCGAGTCGTCGATTGGCTCCGTCCGGACAGCAAGAGCCAAGTCAGCGTCGAGTTCCGCGACGGCAAAGCAGTCGGAGTCACCGCCGTTGTCGTTTCGACGCAACACGCGGCCAGCGTCTCGCAAGCTCAGATCGCTGACTTCGTGAGAGCCGAAGTCATCCGCCCCAGCGTCCCCGCCGAATGGCTGACGAGCGCGACGAAGTATCACATCAACCCGACCGGCAACTTTGTGGTCGGTGGACCTCACGGCGACTGCGGCCTGACCGGCCGTAAGATCATCGTCGACACCTACGGCGGCTGGGGCCGTCACGGCGGCGGAGCCTTCAGCGGCAAAGACCCGACGAAGGTCGATCGCTCGGCCGCGTACATGGCTCGGTACGTCGCCAAGAACATCGTTGCCGCCGGACTCGCGTCCGAATGTGAAGTGCAACTGGCTTATGCCATCGGCGTTGCCGAACCGGTCAGCATCTGCGTCGACACCAACGGCACGAATAAGATCGCCGAAGAAAAAATCTCGGCGATCGTTCGCGACAATTTCTCGATGACTCCTCGTTCGATCATTGAGACTCTGCAACTTCGCCGACCGATCTTCCGCAAGACCGCACACGGCGGCCATTTCGGCAAGATCGACGACGCCGACTTCACTTGGGAAAAGACCGACAAGGCAGAGGCGCTCAAGCGCGCGGCTGGCCTCTAGTTGTCCCGACCCTTGACCCCAGCGAAGGATCGCTGACATGACGAGTGCCGAACGGAATCGCCAAGCCGCCGTCTTGATTTGGAGCAGCCTGATCGTCGTCACGGTCTTGCTGTTGTCGCGTCGCGTCGCGGGAGGAATTGGCAACGTCTCGTCCGTTTGGCCGAGCGTCTTGGTCAGTTCGCTGGCGACATTGCTGAGCGGCTTCGGCTGGACTTCGTTTCAACAACAGGCCGCCGCCAGATCGCTCCGCACCGAACAAATCGCGGCGGTTGTCGCTTGGCTGCCGACCTGGTTGAGCGGCGTCGCGCTGTTGCCTTCGGACTCGACACTCGCACGCGGTTGGTTGTTTGGCATCGCGGCGCTGTCGGCGACCGGAATGGCGTTGAGTGTTTCAACCAGCCTGAAACGCGAGCGAAGGGTTGCAACGGAAGCCCCCTCGTTCGCGCGTCGGGTTAGTGAGGTCGGTCACTTGTCCAAGGTCGTGGATCGAATGACGACGTCTCCGCTTTCTGCGGACCCGGACCTAGGCGTCCGGGCTACGGTCGCGGCACCGTCCGACTTGTCCGTTTTCGATCCGGTGGCCGAGGAGCGTTCCGGCGATTCAACGACTCAATGGATGACTCGGCAATCGTTGCCTGATGGCACTGAGCAGATCGAAGGAGCAATTCGCGTTTCGTTCGCGGCTGGCCAACGAGCGGCCTCGGTCCACGTCCCGTTCAGTCCCCCATTCGCGACCGTGCCGCAGGTCGAATGCGAAACCGACGGCGATGATCCGGCCCGCTGGAAGTTGGCGGTCGTGTACGCCTACGGCATGCGAGTCGATTTGAAACGCGAATCGAGCGACGAACCGGCAGAGATCGAACTGTCGTACTCGGCGACGTGCGAAGCGACCGCCTCAGAAGCCGCGTAGACCGAAAATAACCCGAAGCGTCAGCGAGGGCGAATGCTTCACTGTCGATGACGCCAATTCGACGTACGCCCTCGCTGACGCTTCGTGTTCGTGTTCCTGAAAATGCCGCGATGAGTCACAAAACTGCCGCGGCTGACTCTTTGAAGTGGAGCACCCTCGCTTGGCCAGATGAAAGTGGATCATGACGTCTGTCGTCAGCACCGGTTTGCAGCGAAATTTTCACTCGATCACGACCAACACGTCGATCCTGGTGGATCCGTCGCGGTTCGTGAGACGCTACGGCGTGGCGATTCACGCCTATTTGCACGCTCTGATTTCCAGCGAACATGACGCTGAAGAAGTCGAGCAAGACTTGCTGCTGCAAGTGGTCGAGCGAGGTTTTCCCGACGGCATGGGGCGACGCGGCAAGTTCCGATACTACCTGATGACCGTCGTGCGCAACGCCGCCTTGGCGTACTTCCGCAAGAAGAGCCGCCGGCCAGTGACCGTCGCCGACTTGTCGTCGATCCCCGCTGCTCAGATCGCCGATCGCGCGTGGGACCGCTCGTGGCGTGAGTGCGTGATGAAGAATGCTTGGCTGGCCCTCCGCAGTCACGAGCAACGCAACTCCGGCAACTTGTTTCACACCGTCCTGCGGACGTCGATCAAACACGGCGATGAAGATTCGACGATGCTGGCCGTGCGAGTCTCCTGCGCCACGGGACAAGAACTGTCGCCAGAAGCCTTTCGCAAACAGCTCAGCCGTGCGCGGCGGAAGTTCAGCGAGCTGCTGATCGAAGAAGTCGCTCGCACGATGAGAGCCGCAACGCCGGAGGATCTGGAGGAAGAACTCTCCAGCTTGGACCTGCTGAAGTACGTTCGCTGGCAGTCGTGATCGTTGTGACCGAGACGCATCCGCCACGTCAGCCCAGCCGGTGCCGTTTGTCGAGGTACGCGGCGAGGTACTTCGAGTAGTCCTCTTTCGTGTTGGCGAGGTTGTAGCTGATCTTCCGCTCGTGGCAGTCGTCTTCGAGTCGCTGCGTGAAGGCCTTCATTCGTTCGAGGTATTTTTTTCGCAACGAATTCGGGTTCACGACGACTCGGCCAGAACCCTCCATGTCTTGGAAGCGGGTGATCCGCTCGAACGGGAAGTTCAGCTCCGCGTCGTCGAGCGTGTGGAAGGCGATCACCTCGTGATTGTTGTGCCGGAAGTGTTGCAGGCCGCTGGCGACGTTGTCTTCGTTGTCGATCAAGTCGCTGATGACGATCACCAACCCACGCCGTTTTAGACGCTCGGCCGCTTCGTGCAGGACGGTACCGCAATCGGTCTCGCCTCCCGGTTCGACACCATCGAGTGCATCGAGGATGCGTCGAAACTGCGTCGGATGGGCCTTGGGCGGGATGTAGGTGCGGACTTTCGTGTCGAACAGCATCAGACCGACTGCGTCATTTTGGCGAATCAGCAAGTACGCCAGCGCCGCCGCCAGATAGCTGCCCCATTGCAGCTTGCTCAGCCCTTGGTCGCTGGCCTCGCCGCCTTTGCCGAAGTCCATCGACTTCGAGCAATCCAGCAGGATCGTGGCGCGGAGGTTCGTCTCGTCTTCGTACAGCTTGACGTAGTACTTGTCGGTGCGTGCGACGACCTTCCAGTCGAGCATCCGTATCTCATCGCCAGGCGTGTACGACCGGTGATCGAGATACTCGACCGAGAACCCGTGATACGGACTACGATGCTTGCCGGTCAGAAACCCCTCGACGACTTGCTTGGCAATCAGTTCGAGACTGCCAATGCGAGCGAGTCCGGCGGGATCGAGGTAGGACATGAAAGATTACTCCGGTTCGCGAATGACCTCGAACAGCTTCTCGACGATGTGGTCGGTCGTGATGCCGTCGCTTTCGGCGGCGAAGCTGGTGACGAGACGATGCCGAAGAACTGGCTTCGCGATCGCACGGATGTCGTCGCCGGAGACGTGAACTCGGCCGTCCAGCAGGGCGTGAGACTTCGCGGCGAGCAAGAGCGCCATGCACGCGCGTGTGCCGGCTCCCCAAGTCAAATACTTCTTGACGAAGTCGGGAGCTTCGTCGGTCTTCGGCCGAGTCGCTCGGACCAATTGCACCGCGTAGGCCGCGACGGACTTGCCGACCAGCACCTTCAAGACGACTTGTTGCAGTCGCACGATTTCGTTGCGATCAAGAATCGGTTGCAGCTTGGGAAGTTCGCCCGATGTCGTCGTCTCGGCGACTTTCAATTCGTCTTCGTACTTGGGGTAATCGACAAAGATGCGGAACATGAAACGGTCGAGCTGCGCCTCGGGCAGCGGGTACGTTCCTTCCTGCTCGATCGGGTTCTGCGTGCCGAGCACCAGGAACGGCCGTTCGAGCGGAAAGTCTTGGCCGGCGATCGTGACCTTGTATTCCTGCATCGCTTGCAGCAGGGCGGCCTGCGTCTTCGGCGGCGTGCGGTTGATTTCGTCGCCGAGCAGGATGTTCCCGAAGATTGGCCCTTTCACGAACTTCATGCGGCGCTGACCGGTCCCTTCTTCGGTCTCCAGAATTTCGGTGCCGGTGATGTCCGAGGGCATCAGGTCGGGCGTGAACTGAATGCGGCTGAACTTCAGCGACAGCAGGTCGGCGACGGTCGAAACCATCAGCGTCTTGGCGAGGCCCGGCACCCCTTCCAGCAAGCAGTGTCCGCGAGAAAACAACGCGATCAAAATCTGCTTGAGCACGTCGCTTTGGCCGATAATGACCCGCTCCAATTCGCGAGTCATTTTGTGATACGCCGCGGTCAATTCCTCAGCCGCACGCAGATCGGCGTCGTCCATTCGTTCGTTGTCAGTGGTCTTCGACATCGTTGTTCCTCGTTGTGGATTTGGAGAAGCCTGGAGAATCGGCGAACGTCGATGCGTAGGCTAGCCGTCGGCAACGTGGAGTCAACGAACTCCAGGGGAGTGCTTTGCTTGAAACGCCCAGGTTGGTTTGAATGACCCCCTCAATAGGAATTGAAGGCGGGAACCACTGATGATCCGAGTCGATGGCTACGATAAAAACTGATCGCGAGACGGTGGCGGTTCGGGGACTCAGCTTTGATGTTCCGGCCGGTTCCATCGTCGGCTTTTCCCCACTGCGGACCTACGCCTTTCACCGCTTCGGTCCGAGCGTCGATACGCCCGCGTGAGCTTTGGGCGGTGAGGTATTCGGACCGGGGGTATCTCTGGTCATGCAGGGAGTGAAGCAGACTCAGTGCCTCACGCTCCGCACGAAATCTCGGCGTTCACGGACGAGGCGTGACGTTCCACACTTTTCACCGTCCTTGCCGACGCCAGCCGTTTCCGTCCGGGCTAACGAGAGGCACGCAGATCACGACCCAGCCCGCCGCGGGCGGAGAATCCTGCAGCCAACCGACCGCTGTGAAACCAACATGCGATGCGTGCCGCGATCTCCTGCATGATGGCCGATTGCCTTTCGAGCCTGTCCCTCCGGGCTAATGTTCGTTCAGCCGACCTGCTCGACCGGCGCGGGCTTCGGCGACTTCGGCTTTGGGACCGAGATGGCGGCAATTTGCGAGACAAATGGCGGTCATGGGCTTGATCGTTGCCAGGAATCACCGTCTCGGTAGTTCCGGTCTGTTGAAGCCCTAGAAAATCTCCGGCTTGCCGGGAACCAAGCAGGGTGTTGCGAGGCCCAGACAGGGCAGGGCATAATTCGCACCTGCGACGGCTTCGTTCGCACGTTCACCGCTCAGGACAGGTGCCTTTCATGCGTTTGACTCCCCGACAGATTCGGCTGGTGTTGTTGATGACGCTGGTGTTGGGACTGACCGCGCTGCCGGCGTTGGCTCAACCCAGGCGAGCGGTGATTCGTAGCGAGGGAGGGGCCGTCCAGGCGATTGACGGCGCGGTGCCTGCTCAACCGGGCGTGGCGGGGCAGCCGAATCCCAATGCAAAACCTGGCGACGCTAAACCGGCAGACCCCAATGCTCCGAAAGAGGGTGAGAAGAAAAAGGACGGTCCGTCACCGCTGACCACTCGGCCGTCAAAACCGCAGACGCCACCGGACCCGGACGAACTCAAGAACCTCAAGCCAGATGAAAACGGGCGCGTCAAATTCAATCTCAAGGGACAGCCTTGGCCGGATGTGCTCGATTGGCTGGGCGAGACCTCGCAGAAAAGCCTCGATTGGCAAGAGTTGCCCAACGACTACCTGAACCTCGTCACTCAGCAGAGCTACTCGATTGATGAAGCTCGCGACTTGCTCAACCGGCACTTGCTGTCGCGCGGCTTCACGATGCTGACGCACGGCGAGACGATCTCGGTGGTCAACGTGACCAAGATCAATCCGGGAATGGTGCCGCGTGTCGAACCGGATGAACTCGCGGAGCTTCCCGACCACGACTTTGTGAAGACGTCGTTTCCGCTCGCGTGGCTGCTGGCCGATCAGGCGGAGACGGAACTCAAGCCGATGCTCAGCCCCAACGGCAAGCTGACTCATCTGACGAACACGAATCGGCTGGAGGCGATGGACTCGGTCAAAAACCTCCGCGAAGTTTGGACCGTAATTCAGGAGGAGCAATCCGGCGGCAAACAAGAGCAACTCGTGCGCGAGTTCAAGCTCAAGCACACGAAGGCCACCGAGGTGCTCGACCAATTGCACACTCTGCTGGGGATCAACAAGCCGAACTCGTCGAAGAAACGGAGCGGCAGCAGCGGTGGGGGCGGCGGCATGGACCCCAACATGATGAATCAGTTCCAGCAGCAGATGCAGCAGATGGTGCAGCAAATGCAGCAGGGTGCGCAGCAAGCTCAAGCGGCTGGCGGTGCGGCGAAAGTCAAACCCGGCGAAGTTCGGCTGTTGGCCAACGAGCGTGAGAACAGCATTCTCGCCACCGCGCCGCCCGACAAAATGGCGATCGTCTCACAAGCCGTGAAGACGCTCGACGTGCAAGCCACGCAGGAACATCTGCTCCAAAATCTTCAACGCATGCAGGTCTATCGGCTCAGCGGCCTCGACCCGCAATCGCTGGTCGATCTGCTCGAAGAGGTCGGCAATCTTGATCCAACGACCAAACTGCAAATCGACGGCAAGAACAAGTCGATCGTCGCGTATGCCTCGCTGGCCGATCATCTGACGATCAAGATGCTGGTCGAAAAGCTCGACGGCACCGGCCGCAAGTTTCAGGTGATCCCGCTGCGAAAGCTGGCCGCCGATTACGTCGCCGGCACGATTGAATTCATGATGGCCGGGGGCGAAAAGGAAAAGAGCCAAAGCCGCGGCAACCCCTATTACTTCGACGGTTACAACAACCCCTACGGCCGGGGGGGGGCGACTCAGACCGACAGCAACGACAAGTTTCGCGTGGATGCCGATGTCGAGAACAACCGCTTGCTGCTGTGGGCGAATGACATCGAAGTCCGCGAGATTGAAAATCTGCTGACGAAGTTGGGGGAGATCGCTCCGACCGGCGGAAATCGCAACACGTTGCGGACTCTCGACAGCCTCGACCCAGAGGACTCCGAAAAACTGTTGGAACGCATCCGCCGAATTTGGCCGGGCATCAGTCCCAACGAGCTCATCATCGAGGATGCCGGTCCGTCGCCCCGATCCCGACGTCCTGAACCGACCGAGTCGCCGGAAGCCTCCACGCCTTCCAATGGGGCTGCGGAGAAGCCGCCTGCGCCGAAGTCGGAGAAGAAGCCCACGGCGAAAACCAAAGGACCGAAGGCAGCCAGCGCCAAGAAGACGGCTCCTTCCGCTCGTGCCGCAACGCAACCCAAGACTCACGAAGTACTGCTGGCGGTCGCTGACACAACCGACGACGAACGCACTTCCGAGGACTCGCAAGCGACGGACTCGCAAGCGACGGACTCACCGGCCAACGAAGAGGCTCGCGAAACCGAAGTGACTGCGCCTCGGCAACCGCGACAACGAGCGGGTGCTGCTCCGTTTGAGCAGCCTCGACCGCAGTCGCCGGCTCCGGTTCGTATCCGCCGCGGCCCCGATGGTCGGCTGATTCTCGAATCACAGGACACCGAGGCTCTCGATCGTTTGGAAGAACTACTGCACGAAGCCGCTCCGCCGAAGCGTGACTACAAAGTCTTCTACCTCAAGCACTCGACGACTTGGGCGTACTCGGTGGAACTCAGCCTCAAGGACTTCTTCGAGGTCGACAAGAAAAAAAGCGGCAGTGATTACAACCCGTATTTCGGTTTCCGAATGGGTGCTGAGGAAAAAGACTCCGCGCGCCGCCTCTCGAAACGTAAGGCACTGAAGTTCATCTCCGATTCCGACAGCGGCACGATCATCGTCCAAGGGGCCGACGTGCAGCAGCTCAAAGTCATCGAAGAGTTGATCAACATCTATGACCAGCCGCTCGCCACTGACGGCAAGCAAGTCCGCAAGACGCAGGTCTTCACGCTCAAGTATTCCAAGGCGACCATTCTCGCCGAGGCGGTCAAGGATGTGTACCGCGACTTGCTCTCCACCAACGACAAGGCCTATCAAAACAACCAACCCGCCAAAGATGGGCAGAAGCCTGCCGCCGCCGAGCGCAGCTACACCTTCGTCTACGGCGACGCCAAAAGCGACGACAAATCCAAGCAGGAAACGCCGATCAAATTCAAGGGCTTGGTCTCGCTGGGAGTCGATGACATCTCCAACACGATCATCGTCTCGGCCCCGGAAAGCTTGCTGGAAAACATCGCGGAGTTGATCGACCAACTCGATCGCGCCGCGCAACCGACCAACTCCGTGCAAGTCGTGAAGCTCGATGGAAAAATCAACTCCACCGAATTGCAGAAACGGCTCTCAAAAATCTTCACGAAGCCTCAACCGAAGCCGCCGCAAAGACCACAACAACCCCAACAGCCGCAGCAACAACCGCAGCAACAACCGCAGCAACAGACCGAAGAGTAGCTCATTCTACCGTAGGCTTTGCTGCGACGATCGCGGCTGAGATGGGGTTGATCGACTTGGTTGTGATGACGCCGTCACGTTCGATGGTGACGGTGACAGGCAGTGACATGGCGGCTTTGGAGATTTGGTCGCTGGTGGCGGAGTGCTTGTCGATCGTTCGAAGGCGATCGAGCGGTTTGAGGCCGGCGAGTGCGGCCGGCGAGTGCGGGATGACTTGCGTGAGGATCACGCTTTCGGGTTCGGCGTCATCGGTGCGCCAACTCAGGCCGAGGTGCGTCGGTTCCCCTGCGAGTCGGACGGAAAGTTCCAGTGATTCCGAGCGACCGGGGCGTTTGACCATCGCAGTCACGTCGCGGTCGGCGATGACGACCAGGCTCCGAAAGTCGGCGACGTCGGAAACAGCGTGGCTGGCGAAGCGTTCGATGCGGTCGGCGATGCGGAAGCCAGCGGCGGCGGCCGGGGACTGCGGGACAACCTCGGTGATCTCGACGATGCGTTGCTCGGAGAGTTGTGTGTTCCAAGTGATGCCGAGTCGCGGGGCAGGGGAGGGGAGCGGCTGCTCGATCAGGCGTTGCCGGTCTTTGGTTTCGCCGCGAGATTCGATTCGGAACGCGGGCAGTTCGTCGGCCTCGGCGGCTCGCAGAGCCAGCATGAGCATCAGCCGCGCGAGTTGCTGTGTCCCTTCGTAATTCAGTTTGTCGGCGTCGTCGCTGGGACGGTGATAATCGTCGTGCTTGCCGGTGTGCAGCATCAGTGCGGGGATGCCAGCGGCAAAGAACGGATGATGATCGCTGTCGGCCCGCATGTCCCAAGTGAAGTTGAGCCGAGCCTGCGGTGAGGCTACGGATTTGGCGGTGTTCGCATGACTGACGAGTTGTCGCAGCCCGCGAGCGGTTCGTGTACCCGTGACCTCGACTCCCTCTGGACGCAAGCGGCCAATCATGTCGGCGTTGATGACGAGCTTGACGTGGCTCAGCGGCAGAGTCGGCGCGGTGATCCAGTGCTTTGAGCCGAGCATGCCTTTTTCCTCGCCGTCCCAGAAGGCAAACAACAGTGTGCGGCGCGGAGGTTGCGGCAGCGAGCGAACCGCCGCGACGACTTCCAGCAAACCGGCGACGCCGCTGGCGTTGTCGTCGGCTCCGTTGTGGATGTAGCCGATCGGGCCGCGGCTGTTACGCGGAGTGCCGAAGCCGACATGATCGAAGTGGGCGCAGACAATCACGACTTCGTCGCGCAGCCGAGCATCGCGTCCCGGCACGCTCGCCAGGATGTTGCGCATTCCACCGGAGAACTCTTGCACGAACGGTCGCTCGGTGGCGGCCGGTTCAACCTTCTGCTGGCGTAGTTGCTGAATCAGGTACGCGCTGGCCGCGTGCCCTCCCGTGCTGCCACCTTCGCGGCCTTGCAGGGCGTCACTGGCCAAAGTGCCGATGTGAGTTTTGAGATTCTCGACGCGGATGGATTCAACGGCGGTATCGAAGTCTCGGTCGGCAAGCGGCGCTGTTTCAACGGCTGCGTTCGCGACGAACCCAAAGAAGCAGATCAGCCATCCAGGGAGCAGGATGCCCACTTTTCGATTCGTGACACGCCGGCTCACGTTTGCACTCGGTCCGAAAACCATGCCACCAGTCCTCCGCTGATGATGATTGGCATCCATACGGCCAAATCGAGCGACATCCAATTGATGCGTCCCAGGTAATTGCAGGCCTGGACCAATGCCATCATGCAGACCATGACTCCGACGCAAACCGCCAGATTTGTGATGATCGAGAAGCTCTCACGCCGCAAAACCAGTGGGACGGCCAAGCAGACCGCCAGCAGATTCGCCAGCGGCCGAGTCATCCGCTGGTGCAAGTGCAGCACCTGTGATCGCGAGGTCATCAGGCTGAACGTCGGATTGCGCAGCCGTTCGACCAACTCCCACGTTGATTGATAACGGTAGGCCACCGCCGAGCCAGACATTTGCTCGCTGCCGATGTCGGTCACGACGAACAAGTCTTCCGGTTCTTCCAAACGCAGGACCACTTTTTGGCCGGCCTCCGTGAGCGGCAAGTTGCTGAACGTCGGAGTCGTGTTCGTCAGATGCCAGCCAGCCGGCCGATGTCTCGTTCGGCGGTGATAAACACCGTGGTCAGCCCTGAGCGTGAGATTTTCGGCGTTGATTTCCGGAGCGGGCAATTGGAATTCCGCTCGCACCAGTTTTTGCTCTGCCAGGATCAAGCCTTCACCGCTGATTTCAATGTGCGATGAGAAATCGCGTCGCATGGTCACTCGCTGCACGTCTTGCGAGGCGGAGCCAATCGGCTTGATCAGTTCATCCGCGACGGCGGGCAACAGCAGTTCTTGATTGAGAATCAGCAGTCCATTGATCACCAGCGTCCCCATCAGCATCGGTACGACCAGCCGAAACGTCGGCACTCCGGCCGAGAGGATCGGATTCAGTTCGCGGTTCTTGTGCAGCAGTGCGAAGACCACCATCGTCGAGATGACCGTCAGGATCGACCCCACCAACTCGAACATCATCAGCGACTGATACCCGTAGAACTGCCCCATGCGGCCCAACATGGCGAAGGTGCTTGCGCCGCCCGAACGATCTTGAAAGGCGTCGATGTTCGTGAAGCCGTCAAAGACCACGAACAGGCCCACGGTGGCGAAAAAGCCAATCCCGAAGACGTGCCAAAAGCGACCCAGCAAATACCGATCAAACGTTGTCACGGCGAATCCATTCCCCGGAGCAGCCCCGCAATTCCAGCGGCGGGCGGGGATTACAGGTCAATCGCCGAAGACGGTCAAGACGGGACGATGGAAGTGGGAGAGTGGAAGTCGGAATGAATGGCCCGCTGTTCCGAATTCCAACCTCCGAATTTCGACTCATTCCCCGTATTCCAGCCGCATCCGGCGTTTCGACATCAGCACGTCGATGTGTTGCTGCAGCGGGTCCGGTTCGAGCGAGAAGTAAACATTGTTCAGGCCTCCGGCGTCGAAGAGAACCTCATGGCCGGTTCGTTTGTCGATCAAATGCAACACGCCGTCCGAGTGCTGGCCGTCGGCCGAATCATCACTTGGTCGTTTGTACGGCAGCACGAAAAAGGGCGTATCGTTTGGTTGGTCGACGGCGAACGGCAGGTTTTTGGCGGGCATCGCCCAGAGTGACTTGAGCGACCGGCGGTCGAATGCCATGAGCCAGCCATTGAGCATCGGCCGGCGATAGCCTCCGCGATCTTGCTGAGTGTTCAGCCAACTGATTTCCGTCACCGGCCGAGACAGGATGACGTACAGCCGCAAGTCGTCCGCGAAAGCATGTGCGACCGACAACGGCTTCGGAATCTCGACGTCGTGTTTCGACAATTCTTTGCCGTCGGCCAGCGACACGAATCGCAACGTTCCTGGCGGCTCGACGACTCCGATTCGTGACTCATCGACACGCAACACGACACTACCCGGAGGATGCTCGCGTTCCCATTGCTTTCCACCATTGACGACATTGTCGCACTGCAACTTTGTCGCAGCGGTCGCCTCCGGTTTGTCAGGATGCGATGAGAGTCGAACTCGGCCTTGCTCAAAGACGATCGTACTGAGATTGGATTCGTCAATGCGTTGTGACAGTAGTTTCCCGTCGAAGCCGCGACGCACCTCGATTTCGCGAGTTGCTGGTAATCGCAGCACGACACGCTCGCTGTCGCCGCTGATCGAGACGAGTGGCGGAAGTTGATGCAGCGCCCATAACTGCTCGCCGGTCGCCGGGTCGATCGCGATCAACCGATTGCGAGTCCGATAACACAGCAACCCCGCACTCGCGTGGACGACGTCGAGCACCGGCTGTTCGTACCGATCGAGATGGCGAAACGCATCCAGCCGGATACCGAGTTGTGCCGGCAACATCTGATGTGGCCCCGTCTCGTCGTATGGCCCCGTCGTGACTGTCCACAGGATCTTGGCGTTTGTTTCGCCGCGCTCATCGAGCGGCTGGATGCCGAACAAACTGTCGCCGACTTGCAGCACCAGCAGCGGGCCGAGACCCCAGCCGCGATGCGTGCTCCAATCGTGTCGAAACGGCGAGTTCGATCCCGGAAGCGGCAACTCCCACAGTCCGCGCTGACCGACTGCCGTGAAGCGGACTTTTTTCCCTTGCCGCTCAACAGACACCGACATTCGCCGCCAGAACGAATCGCGACTTTCGATCGGGATCAGGTGGCAGTAGATGTCGTCGTGAGGCTCGTCTTGAGGCGTGACTTTCGGCAGTCGATTGGGCCACGGATCGCGCGGCCCGTCAGCCAGGGTTCGGCCAACCTGCGAATCAGGCATCACGTCGGCCAGCCATTCCGCCAAACTGTGGCCGTCCAGAAGGTTCACGTTCCCAAAATGATCTCGCAACTCGCGATAACACTCCGCCGCATCCAGCGGTTCGCTGCGGATGTCATGCAGCAGCGCGAGTCGATACCACGCCTCAGCGGCAGCCGGTAGGTTGGTCCCCATCGCGATCTCGCGGAGCGCAAGGCTCGTCTTCAAATAGCCCACGCCGTTGCTCGTTCGTCCCGACAATTGCATTCGCAACTTACGGCCCAGACTCAGGCAACCTAGTCGCTCGCTCAACGCTTGCAGGGCAAACGGATCGGAACTGTCGAGCGCCTGCTGCCGCTGTTCTTGCAACAGTGCGTCTAACTCCGACCGGCGCGCGTCAGCCACAGACTCTGCATCAGACAGCACATCCATGATCACACCTTGTGCCCATCGATCGCGACGAACATGAAGCGTGTCGTCGTCTTTGATTTGATCTGCAAGCGAGGCCGGTCTCTGGACAAGCCCCTTGATGCCGAACTCCGATTTCACAGCCTCGTCCGACTTCATGCTGAGCAAGTCGAGCGATCCGCGCATGACCGCAATGAGGTCGCCGCTTTTCCTCGCGGCGTCGATCAATGCGTGCCGAGTCTCGACGGCGATGCGTTCGCTTGGCGAAAGACGGAGCAATTCTTCGGCGAAGCGAGAGTGCTCATCCGGTTGCGCCGCAAGTCGCCGCAGCAAAATCTCGCGCATCGGCGACGCCGCTTTGGAGGCCGTGGCCTCTGCGTTCAACAGCGGCCGAAGCAACTTCTCGGCTTCGTCCAACTCACCAAACTGCCGCGCGATCACCGACAACTCGATGCGTGCCTCCGCGTCCTCCGGTTTCGATCGCATTCGTTCGGCGGCGGATGTTTGCCGATTGGCGATGTTTTCGAACAAACCAAGCTGGCCCGGAGACAAGACCACCCAGCGCGAGCCGACTCGCACCAGACGTCCCGTCGTGGGAACGAGTCGTTGTTCTGGAGACAGCTTCTTGCGGTCCAAATCCAAGTCCCACCAGAAGCCGTCCTCGGATTGCCGAACTTGTCCCGTCGCGGAGTCGATCAGCGACCATCCGCCGAGCGTCGGACAAACGTAACTCGTTCCGATCCAATCGCCCGGCCCGTCCGGCACGGACAGCGGCGAACGCCAACGCTCGTGACCGTTGGCCGGATCGATCCCGATCACACGAGTCCGCTCGAAGACCAGCACGCTCGAATCGCTCACCGCCACGAACAACGGCTCTTCGAATTTGGCTCGCCACAAAACATCGCCGGTGAACCCATTGATGGCTCGCAACGAGCGAGATTCGGGGGAAGCCAGGATGACCACCGGCAGGCGAGTGGGGGACGTCAGTTCCTCAGTCTGTGGAATCTTCAGCCCCCCGGTTCGTGGAAGTTCGATTGAGATGGGCGGAGGCCTGTTGCCATCCGCTCGCCGGGTTGCCTCAATACTCACCTCTTGACTCACCACCTCCCGCCACGATTCCCACCAGCGTGACGCAAACGGTCGATCGCGATCGGTTGCGAGGAATCCCATTGCCGACGCGATGTCGTCCCGCTCAAATCGGACGCTCCATGCCAGAGAACGAGTGATCGGATCGACCGCCACGAAACAGCCGGCTCCGGTCGGACAGATCAAGCGGCCGCTGGCCCACGTCACCGGACATGCGACATGACGCCAACCCGGGTCTTTGAATTGCAGTCGGTCGGTCTCGGCCAGCGGCAGCATCCATTCGAGTTGCCCGTCGCTCGCCCGCAGCACCCACAGCGCGACCTGCAATTCTCGCTGAGCGACGACGTACAGCAACCCGTCGTTCGCCAGCGGCGGACCGAGAAAGTACAGCCCCTCGAACCCCGTCGGCGGCTCGTTGACCGAGCTGCCGATGCGCCAATGCCGCTCGCCCGTCGCCAAGTCCCAGGCTTCGAGATGATTTCGCAGTCGCGATCCCGCACCCGGTTTCAAATCGAGATCGTCCAGATCCCGCACGAGAAACAGTCGCCGTCCATCGCTGGTCAGGCGGCCGCGCACGGAATCGCCGAACCAGCGTCGCTGCAACTCCTCGACCAGCGGCGTGCGAATCCCTGGATGCCGCTGCAAATCCGAAGCGGTCGAACCGAGCGACCCCGCCAGCGACTGCTCCCACAACAGCTTTCCGCGTCGCGCATCGACCGCGATCACTTTCGCCGGTTGGGCGAACCGCGAGACCACGACATCGCCGACGACCAACGGCTGAGCACTCGGCAACGTCGGCACGTCGTAGCGATTCCACTCGGCGACGATTTCTTTCAGCCAGGTCGCCGGTTCGCCGTCCAACTCCGCGGCGAGTTGCAGAACACTGTGTCCGGACGGAGCCAATCCCAACGAGGCTCGCCAATCTTCGGACGCGGGTGGTTCGCGGCTCACCGAGGGCAATTGCTTTTCCAACCACTCGGCCAAGTTCTTGCCCGTTGCGCCGGCTGGCACGGGTGCCCCTTCCAACAATTTCCGAGATCGCTGAAACAGCTCGCGAGCCGCACGCTCGCGATTCGGCAGGCGAGTTTCCGCCAACACCCACCGTGCGAGCCAACCGATCTCGGGTGTGACGTTCGAATGCGGATGCCGTGACAGTTTCGTGGAAGCCGTGGCCGCCAGCGACCACTCGCCACGATCGACATGCCTCGCCGCCAAGTCACGCAATGCGGACCAACCGGCCGTCGTCGCACCGAATCTCGTGACCACTTCTCGCAACGCATCGAGCCGTCCGCTTTTCAAAGCCGCTTGCCACAGCCGATCGGCTTCCGCTCCGTGCGAGCGTTCGTAGGCTTCGCGTCCGACCGTCGGCATCTCGCGCAACAGCCGATTCGCTTCTTCGATAAAACTCGGCACGCTCGCTCCACCAGCCGCGAAAGCGTTCGGTCCATCGAGCAACTCTTGCAACGCCACGATCGCTGCCGCGAAGTCCTTCTGCCGCAACTGTGCTCGCGCTGTTTCCAGCACCGCATCCGCCCGCCGATCGCGAGCCAGCTTCGCCGACTGCGGAAACTGCTCCGGCTCCGCTTTGAATGTCGAGTCGTCCGCGAGCGTCAGCGATGTCGCCACCACCGCGAGAATCCACGTCAGCACGTCGCACACGGCCCGTCTCATGGAGGACGATTCTGCCACGGCCCGTCAATCGCAGCAACACCGTAACGCGGTCGAACCGTTGACTGACGGCACATGGAGTGTGCCTGCTACCATTCGCCCCATGATTCTTGAAGGCATCGTCACCAGCCTGAACGCAGACGGCGAACTCAACGTCGCCCCGATGGGGCCGATCGTCGATGAGTCGCTGACGTGGTTGCATCTGCGGCCGTTCCAGAGGTCGCAGACCTTTCGCAATTTGCAGCAGCGACCGCACGGTGTTTTCCACGTTGTCGATGACGTTTTGCTGCTGGCCAAAGCCGCGATCGGGAAACTCGACACGATCCCAGAAACCTTCGCCGCCGAGAAAGTCACCGGCCGAGTCCTCGCCTCCGCCTGCCGCTGGTACGAGTTTGAAATCGACTCACTCGATGCATCGCAAGACCGCACCGATATCCGCGCGCGAGTCGTCCATGTCGGCCGCCTCCGAGACTTCTTCGGCTTCAACCGAGCGAAACACGCCGTTCTCGAAGCCGCGATCCTCGCCACACGCCTGCATCTGCTGCCACGAGACGAAATCGAAAGACAACTCGCCGCCCTGCGCAGCCCGGTTGAAAAGACCGCTGGCCCACAGGAGCTCGAAGCCTTTCAACTCGTCAGCGACCACGTTGCTCGGTTCTTCTCCCTAACCCCCAGCCCAAATCGCTCTCCATGATTCTCGTTGCTGGTCTAACTCCCGCGTGGCAACAGATCGCCGTCCTCGACCGGCTGCGAATCGGTGAGGTCAACCGCGCTCGCGAGGTGCATTGGTGCGCCTCCGGAAAAGTGCTCAACGTCGGTCTCGCGCTGACGCAACTCGGAGCAGACGTCCGCACGCTGTCGTTGGTCGGCAGCGGCTCGGCGGGCGAGGCCACTCGGCGAGACATGGCGGATCTCGGCGTCGATGTTCGCTGGATCGAATCGAATGCGCCGCAGCGAGTCTGCACGACACTGCTTGACCGCGAATCAGGACAGACGACAGAGATCGTCGAAAACTCGGCTGCTGCGACGTCGGCGGAACTGGCCGCATTTGAGGCAGCCTTTGCCGAAGAAGCGGCCTCCCAAGCGTTCGACTTCGTGGTGCTCACCGGCTCGCTGCCGATCGGCACGCCACCAGAGTTCTACTCCAGACTGCTCGATCACACGCGAGCCAAAGCCATTCTGGACGTTCGCGGCCCAGAGTTGCTCGCGAATTGGCGACACGCGCCGTTCCTCGTCAAACCGAACCGAGAGGAGTTGGCACACACCGTCCAGCGATCTCTGCTCACCGACGACGACGTTTGGCAAGCCATGCGCGAGATTCACGAAGTCGGTGCTGAATGGGTTGTCGTCACCAATGGCCCACAGCGTGTCTTCGCATCCAATGAAGTCCAACGTCTCCAGAACTCTGACGGTTTCTGGTTCGATGCCCCGAAGGTGGAGGTCGTGAACCCGATCGGCTGCGGTGATTGTTTTACAGCGGGCCTCGCGTGGGCGTTGCAGCGCGGCGAAGAAATGCCGTCCGCGATTCGCACCGGCATCGCGGCGGCTGCTCAAAACGCCGAGCAACTGCTGCCGGCACGGTTGGACGCGAGGTTGCTGCGAACGTAGCGGCCACGTTCCTGCGTGATGGCTACAGGAATTACGTCGGCCACTCGCGCACCGCATCGACCGCCTGATGAATCGCGCCGTCGATCGCTGTTGACGGCGTGACGTCGAATTTCATCGTCTCCGGGTTGAAGCCGGTGCGACTGTTGAACAGCACGGCCCAGCAGAAGCCGTCGTGGCGGCGGACGAACATTGTTGACGTACCGTCGAGCGAGCCGGTGTGCCAGACGTTGAATTTGTCTGCCGACGACAACGTACGGACCATCCAGCCCAATCCGTAATGCACTTTTTTCGGTTGGCCATTCGGTTCGTGGCCCGCCGTGCCGCTCGGACGCTCCCACATCGTTTTCAAACTGTCGGCCGTCAGCAGCGGAGCCTGCGATTGCGGATCGAGCGACATGGCCAGCCGCACCAAATCCGAGGCGCTGCCGATCCAGCCTCCGTGAGCGTCCATCGCTTCCAAGTGCCACGCACCGTACGGCACCGGCACTTGTTGGCCGACGTTTGGCGCAAAGAC
>QWQF01000274.1 GCA_003669125.1 Planctomycetota bacterium
CAAAGGACTGAAAGGACCAAAGGAAAAACAGACAGCGATGACAACCTTACGTCCCTTTCGTCTCTTAAGTCCCTTTCAACGAAGTCCTATCCCACGGAAATCAACATCCCCGAAGAGGCGGAATACTTCGGCCGCAAATGCCTGATCGCTCGGCGACTGCTGGAGCGGGATGTGCGGTTCATCCAGATTTGGTCGGGCAACGACAACAGTTTTCCTCGCCGCAATTGGGACAGCCACGAGGACATCGAGCGCGATCACCGCCCGCTGGCGATGGGCATGGCTGTCGGAGCCGCCGCGCTCATCAAAGATTTGAAACAGCGCGGCCTGCTCGACGACACGCTCATCCTCTGGACCACCGAGTTCGGCCGGATGCCTTCGACTCAAGGTTCAAAAGGCCGAGACCACAACCCGTTCGTCTTCACCAACTGGCTCTGCGGCGGCGGCATCAAGGGAGGCACGACTCACGGCCTCTCCGACCAATGGGGCTACAAACCGCTCGACCGCGAACACCCCACCGAGGTGTACGACATCCACGCCACAATCCTGCACCTGCTAGGCATCGACCACGCGCAGCTCACCGTCCGCCACAACGGCATCGACCGCCGCCTCACCGACGTGCATGGGCATGTGATTGATGAGATCGTGGCGTAGAGCCGTTGCAAATAATGCCGCTCGCGACAGTTCACGGTGACAACGTCGCCAAGAACTCGATCACATCGCGCAGTTCGCGCGGCGTGAGCACTTTTCCAAACGGAGGCATCGACGATTTCGGCGGCGTCCGCTCGTCAATCTCTTTGAGCGGCACTGACGCCGATTTGCTATCCGGTGTTTCGACCGTGACTTGTTGTGCGTCTTCGGTCTTCAGTGTGCCGGCGACGATCCGACCGCTGTTGAGAACCAGCGTGATGCTGCCGAAGCCCGGCGTGATCTTCGCGTTCGGATCAATCAGCGATTGCAACAGATGCTCGCGAAGACCTCCGGCGACTTCGCGATTGCGTTTGACTACGTCGGTCAGGTCCGGACCGGCGATGCCTCCTTCGCCGCGAATCTTGTGGCAGCGAATGCACTGCCCCTGAGCGTGGCCGATGAAGACCGATCGGCCTGTTTCGGAGTCGCCCCCTTGCAGCGTGAGCCGAAGTGCGGCGAGCGGGTCAGCCGCGGTCTTCGCACTCAACGCGGCCGAGCGTCGTTGCAATGCTTGATTGATCGCCGCAATCTCACGTCGTGCGGTCGCCGCTTCGAGCAAATCAACTTGCAGTTCCACCGGCACATCACCCAACGCCAGCTGGTCGGCCCAAGAAGCCAAGAGCGCATCCGCGTCTTTGTGCTTCATCGATGCGAGCGTCGTGAACGCTCGCTGCCGATCGACGTTGTTGATCGGTGTCGCCGGTTTCGTGGAGGACTCTTCGAGCACCTGACTGAGTTCTCGCAAACCTGCCGTTGCATCGCGTGCGGCGATGACATCGCGAGCCGCCGCGCGCAGCTGCGGAACGTCCGACGTCAACGCACTCGCCAGCGAGTCGTCCAACTTCGGAAACTGACGTGCCGCGAGCAATCGCAGTGCGGCGACTCGCGCGGCGGCGGGACGCTTCGCATCGGTGAGCCATTCGGCGAACGTCGCTTCGTCGGCCTTCAATCCATGCCGTGCGATCAGCTCAATGACTTGCGTGACCAAGCTGCCTTGAGCGGACGCCAACATCTCCAGCAACTTGTCGTTCAACACTTCGCGGGCCACATTCGGATCGCGCTTCGTGAGCGGTCGCCAAAATCCGGTGACGCGATCGCGCTGAGTCAGCTCCGTCCAGGCCGCCAGCGCGGAGAACGCTTCCTCACGCATTCGGACCGAGTGTTGCGGATTCATCGCGACGGCGACGACTCGCTGCACATGCTCCGCACCGCCGAGTCGAAAGTTCGCGTGGATCGCTCGACGCAACAGCGGTTCAAGATCGATCACGCGTGGCGGAGTCTCCGAGGTTGACGCGATCTCACTCGCGACCGGCTTCACGGCGAGCGTGGAGGTTGTGAGTTGAGCGAGCTTTCGTGCCAGTGCCGGCTGGGAGACTTCGATCGGGACATCGTTGATCGCTCGCGCGGCTTCCGTGGCGATTGTCCAGTCCTCGTCGTTCAGAAACTGCTCAACGCGCGGATCGGCGGTGCGGCGTTGAACCAACAACACCCCGCGACGCACCGCCGCCGATCGGTCGCTCGCGAACGATTGCAGGAATTCCAAATCACCGATCCAAGCCAGAGCCATCACAGCCGCATGACGCAAATACGGATCGGCGTCCGCGTTGTTTCGCAGCAGTTCGAGTAATCCGAGATTGATCGTCCCGCGTCGCAGTTCCGACGGAGCTCGCGGAATCGGCACGAGTGACGAAATCGTCGGAAAGACCGTGTCACCGCGCCGCGCCCCGATCGGCACGTTGGGCTCGGCAGCGGCGATCTTGCCGAGAGCCATCGCGGCGAAGAAACGAATCCGAGAGCTGTCCTCTTTCAGCAGCTTGAGCAACACCGGCGCGGCGTCAGTGACTCGCCGATCACCGAGCACTTTGACAATCTGGCCGCGAACAATTTCGTCTCCCTCTTCAAGCTGCGCGAGCAACGGCGTCAGGACTTCCGTTCGCTTGCTTGCGATCTGACCGAGGCCCCAGACCGCGTGCAGCCGCGTCACTGTTGATGCGGCGCGATTGATCGCGACCGCGTGCAGCTTCTCCGCGGATGACTCGCCGCGACTAGCCAACTCGAACTGCGCTCGCAAACGGACACGCATGTCGGCGTGACTCAGCAAGCCGATAAGCTCGTCAGACGGTCGCTTGAGAAATCCGTCGCGGACGAGTTGCTGCGTTTGCTTCGCGGAGTTACTCGCGACGTGCTGCGGATCGAACAGCGAAAAGATGCGGCCTCCCAAACTCCGTCCGCCCCAGTCGAGGTTCACGAAGTCGGAGACATACATCTTGCCGTCGTAGCCAAACTCGACATCGGTCGCGTTGATCGGCTTGAAGAAGTCGTGAGCGTCGGTGATTTCAAAGCTCGCCCCGCGCGATTTGACGGCGAACGATTCGATCCCGCCTCCGCCGGTGTAGTTGCACATGAAGAAGTGACCGGCGTAACGATCGGGCAAACCGACTCCGGGGTAATACGCGAAGCCAGACGGTCCGGCTCCGAGCGGCCCCGCAGCCGGGACTAACCATGCGGGTTGCAGATCGACCGCGGAGGCATCTCCCTGCGCGGACCACATCTTCTCCGCGTGCCACGGCCCGGTGAGGTACGGCGGATTGAGCGACTGAAACGCCATGTTCCAACCGCTGTCGCCCCCCTCGACGATTTGGACCAACCGTGAGTGATCACCTTTGTCGCAGTTGTTGTCAGCGGCGAAGAGGTTGCCGAATTGATCGAACGCGATCTCCTGCGGATTGCGCAACCCGCGATGCACGACTTCAAACTCGGTGCCGTCCGGGTTGCAGCGAAACACCGTACCGTTGCGCGGCCCATGAAAAGTGATTCCCTCTTTCGAAGTGACGTGAAAGCCGCGATCACCGATCGAGAAATACAACTTCCCGTCCGGTCCCCACACCAGCCCGTGCAAATCGTGGCCAAGAAACCCCGCGTTCACACCGAATCCGGAGAGCAATTTTTCTTTCACATCGGCCACGCCGTCGCCGTCGGTATCACGCAGTCGCCACAGATGCGGGATGCAGGTGAAATAGACATCGCCGTTGTGCGGCATCACGCCGGCCGCCAGACCGTCGAGCGGTTCGTTGAACCCCGTGGCAAAGACCGTGCTGCGATCGGCTCGACCGTCGCCGTCGGTGTCCTCGACCAGCCGCACTTGATCCGCCGTTTTCGTGAACCAGTTCATGCCGCCGTCAAACTTGTCGGCGAACTTCCGAAACATCGCCAAGCGATCGTCGGTCGTCTGCAACTGCAAATCGTCTTCGAGCAGAAACGGTCGCGTGCGGTTCTCCTCGGTCCCGCGATTGAAGCGATACTCCTCCGCCACGAACACGCGATTGCGTTCATCGACTCCGATTGCCACGGGACTCGCCAGCTTCGGCTCCGCGGCAAAGAGTTCAACCTTCAGCCCCGCGGGAACTCGAAACGTGGCGATCTGTTTGATCGCCGCCTCGGTGCCATCGGGAAGATCCGGATCAACCAACGGCGGCGCAGCTGAGGCAGTGAGAACGATGAGCGTGCTGACAAACAGGCTCAGTGAGATCGCAAGACATCGCATGGTGGTTGCTCGGAGGAGTTATCTTTCGATGGCCAAGGATCGTATTTATGCGAAACCGCGATTGAATCGCGAGGAATGACCTCGCCGATGAATTTTGAAGAGGACACAAGGGAGATTGTCGATACACTCCCGGCCATGGAATTTCCGCGAATCGGTTGCCAAGCAGGAGAAGTGAGCGTGCTCAACTCTCAGTCGTCCAGCCCCTTTCCAATGAATCGCCGAGCGGCTCTGCAAATCGGTGCCGGCTTATTTGGACTGAGCCTTCCGAGGCTCTTGCAAGCGGCCGACTCGTCCCAGACATCGAAGTCGGACCTCTCTTGCATCTTCATCTTTTTGGCGGGCGGCGCTAGTCAATTTGAGACCTTCGATCCAAAGCCGAACGCTCCGGCCGAGATTCGCGGCCTGTGGAATCCGACGCAGACCAACGTGCCGGGGATCTCCATCTGCGAGATGCTGCCGCTGATGGCGCAGCGAATGGACAAAGTGGCGGTGATCCGCTCGTGGCAGGGGAAGAACGGTGGGCATGACATCGGCTCGCAGCATGTCACCAGCGGGTTCTTGCCGCAGCGCGGCGGGCAATACTTTCCAAATTTCGGTTGTTTGGTTTCGGCGCTGTCCGGCAGCAAGGTGGAAGGTATTCCGGCTCACTTTGGATTGCCGGTCGCCGCGCGATACACGAATCCACCGGGGTATCTCGGCCCGGCTTTTGATGCGTTCAACATCAAGGGCGATCCGCGCACGCCCGAACTGCAGGGAAGCAAACTCAAGCTCGCACCTGTGCGGTTCGAGGATCGCCGTTCGATGCTCACGCAACTGGAGAATCTCTGCCGATTGAACGAGCGTAGTTCCGATGCGTACGAGGCTCACGACAAGTTTTCGGAAGAGGCGATCTCGCTGCTGACCAGCGGCACGATGGAGCGAGCCATGAATCTCGATGCCGAGCCGTTGGCTCTGCGCGAACGATACGGCTTGAACATCTACGGCCAACGAGTCTTGATGGCTCGGCGCTTGATCGAAGCGGGAGCTCGGTTCGTGACTATCAATCAAGCGGTACAAGGGGGGTTGTTCGGAGCGGGGACCA
>QWQF01000294.1 GCA_003669125.1 Planctomycetota bacterium
AGCGGCGGAACGCTGTACCTGACCTCGCCACTGGCCGAGGGAACTCACGTCTTGCTCACCGGCCGCTTCGGCGACAAGCCGGTCGAACCGGTCGCGTGGACGTTCACTCGCAAAGATGGCGGTCGGTCGTTCTACACGTCGCTCGGCCATAAGTCCGACTTCGCTCAGCCGGAGTTTGCACGATTGCTCCGCAACAGCTTGCTGTGGGCTGCGGGACTAAATGTTCCGAACGAAGTCGATTGAGGCGCTCGTCATGTTCCGAACGGGATTCATCCTGAGTCGCAACGCCGACCTGATCTGGTTCCTGGGGTTGCCTTATTTCGCATTGGCCGCGTCACTCGCCTGTCAGCAGTGGCTGCCGGCCATCGCCGTGGCCTCAGTCGCTTTGTGGATCACGATCCCGCATCACTTAGCCACTTGGATTCGCGCCTACGGAATCGCCGAGGACCGAAAACGATGGCAGGGCCGCTTGATACTCGGCCCAATCGTAATTTTCACAATGGCCTTGGCGGGACTCAAATGGGCACCAATCAGCGTGCTGATTCTCGCCATTCTGTGGGACAAACAGCACTCGCTGATGCAACAACACGGATTCGCTCGGATTTACGATTTCAAAGCGAAGACCGGCGATCCGTCGACCGCTCGATTTGATCTGATTTTGAATTGGGTGCTGTTCTCCAATCTGTTTCTTACCTCTCCGTTCTTTACACCGATCTGGCTTCGGGAGCTCTATCGCCTGCATCTGCCCGTCTCTGCGGACGGTGTGCAATTCGTGCATCAGATCAGTTGGTCGATCACGATCATCTACTCACTGATTTACTTCGGCCATTTGTGCTGGGCTGTCCAAAAGGGATATCGACTGAATCCCGTGAAGTATCTCTTCCTCGGATCCAGTTATTTCCTGTGGTACTTCACGGCATGGCATACGGCCTCGGTGTTGGTCTATACCATCGCCAGCCAGATCATGCACGGTTGCCAATACATTGTGATCTCGTATTGGTACACGCGCAAAAAAACGGAGCGGTCCGGCGATCTCACGAGTTGGGCCGCCGCGCTTGTCCGGCCTGCCAATCTTCAAGTCTTCGTGGCGGGTTGCGTGCTTTACGCCTTTGCCTACCAGTTGATCATCGGCCAATCGCTCGAGGTTTTTGGATTTGGATCCTTTCACCTGCAGGAGCAGTACGGCACTCCGATTCGGTATCTCGCTGACACACAGATGAACCAAGTCGCGGCGTACGACTTATTTGCCGCGGCGATCGTGGAATTGACTTCGCTGACTCACTTTTATTTGGATTCGTTCATCTGGAAAGTGAGCGATGCTCAGACTCGGGAGGGACTGTGATGCCGCCCCTACTGTCGCAGATCAGCTCGGCGATCCGCGCGGCCTGGTGGGACCTCCGCCCGTTCCGGCTGCTGATGATCGTCTATGGCATGACGATCACAGTCAGCGTCTGGGAAATCTCGCAGCAAGCGCTTGTCGTCGATCTGTACCTCGATCCTCATGCCAACTTCACGGATGCACTGACAACGCTGTACCCGGAACGAGGCGAGTCGCAATATGCGAAAGTGATCCAAGCAGTCCAATGTGCCGAAGCGCAACAGTTGCGTCGCCCCGCTCCCGCCACATGCCGTCAATACAACCCAGACGAACTGGTCCATGAGGTCCGGTCGTTTTTTGAACGTGGGCTCGGGACGGGCATCAAACATCATCAAGGTCTGTATTACGAGTACTTGCAATTCCTAGTCCTCACGAAGGCCAAGCCTGCAGACATCGACGCCGCTTACCAGGCTTGGCGACGCAACTTTCCACTGTCGAGTTTGCCGGATCCTCGCAGAAGCCGACGATGAACCCGGTTCGCGAAGTCCGCTGCTATGAGGCTTGCACCACGCCGAGACGCTGGCAAAGGTCGCGAAGGATTTCGACGTCACTGGCCGGCCGTTGCGGGCTGGCTGGATGAGTGCGGTCGCAGGCGAGCCAACCTCGAAGTTTCAAGAACTGCGCAGCCGAGTGTTTGTACGCGGGACTCGGCGAGCGGAACGCGAACATGCCGAGATACTGCAACTGGTCGTTCAATTCGTAAAAACGTGGATCGCCGGCAGCCCAATACGCATCGCGTTTCGCGAACAGATCCGGTGCGAACGTGCTCAGGCCCAGCAAGTAGTCGCTGCCGTACATGACCATGTCGATCGCAAAATCGTTGCCGGTGTAGACGACGAAGTCCGGCCGTCGCTCGTCGCGCAGCCGGAGCCGCTGCCATTCCGGTTCGCGATAAAACGACGAGTGTTTCTCGCCGATGCACTGCGGGATGTCGAGCAATCCGGCGAACGTGTCGAGATCGTAAATCGCTCCGAACTTCGCCAGCATCGGAGTCAATTCGAAGGCGAGAAACCGATCGCAGCCTCGCCCGATCGCGCGATACGCCGCGATCAATTCGGCCGGAGGCAACTCAACCAAGCCGAACGATTGAAACAGGATCGGCAGTCCTCCGACTGACTGAATCAGGTCGATCCGTCGCTGATAGGCCACGAGATCGAACGTCGCTCCCGCTTGATCGCTGACGAACGCTCCGGCGACGAATGCTCGGCCACCGAGCACCGACTGCGTGCGCCGCAAGACTTCGCGGTACGTCACGTCGTCGAGCAGATTCACGAAGCCGGTGTCCATGTTGACGGCCGGAGTCAGTCCCGCCTCGGCCGTGCGACGCACATGCGCGTCGAAGGCAGGCCAATCGACTTCTCCCGACTCGGCAAACGGCAACAGAATCGCCGAGATGCCGCGAATCTGGCGACGCGGCTTCAACAGGGAAAGCGGGGTAATTGGGGTCGAGGTCACGTCGGGAACTCCGCAAGGGTTTCGTCAAGTTGTAACGATTGGGCGGACGATACTGGCGATGATCGTAGCGCACGCGACTCGCGTGCGGAATCTCGCACGCGAACCGCGTGCTCCACAAATGAAGGCCGACATGATGCGACGCTCTCGAGAGAAACGAGCTGGTTCTGTCACCCAAAGTCTGAACGTCGCGGCCGAAGTGCAATCACTGGAAACGCGGTCGTTGCCGACAGGAACCGTGACCGCGGCCCTCTCCGGTGGGCATCTCACGATCGGCGGAGACAACCTCGACAATTCGATCCTGATCGAAGTGCGAACCACCGGCATCTATCTGACGGGAGTTCAAGACGCCGACAGCGATCCGACCACGTTCACAAAGATCAAATTCGGTGCTGACACTTTCGAGGCCGGCGAAGAGGTTCTGCTGACCGAGTCACTGAGTCTCAAGAACTTGACGATCTTGATGCGCGGCGGCAACGACAAGGTCCGCCTGGAAGTCGGCGTCGCCGCGACCGATCCAGATGCTCCGGACGTCTCCATCACGGGACGTGTCCGAATCAATCTCGGCAAAGGGAACGATCACGGAGTCGTGCTGCTCAACAACGGCACGCTGACGATCGGCGGCAATCTAGAAGGGGATCTCGACAACGGGGATGACTGCTTCCTGGTCGGAACTTTGGAGAAGCTCAACGCGGGTGTGGACCCGCAAGATCCCATTCAAGTGAACGGCAGCGTCATCATCCTCGGCCGACTCGGCAGCGACGTGATCGGCTTGGCGGGCATCGACGTGCAACGTTCGATGAATGTGAACGGCGGCGACCACAACGATTCGATTTCCCTGCAATCGGCGACCATCGGAGGCAGCCTCACTCTGGATGGTCACAGCGGTAACGATGACATCCACGTCGAGGACGTCACCACCGTCGGCACGACCACACTGCGTGGCGGCAGCGGCAACGACCGTTTGCGAATCTCCAGTCTCGACGCCACCGGCAATGTGACGGTTCTCTTGGCCGCAGGTGAGGATCAGTGTTCCGTCGGCGTACTCACACTCGGCGAGACCACCAAAGTGACTCTCGATGGCGGTGCTGGAACAGATGCGCTCGCTCCGGACAGCGAGTTGGCCGACCCACCGATCAAACTGCGTGGCTTCGAGGACACTGCCGCCATAATTGACGCACCGGAAATCATCGACACGATCGCAGCTTTGATTTCGGAATGCCTAGTCGCAACCGAGATGACCCCGCCGATTATTCCCTGAGATTGCTGTCCGTCGTTGTTACCGTGCCGTCGATGATTTGCGCACGATCGCGTACAGAAAGTACGCCGGCAGGCCCAGCAGGATCAGAATCAAAGCGACGTGGGCGGAGAACGATTCCAGCCGATACGCGGTCGGCAGGAACCAGACGTAGAAGCCGACGAACAGCAGCGGCGTCACCGGATAACCCAGCGTGCGATACGGGCGGTGCCATTCGGGGTGCTTGAATCGCAGCACGATCACGCCGATGACCGACAGCACCAGAAACACACTGGCCGAGAAGATGACGTAGTCGGTCAGGATGTCGAACAAGTCGCGAGTCTTGAGCGCGGCGACGTAGTGCTTCGAGATTCTCGCCCCGACCACCATCAGCGAGGCCATCGTCGCCTGTGTGCAAATCGCAATGGTCGGCGTGCGGTAGCTCGCATGAACGTGGCCGAGTTTTTGGAAGAACACGCCGTCGTGTCCGAGCGCGTAGGCGACTCGTGGACTTTGCATCAGATTGCTGTTGATCGCTCCGAACGAACTGATGGCGATCACGACCGATAGGACCGTGACAGCGGTCGTGGCCCAGCCGGGACCGAAGACTCCGAGCTGTTTTCGAAGCATCGCTTGAGCGGTCGTACCGGGGGTCTCGACGAGTTCGGTCATGTTGAGCAC
This sequence comes from Planctomycetota bacterium, assembly GCA_003669125.1. GTDB lineage: Bacteria > Planctomycetota > Planctomycetia > Planctomycetales > Planctomycetaceae > SXKJ01. The sequence continues at coordinate 4,749 of QWQF01000294.1, forward strand.
GCCGTGATAGGCCACGTTGGCTCCGACGTAGACCAGGATCAAAATGCCGACCCCGGCGAACAACGCGCGGGGGATGTTGCGGTTCGGATCACGGACTTCCGCCGCAACGGGAGCGACTCCGTCCCATCCGTTGTACGACCACATCACGGCCAGCAGGATCGCGGCCATCTGCGCCGGCAGCGTCGTGTATCGTGGGACGGTCAGCTCTTGGAATTTCTCAACCGTCAGCGTCGAGACGGCCGGATCGAAGAGTGCGGGATCGAAGTGCGACGTGAAGTGCTCTACTCGCAGTGCCGAACTTCCGAACAACACCAGCACCAGCGGCAACAAGGCGATCAGCGCGACACTGCCGGCTTTGATGACGGTCGTCACGCCTTGCACGTTGCCGCCCCAGATGGCTCCGCGAACGTTCACAAACGCGACGAATGCAATCAGCAGCACTGAGCCGACGACCAGAGTGATCTCGCTGAGTTGCCCTTGAATGCCAAAAACGACCGCCAGCGTTTCGAGAATCATGATCGCCAACGCACCACACGACGCGGGCGTGCCGAAGAAGAATTCGCTCCAGCCGTACAAGAACGCGACCGGCCGGCCGTAGGCTTCCTTCAAATAGTTGTACATGCCGCCGGCACGCGGCAGCATCGCGGCCAATTCGGCGAAGCAGAGTGCTCCGAGCAAGCAGACCAGTCCGCCGACGATCCAACCAGCGATGATCAACGGAAACGAATCCGCGTCGGCGGCGATGAGTCCCGGCTTGCGGAAGATGCCCGATCCGATCGTGTTGCCGACGACCATCGCGATCGCAATGCCGAGCCCAAGCACTCGCACCAGTTCGTGACGTGAACCGAGCGTCGATTCGCTCGGCGCGGCGGAGGGGTCAGCAGACATGCGGCGGCTCCTGAAAATCCAACAAAAAAGCCCGGCTTCGGGGAGAAGCCGGGCTGAATGGTTCGGCCGGGAGTCATCCCTCGCGTCTGGGTTTACCGGACTTGGGCACAAGCATCAACTGCGGCTTGGGGTCGAACGCAAAGGTGTGCTTCGGCAGTGGAGCGATCTTGCGATCGCGACTGATCCCTTTGTTCAACTTCGGGAAGACCCAATTCGATTTCTCTGGTTCCGGCACCAGCAACGATTGAGGCATGACGACTTCGGTCTGAGTCTGCGCGTTCAATTGCTTGCGTTCGGAGAAGTACTCGAACATCCGCGGGATCAATGGGTCTTTGTCGGAGACGAACGAGCCGATGCAGACCAGCGAGCGATCACGATCGTGCCACACAAAGGCGTCGAATTGCCGGCCGAAGTGCAGCTTCTGCTCGCGCAAAGCGTAGCAGAGCACCTCGGCCTGGTGTCCGGCGTCATCCAACGATCGGCTGATTTCAAACTCTTCGTCGCTCGGCTTGCTGAGCAACTGCGATTTGCCACGGAACGACGCCACGACCAACGTGTACTTGCCGGTGTTCGCCAGCAGCGAGTCTCTGCGGCCCGCGTTGAGCCTCACCAACAACGGATCGATTTTCTGCTGCGAGGCCTCTTCGGCGGAGAGCATGGGATTGATCGTCAGAAACGCTCCGCTGAGCGGTCCGGGCCGTCCCGGCGTTGGATGAAACACGGCGTGGTCCGTCAACTCTTTCGGATTGAACTTCTTGATCCAATTCAACGTCTTTTGAGCAATACGATCTTCGGACGAACCATAGTTGCCCGCGACGACACAAATCCGATTGTCCTTGGACTTCACTTCACGGCGAACCACTTTGTCGCCGCGTTTGAATGTGCTCAGCGGCTGAATCTCTTCCTCTTGCACGAAGATGTAAGCCGGAATGTCCTTCTTGCGCAGTTCGAACACGAGGCTGTTGGCGGCCTCTTTCATGTTGGGACCGTCGATGCGAGCTTCCGGCGGCGGCTCGGACAAGCTGGCCACCATGACCATCCACGGACCATGCTGCTTGTCGAGTTTATACACCTTGCCTTTGATCGCTTCGATCTTTTCGGCCCACGCTGGCGTCGCGACGACGCTCGACAACGCGAAAACACCACACAGCATCAGCGACCGAGTGAGTTGGCTCACGGCAGACTCCATTCCACCGAACGGACGAAAAGGGAGGTCGCGATTGGCTGACTTCGCCACTCGCGAAAAGACAGGTTGGTCGGAGAGGGGCGGGATGGTAGCTACGACTCGAAAAATAGGTCCAGACCGGTTCCGACGCGGAATTCGCGCGTGGCCGACGCATCCGCCACGTCGCCTCGCGACTTGTCGGCGGCGCGTGGCTTCTCGTATCGTGCGACGTCGGCCCCCAATCACCAAGACGATTCCTGGAGAGCATGATGTCTGCGGCAACTTCCTCGACCAGTCGGTTGGATGCGGCGTATCGCGAGCGATTCCCCGGTTCGGCGAAGTTGTTTGAACGCAGCTCGCGGCTGTTCCCGAATGGCGTGACGCACGACGGCCGCTACCTCCAGCCGTTTCCGATTTTCGCGGCCGAGGCTCACGGATCAAAAAAGACCGACGTCGATGGGCACGAGCTGATCGACTATTGGGTCGGTCACGGAGCGTTGCTGCTGGGGCACTCGCACCCAGCGATCGTCGCCGCCGTGCAAAAACAGGTCGCGAAGTCCACGCATCCCGGAGCTTGTCACGAACTGGAAATCGAATGGGCCGAGTGGGTCCGCCGGCTGGTGCCGTCCGTCGAACAGATGCGGTTCACGAACAGCGGCACCGAAGCGACGCTGATGGCGATCCGCATTTGCCGCATCGTCAGCGGACGGAACAAGGTCATCAAATTCGCCGGCCACTTTCACGGCTGGCACGACTCCGTGATCATCTCCTCCGAGCCGCCGCATCCGGCGAACGTGCTGGCGGGTGAGTCTCCCGAAGTGACCGACTATCCGACTCCCGGCGTGACTGGCGGTGTCTCCGGTGACGTCGTCATCGTGCCGCCGAACGATCTCGCCGCGCTGGCTCGCGCGATTGACGAACATCAACCGGCCTGCGTGATGCACGAAGGGAACGGAGCACGTTGGGGCGTTGTGCCCGCTCGGCCGGATTTTGTTCGCGGCATCCGACAACTGACCCGCGACAAGAAAGTGATCTTCATCCTCGACGAAGTCATCACCGGCTTCCGAGTCGCACCGGGTGGCTTTCAAGCGATCTGCGACATTCAACCTGATCTCTCGACGTTCGCGAAAGTCCTCGCCGGGGGTTTGCCCGGCGGAGTGCTCGGCGGGCGAGCTGATTTGATGCAGGCTCTGGCGTTCGGCAATCCGTTGGGCAAGAAGATGAAACATCCCGGCACGTACAACGGCAATCCGCTCTCGGCCGCCGCCGGCATCGCCGCACTGGAGATCGTTTCGACCGGACAACCCAATCGCCGAGCGAACGAAATCGCTGCGCTGCTGCGCGGCAAGCTCAACGCCCTCTTCGCTGAGAAGAGCGTGAACTGGATCGCCTACGGAGACTACTCGGCGATCAAAATTCTGCCGAACTACGACGGCCCACGCTCGACCAGCGACGACTTCCTGCCGTACGGCGGCGACTGGCGCAAGCTCGACGCGAAGCAAGACGCGGCACTGTCGCAGGCGTTCCGTTGCGCACTGCTGCTCGGCGGCATCGACTGGATGGGCTGGGCCGGCAGCACCTCGGCCGCTCACGACGAGAACGACGTCGCTCGCACCGTCGAAGGCTTTTCACAAGCCATCGACTGGCTGCGCGGCGACGGGTTCGTGAGGTGATGTGGCGTGGGACAAGGTCCGCAGATCGCTGATGATCGAGCCGCCGCGAACTCGTCGTTGCTGACCGCCCCGTTGCGTTCGACGATGCTGCGGTTGGCGTGGCCGGTGTTCGTCGAGCAGTTTCTCAGCTTTTTCGTCGGCTTCACCGATACGTTCCTGGCGGGATTCATCAGCAAAGAGGCCACGACGGCGGTAGGCCTCGCGGCGTATGTCGGTTGGCTGGCCTCGAACATCTTCATGCTGGTCAGCACGGGAACGGTCGCGGTTGTCGCTCGGCATTGGGGAGCGGGCGAGTTCGATTTTGCCAGCCGCGCGGCGAACCGAGCGATCGCGATTGCGACGGTGGTCGGCATCGGGGTGTATGTGCTGATCTGGTTCGCGGCTCCGTGGTACGCGGCGTTGATGCAATTGCACGGAGACACCGCCGGCATGGTGGTCCGCTTTCTGCGCATCGACGGCGCGGGCTATTTGTTTTCGTGTCTGACCGTCGCCGGAGCCGCGGCGCTGCGAGGCACTGGGCAGATGCGTGTGCCGATGATGATTCTGGGCTGCGTCAATGTCTTGAACGTCGTCGTCACGACGTTGCTAAGCGGCGTCGGTCCGGCGGAGTGGCTGTCATTTTCAGAGCGTCTCGGCATTCCGACGTTCGGCCTGGATGGCATCGCCTACGGCACGTTGATCGCGCGGATCATCGGCGGTTTGCTGACCTTGGGTGTGCTCAGCGGCGGCTGGTTCGGACTCCAATTGACTCGCCAAGAAATCTCGCTGCGCGGCGAGCCGGCGCGACGCATTCTGCGAATCGGTTTGCCAGCCGGCTTGGATGGGTTGTTGCGTTGGTCGGGGCAGCTTGTCTTCCTGATGATCGTGGCTCGGCTGAGCGACAACGAATCCGAGCGGACCGCAATCATGGCCGCGCATCTGATCGGGATGCAGGTCGAAGCGATCTCGTTCTTGCCGGCGTGTGCCTGGGGGATGGCGGCGGCCACACTGGTGGGACAATCGCTGGGCGCGAACCTGCCGGAACGAGCACGCGCGGGGGGACACGAGGCGGTCAAGCAGTGTGCCGTGTTGGCGCTCGTCCTGACGGCGGTGTTCTTCTTCGCCGCTCAACCGATCTACGAGCTGATGCACAAAGACACGCAAGTCCACGCGATGGGCGTGACTCCGTTCCGCTTCAACGCGTTGTTTCAAATCCCGCTCGTGACCGCGATCGTCTACACGTTCGCTCTGCAAGGAGCCGGCGAGACTCGACAACCGATGCAGGTCAGCCTGCTGGGAGTCTTCGGCGTGCGTCTGACTCTGGCCTACGTCTGCGGCATCGTACTGCACGGCGGATTGCTCGGAGCCTGGATCGGCATGTGCCTCGACAACACCACGCGAGCGGTCCTGGTGGCCTGGCTGTTCCGCCGCGGCCGGTGGATGTCGAAGAGTGTTTGAGTGCTGATCACCAAATTCGCGGGACGCCGTACAAATCGAACGCTTGATCGGCGCTGACGACGATCAAGCCGTTCGTCTTGGCCTGAGCCGCCAGCAACCGATCGAACGGATCGCGATGATGCAAGGGAAGTCGATGCTGTTCGTCGGCGTCGTCCAGAGTCATCGGCAGCAGACTGGCGCAGAGGAAAACCAAGGCGTCGTCCATCCATTCCCGAAACGACCGCGAGAGAGCCAGTTTGCCGAGTTAAACTTTGATGCTCAATTCCCAAACGGTTCCGATGCTGATCAGCCGCTCGTTCGATTCATTCTCGATTGCCTCGACGGCCGGACGACTCAGCTTCGCGGGGTTGTCCATCGACCAAATCACGGTGTGCGAGTCGAGCAGCAACTTCACTCCTGGTACTCCTTGAAGTCGTCCAACGGAGCGTCAAAGTCGGGGGCCATGTACACGACGGAGCCACGCATCGCTCCCAATTTCACACGCGGCATGGGGACCACGATTCGAGCGATCGGCTGGTCCCCTTCCGTGACGATCAACTCGTCGCCAGGTGCCAGTTGATGAATCAACCCGCCAAGATTCGCTTGAGCCTCTTCGAGTGTAACGGATGCCATGACGTGGTCCTCTCTCCGATCTCGGCCTGCGGATTGTGTGCGACCGCAGACCATTGCGGACACATCATCATCAAACATCGGTCAACCAGCAACACGGAAATCGCGGCCTGTCTGGTCTACATGCGGCATCGTACTGCACGGCGGATTGCTCGGAGCCTGGATCGGCATGTGCCTCGACAACACCACGCGAGCGGTCCTGGTGGCCTGGCTGTTCCGCCGCGGCCGGTGGATGTCGAAGAGTGTTTGAGGAACGCGCGAATGGACGAATCAACGAGTCGTGCCGCTTGATTACCACCCGCTTCGTACCAAGCCGATGCTGGCGGCTGGGTGGCGGTGACATACACTGTTCGCCGTTGGGAATGCGAGTCATGGAATGACTCGCCTACGTCGCGCTACGTCGCTCAGTCATTCCATGACTGAGATTCCTCCCCCAGGACGTCGTTCCATCGAGAAGGCCCACACCATGCCGCGTTCCTTGTGGTTGAGTCTCTGGCTGTCGTTCGCCAGCGTGCTGTCGTTGCTGAGCCTCCCCGCACGCGCGGCAGACCCGCTGGTCGGCCAGCGAGTCGTCGTGATTCGGGACCAGGCGACGCTGGAAGCGGGCGGCAAGGCAGTGGCCGAGGTCCGCGAATGCTCGGTCTTCACGGTCGAGTCGGTCGAGGGGAGTTTGTTGTGGATCAAGTCGCAGCGGGCGTATCTGCGTCGTGCCGATGTCGTGCCGTTTGACGAGGCCATCGTCCACTACATGCGGCTGTTGAAGGCCAACCAGACCGCCAAGAATTACTGGAACCGCGCCCAAATCTGGCGGCTAAAGGGGGAACTCGACATCGCGATCATAGACATGTATTACGCTATCGACCTGAACTCGACCGAGTCCGCGTGGTTCCGCCGTCGCGGGATTCTGTGGTACGACAAGCAGGACTACGACAAAGCGATCGCCGACTACGAAGCGGCAATCCGGCTTGATCCAAAGTATCTGCCGCCATTTTTTGCCTTCGCCAGGCTGCGAGCGACCTGCCCGGACGCGAAGCACCGCAACGGACAGCAGGCAGTCGCATACGCCACCAAAGCCTGCGAACTGACGGCGTGGAAAGATTCGGGGAGCCTCGACACATTGGCCGCCGCGTATGCCGAAGCGAGCGACTTCGACAAAGCGGTCGAGTGGCAGAAAAAAGCCATGGACCTCGCCCCGGCTGATTGGAAGGCGGAATATGAAGCCATGCTGAAGCTGTATCAGGAAAAGAAGTCGAATCGGGAGCCAGCCAAGTAAGACGGATTCCGAAAATTAGCCGCGCGGCGATAGCCCCGGTTCATGCCGTGTAACCGGGGCTAGCGCCGCGCGGCTAATTTCCGTGACACGGATCAGACATGTCCGCCAAAAGCCCGAATCTGGCTCACCACTTCTGTTAGCGATCAAAAGAACCTCCGGAGGTTTGCCATGAAATTTGATGCGACCGACCACAAAGCATTCTTTGACGACCTGACTGAGAACGGCTTCCACATCTTCAGCCGCCACCATGCCAAAACTCCAGGCTTTTACCCGAATGCTTTTCCCTCGTTTCCCAAACTCGACATCTCTGACATCAAGGAAAATGACAAGATCGCCATTCGGGTCTTCTTTTCGATGAGTAAAACGGCAAAACCACAAATCGATAGCGGACACATCAACCTCGAAGTGGAACACATTGATCACGATGCCAAGAAGGTTTTTGGCAACATCCTCACCGAACTTCCGGCGACGTTTACGCTCGCAAAAGGCACGACCATCGAATTGGATCTGGATGAGGTCTTGTTCGTGCAAGACCGCTAACAAGCCAGATTGGTGGGACGGGCGCTCGCAGCGAGCTTGTCCCAGCCTACGGAGCCAGAGTCCGGGGGCTGTCGCCGCCACTACTGGCTGTTTCGCGACGTAACTCGTGGCGTTTCTAGCGTGTCCAAGTTTTGTGCAGACGGCTTTTTGAGTCGCGCAGACGACTTCCAGAGGCCCGCAGACGCCTCTTTGACCAGCGCAGGCCACTTTGATGGTCGCGCCGACGGCTTTGTGAGTCGCGCAGGCGTCTTGGTGACCAGCGCAGACGGTCTGCACGCGTCTCGAAGTGGCCCGCGCGCCTCTCGAAGTGGCCTGCGCGCTTCTTCAAGTTCTCCGCACCGCTCGCCAAGTCGTCGGCACCGCTCTCCAAGTGCTCCGCATTGATCGCCAAGTCGTCGGCACCGATCAAAAAGTCGTCCATGCTTGGCACAGAGGCGTCCACATCACACGCTATACCGTGCATGATTTTGAATGAGACGTTTTCTCCAACTGTGTCTTGGTGAGCCGCTGACGGGTCACGTTGCTTCCCTTTCCAAGGAGTCTTCACATGGCTGAGTTCTTTGAAGCGGTGCATCAGCGCGGGCAGCAGACGCTCGCCGTTTGGAACACGCATGCAGCGACGTTTCAAGTGGGGGCGCTGACACTGGCGGCGCACACGACGGATGTCGCGCTGCTGATGACGCACGTCAACGACCGCGACGTGCAACAGGATGTTCAAGACGATGCCGTGCTGGCTCGTGATGCCAACTTCGGCTCGCTGCGCGACATCGTGGTCCGCGTGCCGCAACTGATCGAGGCGACGTTGGAAGACGACGATCGGTTGCACAGCGATCTCGATGACGTGTTCGCCGTTGATCCCAACCGGACTCACGGCGGCATGGAGCGGGCGCGGCGCGTGGTCTCGCTGTGGAACCGCGTCAACATCCTGCGGGCCGCGATGACTCCGGCCCTCCCCGCGCTGACGCTCGGGGCGACGACCGTCGCCAACTTGCAGACGCTCCTCACCAACCATCCCGGACTGCTGCAAACGGTCGAAGATGAACGGTCGGAACTCAACCAAAAGACGAGCCTGCTGAAAACGACCTCGCGGCGAATCGATCGCAACAACAAACGCTGGTACGCCGCCTGGTCGCAGAACTTCGCCATCGGCTCGCCCGAGAACGACGCCCTCTCGCAGATCGACACGGGGCCAACCACGCCGGCTCCATCGGCTCTTAAGATCGACACGCTGACGGCGGCCGGGACCAGCGTGCAGGTGGCCTATGTCGCAGGAGGCGGCGACCACGCGACAACGCTCGTCCTGCTGTGGCGAGTGGTTGGCATCGACCCCGACTTCGGACACGCGACGGCCGTGAACCTCGCGGGCCAAACCATCGGCCCGTTCTCGGCCGGCGATGAGATTCAGTTCAAGACACGAGGCTCGAACTCCACGGGCGACACCGACAGCACGGTCAAGTCGATCACGCTGTGAAGTCGCTCAGAGGGTGGGGCCTCCGGCAACGTAGCTCGTTGGCCGGCGGGCGTGTGGCCGGAGATGTGTTTCGCGGGTGGCACAGGTTGAAAACCTATCCCACGTCACTTCGCGGAACTATGAACTCAGCCGACGAATCGTTGATGCCCGGTCGCGTCGAATTCGGCGAGCGTGTTGTTCAGCTCGAACTGGATCGACTCCAAGCGGGCCTCGTCGGTGATCTTTTTGCCGGCGCGGTCGGTGACGTAGAAGGCGTCGAGCACTTGGTCGAGGTGTGTGGCGATCTTGGCCAACTCGATCGAGAGTTCCAGTCGGTAGACCGCTCGGCTGATCGTGTAGAGCAGGCCGGGACGGTCGTGAGCGAAGACGCAGACGATGTTGCAGCGCTCGGACGAATCGTTGTCGATGGTCACGCGGTTGGGCAGGTCGCCAATCGGAGCCTTGGCGTTCCTCCAGTTGAAACGGCGCGAGCGTTGGAACATCTCGTCAACCTTGACCTCCTTGCGGAGCACTCGATTGATCGCCTGGCCGACCTCGTCCATCCGGTGCGACGGAACCGGCCCTGTGAAGTCGGTGTCCCGCACTGAGAAGACATCGACCACGATGCCGTCGGTCGTCGTGCAAATCTGCGCCGAGAGAATTTCCAACCGCTGCGACGTCAGCGTCCCCGCGATGCGATGAAAGCAACCCTCGGAGTGCTGCCGGTCGAGCACGACGCGATACTCGACGGTGTCGGTCTCGCTGTTGTAATTCCCCTCGACAACAATCTCGCCCGGTTGCAGGCGGCGGATGATCTGCAAATCGGCAGCGACTCGGTCGCGCGGCGTGCCGAGCAAATAATGGGCGGGGAACTGCTTCAAATGCAGATCGACCCACTGCGTCAGCTTGTCGCGTTCTTCGCCCGATCCGACGTTCGGGCTGAGATGCTTGGCGACGTGCTCGCGAACTTTGCTCAGCCGTTCCTCTTCAAAGAACTTCGGATGCTTGCCGCTGAGGATCAGCATGGCTCGGTCGTAGAGATCGGTCAGCAGGCCCGATTTCCAATCGTTCCAGATGCCCGGCCCGACGGCCGAGATGTCCGCGACGGTCAGCACATACAGCATCGACAGCCACTCCGCGCTGCCGACCATGTGGCTGAATCGCGCGAGTTCACCGGGATCGGCGATGTCGTGCCGGAACGCGACGTCCGCCATCACCAGATGCTTGTGAATCAGAAACATCAGCAGTTGCCGCTGCGGCTCCGGCAAGCCCAAGCGAAGTGCGATCCGCTCGGCGATACTGCGGCCGAGTTCGCTGTGGTCTTCGACGCTCCCCTTGCCGACGTCGTGCAGCAACATGGCGAGATGCAGCACCGGCTTCATTTTGATTTCGCGATACGCGGCTCCGATCGGGCCGGACTCCTGCTCGAAGGATTCGATGATCGACATCGCCCGCAGCGTGTGCTCGTCGACTGTGTAGCTGTGGTATGCATTGAATTGCAGCAGACAACGGACGCGTGAGAACTCCGGCAGCACGACCTCCAGCACGCCGGTCTCGTACATGGCTCGCAGCGTTGTCCCCAGGCTGCCGCGCGGTTCGAGAATCGCCATGAACAGCCGCGAGGACTCGGCGTCGAGGACTCGGCTGAACTCCGGCGCGGCGTGACGAATACGTTCGAGCACTTGCGGCGAGATCGCCACCTTGTTCCTCGTCGCCATCAGAAACAGCCGCAGCACCTGATGCAGGTCGGAGCACACGAATTCGAGCCGCCGGGAGGAGACGTTCAAGCGTGTCGGGCTGATGAAGAAGTGCCCGTCCTGCCGGCGTTCAAGCAGCAGATCCAGCAGCCAGTTCTTCCACGTCGGCCGGCGATGTCGAGCGATGAATCTCGCCACGATGCTGGCGATGGCGACCGTGTGCTGGAAGTATTCCTGCATGAAGCGTTCGACCGGAATCTGAGCCGGCGTGGCTTCGATGCCGCGTTCGGCCGCGATCCGCAGTTGTTCTTCGCGAGTCAGTCGATCCTGCGCTTTGCCGGCGGCGAAGTGCAGGTCCATCCGAATCTTCATCAGAAATTCCTGCGCGGTGATCAGCTTGCGAGCATCCTCACCCGACAACGCTCCGTTCAGCCGCAGCGAGTCGATGTCCGGCGCGCTGTACCAGGCGAACCCGATCCAGCGCAGCAGATGGAGATCGCGCAGCGCACCGCGCGAACATTTCACGTCCGGCTCCAACTGCTGCACCGCGCCGCCATGTTTTGCGACGTCCTCTTCGCGGTTGGCGATGGACGACTCGAAGAATACTCGCCGCCGTGATCGGACCACCTTTCGCTCGAACGTCCGCTTCATGCTCGCGATCACTTCGGACGATCCCCACAGCGGCTGCATCTCGACAAGCGAGGTCGCGACCGTCGAATCGTCCAACGCCATCGCGATCGCTTCTTTTGGCGTGCGGACGCTGTGACCCAGTTCCACCTGCGCGTCGTACAAGCTGTGCAGACAACGATTCACGACCGCTTTGAATTCGTGGCCGACGGATGCTTCGTGCAAGAACATCACGTCGATGTCGGAGAACGGAGCCAGTTCGCCCCGTCCCGTCCCGCCGACTGCGACGATCGCCGAATGCCGTTCGAGTTTCTGTGCGACGTCCGGAGCGACGGTCGTCAGCGCTTCCAGCCACTGCTCGACGACGAAGGCTCGCATGCCGTCCGAGAGCATCGTCGCGGTTTGCCCACCGCTCGCTCCGTGCGCGAATTGCTTGCGAGCACGTTCCCGAATCTCGGCGACGCGGGCACGGAGAATGTCCAAATGGTTGGAGACGTCAGTTGAAGTCGTGGGGGACATCGGAGTCCGTCAGGGGATCGGGAATTCGAGCGGCGAACTATCGGCGACCGAGGCAGAATTGTCGAACCAGCAAGACTTGGATGGGCTGTTCCAGAAGTAACCCGAAGCGTCAGCGAGGGCGAACGCTCCAGGATGCTTCGCCGCGAATCATGTCGATGAAGCACTCGCCCTCGCTGACGCTTCGGGTTTGTTTTTCGGACACACAGAAGTCACGATGCTGTCCCCTTCATCCACTTTTCTTGGGAGTTGAATTCTCATGACCGACACCAATCGACGCGACTTTCTCGAACGACTCGCTACCGGAACCGGCATCGGCCTGGGCTTGGGCATCGCCGGCTGTGCTCAGCGAGATCAACAAGCTCCGGCCAACGCAGGCGCGGCGGGAAAGCTCGGCCGCAAGCGACTGCGGGCCGCGTTCTCGAACGCGGGATTGCAGAGCACTTGGTGCGCGCTCGGCAAAACGACGGCGGAGTTGTGGGGCGATTTGCTCGACATCGAGATCGAATGGTTCGACGGCGAATTCGATCCCGAAAAGCAACGCAACAAGATCGACGCGATCGTCCACAAGGATTGGGATTTCTGCTGCTTCCAAGCCGTGCAGATCGACTCGCTGGCGGCTCCCGTCCGCAAGCTCAAGCAGCGCGGCGTGCCGGTCATCTCGATGGACACACTGCTGGTCGACATGGACAAGATGCGTGAGACCGGCGTCTGGTGCGAAGTCACTCCGAATCACGTCGATATGGCCGAGAAGAGCGTCGGCTATCTGATGCAGAAGATCGGCGGCAAAGGGAAGGTCATTCACATCGGAGGCCTGAGCGCTCACAGCGGAGCACAAGGCCGCAAGCAAGGCTTCGACAACATCGTGAAGAATTATTCCGACGTGAAAGTGGTCGGCGACGAAGTCCGCTGGTGCGACTGGAAGAAGGAGAAAGCTCGCAACACTTTCGAATCGCTGCTGGAGCAAGAGAAGGAGCCCATCGCCGGAGCCTTCTTCCACAGCGACGACATGGCGTTGGCCTCCGCACCGGCCATCAAAGGGACGATCCACAAAGACATGCTGATCGTCGCGGTCGATGGGCAGAAGGAAGGACTCGAAGCGGTGCAAAACGGAGTGCTCGCGGCGACGACAGTGAACCCCGTTTGCCGCATTCACCGCACGTCACTGTTCATCGGCCAGTTCATCGCTCGCAACGGCGAGAAGATCGACACGGTCCCGATGGAGGTCCTTACGCCGGGACCGCTGTGCTCGAAAGATCACCCGAACGATCTCGCCGCAATGTTCTACTTGGCCGATCCGACGCACTGTATCGTGTAATCTTGGAGTGCGGCGCTGACACATCGCACTCCAAAGCAGGGCATACGCAGCTAATAGGACGGATTGTTCAGTAGAAGTTGGATGAGGTAGTTGTCGTCCCAGCCGGCGGTTTTTCGTTTGCAGGCAATGCCGGCCTTGACCGTTTGATCGGCTTTCAGAAGCGAGACGGCGATGCGATTGAGC
>QWQF01000329.1 GCA_003669125.1 Planctomycetota bacterium
CATGTGGCCAGCAGCTTGATTGATCCGGTAGTGCTCGACATGCTTCGGCCAACCTGAAAGGAGTCCGCGATGTCTGTCGCTGAAGAGAGTCTGATCGCCGTCTTTGTCGATTTTGAGAACCTTGCGCTCGGCGTGAAGGACATGCACCAAGGGGAGTTCAAGATTCAGTTGGTGCTCAAGCGGTTGCTCGAAAAGGGGCGACTGGTCTTCAAGCGAGCCTACTGCGACTGGAATGGTTACAGCCACGCGGTGCGCGAGTTCCACGGGCACGGGATCGAACTGATCGACGTCCCGCACACGCGGCAGAGCGGCAAGAATAGCGCGGACATTCGCATGGTGGTCGATGCGCTCGACCTGTGTTACTCGAAGAACCACATCGACACATTCGCGCTGCTGTCAGGCGACAGCGACTTCTCCCCGCTAGTCAGCAAGCTGAAGGAGAACAACAAGCGCGTCATCGGCTGTGGTGTGAAGAATTCAACGTCTGACATGCTGATCGCCAACTGCGACGAGTTCATTTATTACGACGACCTGGTCCGCATGGTGCAAAAGGCGAAAGCCGCCGTTCGGCCGCCGAAACCCAGGGATCCTCACAAAGAGAAGGAAACTCCGAAGGAAAAGGAAGACACCGACAAGAAGCAGGAAGCGATCGAATGGCTGTGTGAGATCGTCCGCTCTCAGCAAGCCGACTACGAATCCCTGTGGGGTTCGCAGGTCAAGCAGACGATCCGCCGCGTTCACCCCGGCTTCAACGAGGCGTACTACGGCTACAAGAGCTTCACTGACCTCATCAAAGACGCCGAAAGCCGCGGCCTGCTCCGCCTCGAATACGACGAGGCTCGCGGCAACTACAAGGTGAAGCTGAAGGAAGATTAGCGACAACGATCACGACGCGGTTCGTTCCAGCTTCCAGTGGTGCTTCGCCGGTTTCGCGAGTTCATAGACCTCGGCCTGCTTGGCTTTGATCTGCTCCATGCGTTTGTTGAGTTCGGCGGGTTTGCGTTCGGCGACGACGTCGGCCAGCCAGTCGGGAGCGTTGAACATCACGACGCCACGGAACCGCTGATGCACCATGCCGTTCTTGGCGTTGATCGCCTCGAAGACCTTCTGAGCTTGCGCGTGAATCGGGCCGGAGGTGGCGTTGCCGACGTTGACTCCCTCTGCCAATTGCTTTGACGAGTACTTGCCGACCTCGACGCCGTCGATCGACAGCTTGTAGTTTCCCTCGGCGAGGCCGGCGACTTTGAGGCCGTACCAGTTGAGGTCTTTCAAATCGTTGAGGTACGGCAGCAGCGTCACCCAATCCTTCTGAACCGGCAGCGGCAAACTTTCGTCGAGCCGATCGAACTCAACCTCATCGACAGCCACAGAGGCATTCGAGACCGCACACGCCTGCGTCTTCGTACTTTTTGTCGCGGCATCGACGCTGACATCGCTGACGAGCGCGGGGGCCTTCAATGCGGTGAGGATCGCGTGTGCCATCATCATGCCGCCGTTCGGCGACGTGTGAAATCCGTCGCCGAAGGGGATGACGGTCTTCGCTTCGTCTTTCTCCATCCGTTCGAGTTCGCTGCGCGTGATTGCGTACTGATCGGCGAATCGTGCACCGTGCTTGGTCGCCAGTCCGGCCAGCGGTTCGTAGAACTGCTTCTGAGTTTCGAGGTACAGCTTGAAGCGTTCCTGAACTCGGCGATCGACCGCGTTCGGCGAGCACAACGCGACACGCACTCCGGCGGCCTTCGCGTCGGTCAGCATCTTCTCGGTGTTCTGGACGAAGCCATTGTTTCGGTTCTGATCGAAGGCCCCGTAGCCGGCGTCGTTCATGCCGAAGTTGATCGTGATTGCGGTCGGCTTCTCGGCCAGGACGTGCGATGCGAAGCGGCCCGCTCCGCCGCCCGCCGAGTCGCCGCTGATGCCGGCGTTGAGGAACAGGCAATTCCAATTCGGGAATCGCGTGGTCAGATAGAGTTCGATGTCGGTCGAGTATTGATACTGCTCGGTGATGCTGTCGCCGAGGAACAGCACTCGGTCACCCGCTTTGAAGAAGAAGTCTTTGGAGTCCTCGCCGCGCGCGGCGGAGATCGTCAACGACAAGAAAAACACAACGCAGGTCAACAGTCGCTTCATGGTGCGGAACTCCAAGAGGTGGTGTCGTAGCCAATCTCGCCAGAGATTGGGGCGAACGGGTGACAACATCCCACGCTCTGGCGAACGTGGCTGCGAAATGAGGAATCGGAGTTAGATCGCGAAATCGGTCTCACGGCCGAGGATGCCGTCGATGACGTCTTGTGGCAGGTCGATGACTTGTTTGGCTCCGGCTTCGCGGTCAGAGGGATTGATGCCACAGTACACCGCCCAAGGGCCGAGATGTCGCCAGCGGCCGGCTCGTTTCGGTTCGTTCGGTAGCACGGGGGTCGTGCAGCGGTTGCAGCCGACAGTCGGGTAGCCCTGCGCATGCAGTGGATTCAAGATGACGTTGTGCTCGGCCACGTAAGCGTCCATTTGCTCGTCAGTCATCATCGCCAGCGGGTTGATGCGGATGGTGCTGTTCTCGGTATCGACTTGCAGCACAGGGCACAGCGAGCGTTTGCCCCCTTCGCCGCGGCGCAGGCTGCCGATGAAGGCGTGGTATTGGCCGGCGACTACGTTCATCGGCTCGACCTTGCGCATGTGGCAGCATTCCTTCTGCCCTTCGACGGTCAGGTACAGGATGCCGTGCTTCGCCGTTTGTTCGATCATCGTCAGCTTGGGGTGCAGCGTGATGATGTTGACGCCGTACTCTTTGATGATCCGGTCGCGCGTGTCGAGCGTCTCTTGGAACATGACTCCCGTGTCGACGAACAGCACGGGGATGTCGAGCTTCGCGGACGAGATCATGTGGCAGACGACGCAGCCTGCCTCTTGCATGGCGGAGATTGCTGCGAGTTTGTCGCCGAAGACTTTCTTTGACCACGCCAGCAATTCCTGCGGCGTGCGGGCTTCGAACGATTGGTTCAGATCGATCAGATCGGCTTGAGTCAGCTTGGGCATTTCAAATCCTTGGCGATCACCTCGCGAAGCTCAGGCCGTTCTGTGACCGAGTTGTGGCGGGCGGTTGTAGTTGCCGAAAACTCCTCCAGCAAGCATGTCCGCGCGAGCGTGTCACGAAGGGTTATGGCAGGAACCGTTCGCTCTCGGCGGGAGACGGCAAGCGGCATGCGTCCTTCTTGCCGAACCACCGATAGCGGTTGGCGGCGACGAGTCGATAGCCGACGTCTCTCAGCGGCCGAGGGACCAGCCACAACAGCCAGCCGATCAACGACCAGACTCCGCCGAGCCGCCACAACACGCGGACGGCCGCCGCCGATCTCACGAATTTGCGATGCGAAGAATCGACCCAGACGATCGTGTCGAATGATCGAGTTTCAGAACTCGCCCCTCGCCTCGCTGTTTCGCCTTGCAGCGGGGCGAAGCGGATCGCACCTCGACGGTCGCGGGACAGAACGAAGTCCACAAAGCGGTTGCACAACCCGCAGATGCCGTCAAAGAACACGACATTCGTCGGACGATCCGCTTCGCTGATCGCAGCGGCGCGTTCAGGGCTAGTTGTTGCCGAACTCATCGACCAGCTCCCAAGGACGTCCGGCCGAGCGGCTGAAGCTCGCATCAGCGAGTCCAGCGAATGCGTTCTCGGCCATTTCTAATTCACCCCGCAGCACGTGCAGATGTGCGGGAGCTTGAATGCCGAGCTTCACTCGGCCACGTCCAGTTTGAATCACCTGGATCGTAATGTCGTCTCCGATGCGAATCGTTTCCAATCTCTTGCGAGTCAGGACCAACATCATTTCTTCTCCCCCAATGTGTCGCGGCCATGTGCGTCACAAGGCTGAATCAAACTCCTGAGTAGCAGCCGCGAATCTGCTCCGTCATCGGCGAGCTTCCGTCGCTCACCGTGAGGGAGTTGAGGAAGCGAGTTGCGTGCCAATCGCGTGTGTGTCTCCAGAGGTTATTGATCGGTGCAGTTCAATCTTGGCGAGCAGTCTGAGGTTCGGAACGAATCCCCAAACACTGCCGCAGCGTTGTGGTGAGCCGTTGGACTCCTAACCGCAACCGTTCTGCAACATTCACCAAGCAGAAATTACAAAACAAAACCGCCCGGTCGCGCGAACGACCGGTCGGTGGATTTCAATTTCAATTTGTTGCGTCACCAACCAAGCGACATGTTCGTTTCGATGGCCCGCTGGGCTTCGTGCAGATCGGAGCCGGTGTCGAGCATGTAGAGTCGGATCGCGTGGACCTTGTCGCCGTGAGCGCGCGAAAGGCAATCACGAGCCACGTCGCATGGCTCGGCATTGCCGGCGATACCGAGCAACCGCTTCGAGATCACCCAAATGTCGCGCGGGCGTTTGGTCAGCCGGACGATGTCTTCGCCGGGGTAATGCTCCTTCGCAACCTGAGCCGCCTGCTCTTGCGAATCGGCCCAGCCGATCATGATGTGGGCGTTGGTTTCAATTTCGTACAAAGCCATGATTCTGACTCCTTTGAAAAGCTGGCGGCGAAATCTTCCGAATAGCCCTGAGAACGCCGATGAAGGCGACGAACTGATGAGCTTCGCGGAGCGTCAAGCCCCTTCGCGGCAGGAGTATAGTTGGGAGAAAACGCGCCTGCCATTGTGCTGTCCACGGAGGGGCTCAGGAGTCGGCCTTTTCCTCAGCGGCACTGCGGCGGAGATAAAACGGTTCGAGTTGCCACGGATCGCTGAACTCCCCGGCCAAAGCTTGCCGCTCTCCCAACTCGGCAACGAAGTCGGCTTTCGGAGAATGGAGATCGGAGCCGAGAACTTGGACCGTCAGAGGCAGAGCCGATTGAACGGTCGCGGCGGCTGGGCCGCTGATGGCGATGTTCGTCCTCGAATTCGCGACTTGCTGGACCCTTTGGCAGAAGTCGATGCTCGACTCGATGGCGATCTCACCGATTCGCGTCGGGCCGCTCGTGGAGTCTCCGAGGGCATACCGTCCAACAAACAGGTCGCCACGCTGAGCGTCCGAAACGACGAAGACTTCGGACACATTGGCTGGGCTGGCGGCAGCAATCGCGCGAAAGGTATCCACCGCCACCAGTCGGCAACCGATCGCATAGGCCAGCGTCTTGGCGAACACGACACCGACTCGCAAACCGGTGAAGCTGCCGGGGCCGATGCTGACGGCGACGGCGTTCAATTGTTGTGACGAGACACCGGCTCGACGCAGCATCGCGTCCACTTCGGCAATGAGCGTCTGAGCGTGTCGGCGTCCAGCCTGTTGCAGCGAGACCGATTCGATCGTCTGGCCGGCGCGGCGCAGCGCGACGGTTCCGATCATTCCCGAGGTCTCAACTCCCAACGTCAGCAAGTTCACGCGGCGGTTCCGGAGGCGGCTATTTAGCCTCGACCTGTTTGTACAATTCCACGAACTGAGCTTGCTGAATCGGGAACGAAACCGCAATGCCCGCCTTCTCGAATTTGCCGCGTGCGGTGCGGGAGCGTTGCCACTCCTCCTCGGTCAACGTACCGTCGCGATCGTTGTCGAGGCCGACGAAGACTTTCATTCCAGCCGTCATTTCCACAGGAGTCGCTGGACTGGCGGGCGTTGGAGTGGGGGCAGCGGCCGGCTTGCCGAAATCGGAAGGTGCTGGCGAGCGCGAACCACTCGACGACGCGATTCCCATTGTTGCTGAGTCGCCCGATGTCGTCGTACTTTTGGTCGTGCTCTTTTTTGTAGCAGCGATGAGTTCGTCGGCCGTCAGCAGTCCATCGCCATTGCCGTCCAAGCTAAAGAACTGGGCGAAGGCTTTGCGATCCCATTCGTACAAGCCGATCTGCCCGTCGCCGTTTTTGTCTTTGTCGCGATAGTCGGCGGGGAGATCCTTGGTGACGCGGACCCTCGGCTTCGCGGTTTTCTTAGACGACTTGCTCGACGATGAGGAATCTCCGCGGCGGTCGCCTTCTTTGTCGTCTCGGCGGTCACGATCACCCCGTCGAGAATCTCGGTCGGAGGATTCGTCAGGCCGTCGGTCGGAGCTTCCCGGAGGGCCACCACCGGGAGAGGGAGGTCCGCCACCGAAGGAAGGTGATCCACCACCGAATGAGGGAGGTCCGCCTCCAAACGAAGGAGTCCCACCGCCACCGCTGGGTCGGGCCTGCGTGAACTGTTCACGAATCTTCTGAGAGCCCTGAATGAACTCTTGCTGGCTGATTGGCCGCGAGACATCCATGCCGGCTCGCGAGTACATATCGCGCATGAACCCCAACTCGTCCGGGTCGATCTGGCCGTTTTGATTGCGGTCCATCCGGCGGAACGAATCCTCCGGAGACGGAAAGCCACCGCCCCCGAAACCACTGCTGCGATCGCCACCACGAAAGCCTTGAGCGGTTGCAGTGGCACTGAATCCGCCACACAACAGGCCCAACCCCAGAACGAATCCAGTTCCGCTGCGAACCCATTGAGCCTGGATTTTCATGTTGAAACTCCTGCCAAGAAGCGAGCCAAGATCAAGTCTTTTGGAGGTTCTATCGACATCGTTCCGGGAGTCGAAGGGGCCGCGACGACGGCAGCCCTCGAATCCGCAGGACCCAACTGACCGGTCCCTCCGGCTGATTTTGCCGGTCCGGCACCGAGTTTCCACACAGCCCAGAACGGCAAAAGCCGAAGATTCTCGTTACGACTCAGAGTCACCCCAGAGCCCCGAAACCGTCGGAGAATCCGGCAAGTTGTTGAGTTTCGATTCCTGACGCAGGTAGCATCCGCCTTCCCGGCTGGATTTTGCGGCGGAAAGGGGTCTTCGGCGGTGACTGTCCTCGTATTCCTAGAGAGCCTCGCCATGAAAAACTCTTCTCATCGGTTGGCGGTCACGCTGACACTGGTTGCCATTCTATCGACGACCTCAACCGCGATGGCTCAACGCCGCGGCGGCGGAGGCACTGGCGGCTTTGGTGGTGGAGGTGGCTTCGGCGGTGGTGGATCGACGGTCGGGATCTTGCTGCGAGATTCCAACGCCGAAGAACTCAAGTTGACCGACGAGCAAAAAGCTAAGATTCGCGAGATCAGCGACAAGCTTCGAGAAGACACTCGCATCCGCGACCTGTTCGGGAAGATGGGGCAGACCGCCTCGGAAGAGGATCGCACCGCCGCGATGGCCGAGATGGCCAAAATCCAAGCCGAACAACGCACCCAGTCCGATGCCGATTTGAAAAAGGCGCTGTCCCCAGAACAGTTCACTCGGTATCGCCAGTTGGCGTTGCAACAGCGCGGCGTCAACTCCCTCGGCGACAGCGACGTTGCCGGCGAGTTGAAACTCTCTGACGAACAGATCGCGAAGCTCAAAGCGCTCAGTGACGAGTCCGGCAAGAAGATGCGAGAAATGTTCAGCGGCGGTGGTTTCGGCGGCGAGGACATGCGAACCAAAATGACGGAACTCCGAAAGGAGTTTGAAGACAAGCGGCTCGCGGTTTTGACAGACGCTCAACGTGAGCAGTGGGTCAATCTCAAAGGCCCGGAGCCAACAGTCGAAGGGGACGCTGCGAAGACGGAAGCGAAGCCGAGCGGCACCTCCGATGCCGCACAGAAACCAGTTCGCGTTTCGCAGTCGATCGCCAATGCCGAAGCAGTGACCAGTCAGACCGATGACAAACCTCGCAAGCCAGTTGTCTCGTTCGGAAAATCTGCCGACCAATTCGCCGCCGCGAAGGCCGCTGATCTCAGCACCGACAAACCGGCCGAAGGAGATTCGGCGAAGACCGAACTATCGAAGCCGGAAAAAGTCTCGTTCAACTTTCAGCATGCGGCTTGGGCCGACGTGCTCAAGACGTTCGCAGAACTGGCTGGGTTGACGCTCGACCTCAACGTCGTCCCGCCGGGGACCTTCAACTATTTCGACGAGAAGGAGTACATGCCCGAAGAGGCTCTTGATGTCATCAACGGCTACTTGCTGCAGAAGGGCTATGTGCTCGTCCGTCGCGATCAGTTTCTGGTCGTCGTCAACATCGACGATCCGATTCCGCCCAATCTGGTTCCCAAAGTGAAGGTGTCTGATTTGCCGAAGCGCGGAAAAAATGAGTTGATGAACATCGTCCTCCGGGTCGAGAACATCACCGCCGAAGAGGCTGCCGAGGAAGCCAAGGAACTCGTTGGTCCGCAGGGAAAGGTTGTTGCTCTGAAGCGGTCGAGCGCGATCAGCATTACGGACGTTGGCTCCAATTTGCAGCAGATTCACGACTTGCTGATCACGCTGGGCGCGGCTCCGACGGACGTCACTTTCACGGCCTACACGTTGAAGCACATCGACGCTTTGGAAGCGGAAGACAAAGTCCGCGCGATGTTCGGCCTGCAACGGGGCGTCGAATCGGTCGCGGAAGGGACACGGTCTCGTTCCGTCGATCCTCGCGTCGGCGAAATGCGTGACCGTGACGGCCGTCCGATCGTGATGCCCGCGCCGACAAATACGAAGCCGAAAGTCCAAGTCAGTTCCGATGAACGCACGAATCGACTGCTGGTGACCGCCAACACGGCCGAACACAAAATCATCGAGGAGTTGCTCAAAACCATCGACATGGAAGAGCTTCCCGGCGCAGTTCGTCGCCCGCGCAGTCGCGAGCCGTACCTGCATGTCTACACGGCCAAGACCGCTGACGTGCAGGAAGTCGCAAAGACACTCAACGTCTTGTACCCCGGCTGCGTCGTGAATGAAGACGGACGCGCCCGCCGATTACACATCTTTGCAACTCCGACTCAACACGAGCAGATCGAACGCACGATCAAGCAACTCGACGGCGAGGGAATCTCCGGCGGAGTAACGGTCGCGGTGATTCCGACTGGCCGTATCGATTCGCTGACGGCGGTCGCGACGCTGCAAACGTTGTTCGCCGCCGAACGCGACGCCGCTCCGAGCATGACGCCGCATCCGACCGGTTACGGCTTGATCGTGCGTGGCACCAACGATCAAGTGAATCAGATCAAGATGCTGCTCACGCAAATGGACCCGAACGCACTGAAGGGCGATCCTCAAAAGGGAACGCTGCGCACGATTCCGCTCGGCGGCCGAGACCCCGAAGAGTTCTCGCAGATGCTCAAGCAGTTCTGGGGCGAGAAGAACTCGAATCCGATCATCATCGTTCCGTCGACCAGCCGGCCGGTTCGTGACCAGCGTGTCCCGTCTGCCGTTCCAAGTTCCGATGAATCCGCTCCGCCGCGCGAGACGACTCGGCCTTCGCGAACAACCGGCCAAGCACCAGCCGAAGCCGCGGCAGACAAGCCTGTCAGTGCGAAGCGGAGAACTCCGAAAGCCGATTCGAAGCCGAGCACTCAGCCACGAGCCCAAGCCGGCGAAGCCAAAGTGTTCACCGTCAGTTTCCGCGAAGAATCGTCCGCTGAGGCCGAGGAGATCGCGGAACCCAACAAGTCCGCGAAGTCCAACAAAGCCAAAAAGAAAAACGCCAATAAGCCGAATAAAACTAAGAAGGCGGACAAGAAGCCACAGGCCGCGCCTGAAGCGTCAGCCGCTCCGAAATCGGACGAGCCAGCAAAGGACGCTGCGGCGACGGATGACACGCAAGGGGAGCCGATTCGCGTCCTTTCCAGTGGCAGTAATCTGGTCATCAGCGGCAAAGACGAAGCCGCGCTCGATGAAATGGAACAGTTGATCGAACTCATGCTGGAAGCGACGCCGTCGAAGCCGCGCTGGACGATCTTTTATCTCCGTTCGGCCGACGCCAGCGAAACGGCCACGATGCTCGAACGGCTCTTTCCGACTAGCTCGGTGTCGTCCGGTTCCGGCAGTTCCAGCGGAATGCTTGGCGAGTTGACCGGCGGCATCAGTTCGATGAGCCGCAGCCTGATGAACGCGACCGGCCTGTCGAGCGCGATGGCGGGTTCGCTGACGCTGCGAATCATCCCGGATGTGCGCTCGAATGCCTTGTACGTCGCCGGCCCGGCCGATCAAGTCCGCGAGGTCGAGGCGATGCTGCGAGTGCTCGATGCTTCCGAGTTGCCCGAACAGCTTCGCGATCGCACGCCGCATCGCATCCAGGTGCAGCATGCAGAGGTCGAAGATGTCGCGGCCATCGTCAAAGAAATCTACAAGGACGACATGACCCCCGAAGGTCAACAGCCCGGCCAGCAGCCGAACCCGTTCGCCATGCTCATGGGTGGCGGTGGCAGCAGTCGAGGCGGCAGCAGCCGTGGTGGTCAGCAACAGGCTCGCAGCATCAAGCTGACGCTCAGCACTGATGCTCGCACCAATACGTTGATCATCTCTTCCAGTGAGTCGCTCTTCCGACAGATCGAGTCGCTGGTTCAGGCGATCGACGACGACGCTCGCGCCGCGAATCGCACAGTGCGAGTTGTCGACATCAAAGGGAGCAACTCGGCGGCGGTTCAAACGGCGTTGAGCGCGATGTATTCGAAAATCAAAGTCGGCTCGGCCACTCGTTCCTCTTCGTCCTCACGCGGAAGTTCGTCGAGCAGTGGATCGAGTTCGTCGCCGTTCGGTTCGGGCGGCTCGCCGCCAGGCATGCCACCATTCGGGGGCTTTGGTGGCAGTCCCTTCGGAGGCGGTAGCTCGTTTGGTGGCGGCAGTCCGTTTGGCGGCGGCAGTCCGTTCGGTAGCAGTCCGTTCGGTAGCAGTAGTGGCCGTCGGTAGCAGCAGCGGCCGCTCCGACGATCGCAGCCGCTTCGGCCGATAACGTGGAGCGGGTTTTCAATTTGTCCGCAACGTGGCAAGTTGAAAATCTGCCCCACGGAGTTACGACCGGAATTCCGTCGCGAGAAATTGATCGGCTGACGGTCAATCTTCCCGTCCCGATGGCCGATCAGGCGGTGACTTTCGGTAACATATTCCCATGACGCAGACCGGCTTTCGGCAGGGCGGATTTGCACGCCTCCAACGAGGTTTCTTCTGATGGACATCGGCGACGTACTTTTGGATCGCGGGCTGCTCAGCCTGCCGGAACTGGAAACGCTTCGCGCGACGGCCAACGGTAAACGCGTGGATCAGGTCGCCGTCGAACAAGGGCTGCTGACCGAAGAGCAGGCGTTGCGGGCGCTCGGTGACGAATTGGGAATGCGATTCGTCGAACTGAATGACTTTCCGATTGATCGCGAACTGCTGAGCAAATTTCCGACGACGGCCATCTTCCGGCACTCGCTGCTGCCACTGCGACGAAACAACGGCCGAGTGGAAATTGCGACCGCAGATCCGTTCGATCTCGAAGCGCTCGATGAGTTGAGTTCGCTCAGCGGTTTCCGCTTGGAGCCGGTGCTCACGCGACGCGACGATCTCGTGCGATTGATCAAAGAGCATCTGGGTGTCGGCGGCGACACGATCAACGAACTGGTCGCGCAGCGCGGCGACGATGTCGATGCCGATTACCTCGCCGAAGTCGCTCGTGCCGACAGCGAGTTGGCTCAGATGGCTCAGGCGGCCTCGGTCATCCGTCTGGTCAACGAACTGCTGCTCGAAGCGCTCGCCCAACAGGCCAGCGACGTGCACATCGAGCCGAGCGATAAAGGCTTGGCGGTGCGGTATCGCGTGGACGGCTTGCTGCGTTTGCAGGCGGTGCCGCAAGAGATTCATCAGTTCTATCGGGCGATCGTCACGCGGTTGAAAATTATGGCTCGGCTGAACATCGCCGAGAAACGACTGCCTCAGGACGGCCGCATCGAACTTCGCGTGGCGGGCCGCGAGATCGACGTCCGCATGTCGATCATCCCGATGATCCACGGCGAAGGGGTCGTGCTCCGAATCCTCGACAAGGGGCGGATGACCTTCAACTTGTCGAGCATGGGCATGCCCGACGAAATCAAGGTGCCGTTCTACAAGCTGATCAACATGCCGCACGGGATCGTGCTAGTCACGGGGCCGACCGGTTCGGGTAAATCAACGACGCTCTACAGTGCCCTCAACGAGATCAAAGATCCGACGCTGAAGATCATCACGGTCGAAGACCCGGTCGAGTACCAGATGGCGGGGATCAACCAGATTCAAGTTCACGCGAAGATCGGCCTGACCTTCGCCGCCGGTTTGCGAAGCATTCTGCGCCACGATCCGGACGTCATCCTGATCGGCGAAATTCGAGACTACGAAACCGCCGAGAGCGCGATTCAGTCGTCGCTGACCGGACACCTCGTGTTCAGCACGCTGCACACCAACGACGCCGCCAGCGCCTTCACTCGATTGATCGACATGGGGGTCGAGCCGTACCTCTGTGCGAGCACGGTCGAAGGGGTGCTGGCTCAACGACTCGTGCGCCGCTTGTGTGCCAAGTGCAAGGTCGCCTTTCATCCCACCGACAGCGACCTTCCGGATGACTTCCCGCGTCCGCTGCCGGAGAAACTTTTCAAACCGGTCGGCTGCCGTGACTGCCGCGACACCGGCTACTCCGGCCGCGTGGGCATCTTCGAGCTGATGACGACCGACGACGCGATTCGCCAGCTCTGCATCGAACGAGCCAGCTCGACTCAGATTCGCCACGTCGCGCTGAAGCACGGCCTGATCACTCTTCGCCAGTGTGGCTACGGCAAAGTCATCGAGGGTGTCACCAGCGTGGACGAAGTCGCCCGCATCACCAAGGGTGATCTCAACTAAATCGGCATCTGGCCGGTCGCGGTTAGCCTTGCTATGTTCCGTCTGAGGTGTCCTGCTGTTGGAGCAGACGCTTGATGTTGAACGTCCTGGCCCAAGATTCGCGAGTTGTTAATGGCTTCTGATCCAAGTGATTTTCTTTCCAATCTTCTCGAAGACCGCATCCTGATCCTCGATGGCGCGATGGGGACGATGGTGCATCGGTATCAGCCGACCGAGGAAACCTATCGCGGCGAGCCGTTCAAGTCGCATCCGATTGACCTCAAGAACGCCGCCGACGTGTTGGTGATCTCGCAACCGCAGATGATTCGTGAGATTCATCGGCAGTATCTCGAAGCCGGCGCGGACATCATCGAGACGAACTCGTTCAACTCGAACATCGTCTCGCTGCGAGAGTTTCAGTTGGATCAGCTCACGCACGAGTTGAACCGAGTTGCCGCCGAGTTGGCTCGGTCGGTTGCCGACGATTTCACGAAGCAGAATCCGTCGAAGCCGCGCTTCGTCGCGGGGAGCATCGGGCCGACGAAGGTGATGCTCTCACTGAATGCGGACAAGCCGGGCGAGCGGCCAGTGACGTTCGACGACATGGTCGATTCCTACGCCGAGCAAGTGCGCGGGTTGCTCGACGGCGGCGTCGATCTGCTGCTGCCGGAGACGTCCTTCGACACGCTCAACATGAAGTCGTGCCTCGTGGCCATCGAGCGCGTCTTTGCCGAGCAAGGCCGTCGCGTGCCGGTGATGATCTCCGGCACGGTCTTCACGGGCGGACGGACGTTGACCGGGCAATCGCTGGAAGCCTTTTGGACTTCGTTGTCGCACTATCCGGCGTTGAGCATCGGTTTGAACTGCGCGCTCGGCCCGGCTCAGATGCGGCCGTATGTGGAGTTGCTTTCGAATCTCTCGTCGCGGTTCATCAGCTGTTATCCGAACGCGGGAATGCCGGACGGCATGGGCGGTTTCAACGCCAGCGCTGACGAAGTGGCCGGGCACATTCACGAGTTCGCGAAGAACGGCTGGGTGAACATCGTCGGCGGTTGTTGCGGCACGAATCCGGACTACATCCGCAAGATCGTCGCGGCCGTCGAGGGCTTGAAGCCGCATCGCATCCCGCAGGGCAATGGCTGGTCGGTGTTCTGCGGACGTGAACGAACCGAGATTCGTCCCGACTCCAACTTCCTGATGGTCGGCGAGCGGACGAACGTCACCGGTTCGCGGAAGTTCGCGAGGCTCATCAAGGAAGGTCAGTTCGATGACGCGCTGACCGTCGCGCGGCAACAGGTCGAGAGCGGCGCGAACATGCTCGACGTCAACATGGACGAAGGGCTGCTCGACAGCGAGCAGGCGATGACCCACTTCCTGTACCTGATCCACGACGACCCCGATATCAGTCGCGTGCCGATCATGGTCGATAGCTCGAAGTTCAGCGTGCTCGAAGCCGGCCTGAAATGCCTCGAAGGGAAGGGGGTCGTCAACTCGATCAGCCTGAAAGAGGGCGAAGAAAAATTTCTCGAACAAGCTCGCCTGATCCGCCGGTACGGAGCGGCGGTGGTCGTCATGGCTTTCGACGAGACCGGCCAGGCCGTGACCGCCGACCACAAAGTCTCGATCTGCCAGCGGGCGTTCAAACTGCTGACCGAGCAAGTTGGATTCCTGCCCGAAGACATCATCTTCGATCCGAACATCCTCACCATTGGCACGGGGATGGACGAGCACGCGAACTACGCCGTCGAGTTCTTCGAGGCCGTGAAGCGGATCAAACTGGCGTGCCCAGGCGCGAAGACCTCCGGCGGCGTCAGCAATGTCAGCTTCAGTTTTCGCGGTAACGACGCCGTGCGTGAAGCGGTCAACGCGGTGTTTCTGTACCACGCGATTCAAGCCGGCCTCGACATGGGCATCGTCAACGCCGGGCAGCTTGAAGTGTACGAAGAGATCGACAAGGAGTTGTTGCAGCACGTCGAGGACGTCGTCCTCAATCGCCGTCCCGACGCGACCGAACGGCTCATCACGCTGTCAGAGAAATTCAAATCCGCCGGCAAAGTTGAGACCGTCGCGCAGATTCAAGAGTGGCGGAACGGCACCGTCGAAGACCGTCTCAAGCACGCGCTGCTCAAAGGGATTACCGACTACATCGACGTCGACACCGAAGAGGCCCGCCAGAAGTACGGCCGACCGCTCAACGTGATTCAAGGCCCGCTGATGGCTGGCATGAGCGTCGTCGGCGAGTTATTCGGAGCCGGCAAGATGTTCCTGCCGCAAGTCGTGAAGTCCGCCCGCGTGATGAAGAAATCCGTCGCGTACCTCGAACCGTTCATGGAAGCGGAAAAGGCCGCAAAGGCTGAGGGGCAAAGGCTGAGGGGCGAAGGTGAATCGCAACTGCCCTCAGCTTTGAGTCCTCCGCGCACAACCTCTTCACGTGGCAAGATCGTTCTCGCGACGGTCAAAGGGGACGTCCACGACATCGGCAAGAACATCGTCGGCGTTGTGTTGCGGTGCAACAACTTCGAGGTCATCGATCTCGGCGTGATGGTTTCCTGCGAGAAGATTTTGGAAACCGCGATCGCCGAAGGAGCCAACGTCATTGGGCTGAGCGGCCTGATCACGCCGTCGCTCGACGAGATGGTTCACGTCGCCAAAGAGATGGAGCGGCAGGGCTTCGTGGTGCCGCTGTTGATCGGCGGCGCGACGACCTCGGCCAAGCACACGGCGGTGAAGATCGCTCCGCAATACGGTCAAGCGGTCGTGCATGTGAACGATGCGTCGATCTCGGTGCCCGTCGTCGAAAGCCTGCTCGACGCCGATCGCAAGCCGGGATTCATGGACAAAGTTCGCTCCGATCAGGATCGCGATCGCGCGAGCTTCGCGGATCGACAGGCCCGAAACCTCGTGCCGTATGCCGATGCACTGGCTCGGCGATTCGCGACCGACTGGGCAACGGTTGAGATTTCGACGCCAGAGTTTCTCGGCGTGCGGACGCTCGACGAGTTTCCGTTGGCGGAACTGGTCCCGTTCATCGACTGGTCGCCGTTCTTCTCGACCTGGGAGCTGCGAGGCAAATTCCCGGCGATCTTCGAGGATGCCGTGGTCGGCTCCGAAGCGAAGAAGTTGTACGACGACGCTCGGCAGTTGCTCGATCAAATCATCACCAACCGCTGGCTGATTGCTCGCGGCGCGTACGGCTTTTGGCCGGCGAACTCAGTGGGCGATGACATCGTTGTTCAATCTCAAATCTCAAATCTCAAATCCGAAGCGTTCCGCTTCCCGATGCTCCGCCAGCAGTGGGAGCGGCAAGGGCAGAAGGATTTCCGGTCGCTGGCCGATTACATCGCTCCGGCGGATTCGGGACGACAGGACTTCATCGGAGCGTTCGCGGTCACGACCGGATTCGGTTGCGATGAACTCTGCGTGAAGTTCGACAAGGCTCACGACGATTACCAGTCGATCATGGCCAAAGCCCTCGCCGACCGCTTGGCCGAGGCGTTCGCCGAATGTTTGCACCAGCGAGTCCGCACCGAATGGGGTTACGGCCGCAGCGAGAATCTGTCGACTGCCGACTTGATCGACGAAAAGTATCGCGGCATTCGCCCGGCCTTCGGATATCCGTCCTGCCCGGATCACACCGAGAAGCGAACTCTGTTCCACCTGTTGCAGGCCGAGCAGCACACCGGCATCACACTGACCGAAAGCTTCGCGATGTGGCCTGCCGCGTCGGTCAGCGGCCTGTACTTCGCGCATCCACAAGCTCGGTACTTCGCGGTCGATCGCATCACTCGCGATCAAGTCGAAAGCTACGCGAAGCGAAAAGGAATGCCGATCGAACAAGCCGAACGCTGGCTGGCTCCGAACCTTGCTTATTGACCGCATCCGGCAACTGAGGTGAATTTGACCGTTTGCCCAACGACCAAGGTAACCCGGCGGCGGCCAAGAACGATCGATTTCAAAACCCGCCCGATCCGCCGCTCGGGTTCACCGCATTGTTCGGCGAGAAACAGCAACGCTGCCAAAGCAAATACTTCACGTGTTGTAGCGATAGATTACAACCTTCGGCTTTGCTTTCTCGTAATCGCTTCCGGGGTAGGGAGTGTTGCCGGTCTGCTTGAAATCAGAGATCCATTGTGTCCCGTCGTACATTGCCAAATGTCCATCGACATGGTCTTTCTTGATGCCTTCGGCGGCGCTCTTTAAAAAGCCGTCAATGACCGCAACGTCACCTTTTTGGTATGGCGCGCCCTGACCGAGTTGCGCAACAAACCTGGCCTGAACAAGCCGTGGACCATAATCCTTCGCCGAACCCGACCCGGATCGCGAGATTGCCAATCCGCCGGCTTCGATGGCCTCTCGAACAAACGTGGCACATTTACCAACGCCATAGGGTGGGCCTGCCTTCGTTCGAAGATGTTGTATTGCCTTTTCGATATCCCATCCCTGCGGCGGATTTCCTTGGCTGAACGTAATCAATGTTCGCGTTGTCGCATTGAAAACGATGTAGGCGGATCGACTGCAGATCCGATGAATGGTCGTGCCATCGCGACCGGGTTCCGAAGTTCCGGAAGAGACCGCCCGCACAAGTTCCGCCGGCGTGCTAATGCCTCGAGATGGCCCGTCTTTGCGAAGTTGCTGGAAGAAATGTGTGCCGGTTCCTTCTTTCCACCCGCAAGCCATCAAAGCGTTAAAGAATTCGGGTCCCGTGATCTCGGAAAGCTTGCGATTCTGGATCAAACCCGTGAAGACGATATCCTGAATTCCCATGTATGCCTCCGGTATAACTTACCGCCGAACGACCCCGTTCAGCACCGGGGCCGGCGGAAATGCCTTCGTATCGGGAAAAGCGGTCATGCCGGCCCCGTCTGCTGCAACGGCGGGTTTGGCGAGGCGATCTTCTGAACCTTATCGACTTGACCGGGAAAAGCTGCAGCAATTCGCTTGCTGAATGATGCGCTGAACTGTTGAAGAACGTCGTCGTTGTGTTGATGCTCGATGATCTCGTGAGCGACGGCAACAGGATACTTCCGCAGCACGCGCTGCTCTACGGCGTGGGTGTCGAAGGTTGTGTCGGAGAGGCCGTTGATCGCCTCAGCGAGCATTTCGTCAGTGACATGTTGCATGTCCAGTTCCCATTTCATCGTGAGAGTGCAAAGAAGATCAACGCCAAGATGCCAAAGCCGATCGCCATCGCGATGCGAACCGGCCAGTTGATTCGCTCTGGAGTCCCCTTTTTTCGAGGCATCAGGATTTGACCGATTCCCTCCTTCATCGGTGCTCCGCACTTCGGGCACGCCGTGGCCTTGCCCGACACTTGGTTACCACATTCGTGGCACGCTTTGAGTGACATGAGGTTTCCCTTTGGCTCGCTAACGTCCAGGTTAAGCTGCGGCGCGATGAACGAAAGACTTTCAATGAACAGTGAAACCGTGGAACAACCAGCGACTCGCCGTCCGCTTGAACCGCTTGTTGGGCATTCTTCTGTGTTTAGTCTTCTCTTTTTGCTGTCTGAATTCCGCG
>QWQF01000049.1 GCA_003669125.1 Planctomycetota bacterium
AATCCGATCAGGCGGACTTCTCCGGCGCGAGCGAGCAAAACCGTCGTCCCAAGTCCGGCGAACAACGCGACAACCGCCAGCGGCAACAATCGCAGAAGGGACAATCCGGAACTCGGGGAGCTCGTCTCCGAATTCGCAGGGGCCGTATCCGCCGGAAGCGGCGATGAAGTCATAGTGCAAGTCCCCCGCGAGCCGGCCGGTGGCCGAGTCGTCTGCCTTCGTGAACCATGCCGATTGGCACGTCCTCCTAAAGTCGGAGCGGCAACAATCTCGGAATGACCGGAACTGCATCACGATCGACCAGTTGCCGCAAAGCTCCAAGCCAAGCCTCACTGAGCGGATTTCGCGGCAAATCTTCACATCGCCGACAAACGTCGCGACGATCAGAGGGAGTCGATCCGGCGCACGACATCCTTGGCGGCAAAGCGGACCTTCGGCAGCACCGCGTACTTGTCGTCAGCCGCTCGATAGCCAGCCACGCAGACAACCACCGTGCCGTAACCCTCGTTCGGCAGTCCGAGCAGTTCGTCATATTTCTCCGGGACAATCCCTTCCATCGGACAGGTATCAATGCCCAGCATCGCGGCCGACGTCATGAAATTCCCCAGAGCAATGTAGGCTTGCAGCCCCGCCCAATGATGGATGTCGAATCCCTCCGGAGGCGGGACCAGCGACTTCATCAGCATCTTTTTGAAGCCAGCCAACGAATCGACCGGGACATCGCGGACCTCAGCGGTTCGCGCGAGATGCCCATCCACATCCGACTCGGTCAACGGCTTCCGCACCGCGAAGACCACGACATGCGAAGCCTCTGCGACCTGCCGCTGCCCCCACGAAATCGGCACCAGCTTGTCCTTCATCCCCTGATCGGTGATGACCACGAACCGCCACGGCTGCAAGCCAAACGAGGACGGCGTGAGCACTAATGCTTGCTCCAGCGTGTGCCAGTCCTCGGCTGAGACTTTGCGAGCAGGATCAAACTTCTTGACGGCGTACCGCCACTGCAATTGCTGAAGCAACGTTTCGTTGCTGACTGGCTTTGGAGACATGCGCGAATTCTTCCCAAATCAAAAGCCAAGAGTGAACTCAAATCAATTCCCGAATCGGCGTGCCGCGCGTCAGCGGAACTGGTCGGCCTTGCGGGTCGAGGAATTCTTGGGTGTGGTCGATGCCGAGATGTTTGTAAATCGTGGCGAGGATGTCATGCGGGTCGTGTTGCAGATCGACGGGGTGCTCGCCGAAGCGATTTGTCTGGCCGAGGACCTGGCCCATCGGCATTCCGCCGCCGCTGACGAGGATCGACATGGCTCCGGGATAATGGTCGCGGCCGATACGGCCCTCTTTGAATTCGAGACGCGGGGTGCGACCGAACTCGCCGGTGACGATCAGCAGCACTTTCTTGTCGAGTCCGCGAGCAAATAAATCTTCGATCAAAGTCGTGACGACGTGGTCGTAGCGCGGCGTGCGAGCCACCATCGCGGTTGGCATGTCCCAGTTGACGGCGTGGTCGTCCCAGTCGTGAGCTTTGGAATTCGGCCCGCTGCCGGGAACTCGGATCGAAACGAAGCTGACTCCCGATTCGACCAGCCGCCGAGCGAGCAGCACTTCGCGGCCGAAATAGTCGTCGCCGTACTTGTCGCGCAGCTTCGGGTCTTCCTGCGAGATGTCGAACGCCTTCTGAGCTTTGCCGGTCGTGAGGATGTCGATGGCTCGGCGATTGAAGGCGTCGAGCGCGTCCATCGAGCCCCCTTGATCGAGGCCGCGACGCAGCGAATCGAACGAGCGTTGCAGGCTCAGCCGGTCACCGAGCTTGCGTGAGTCCACCGTCAGGCTGGCGTCTCGCAGCGAGAAATTGCAGATCGGCAAACGGTACTGCGAACTCCAATAGCCCTGAGCGATGCCGGGGCTGTAATCCGGTCCGTTGACGCACACGCCGTTGATGGCGACCGCGGCCGGCATCCCGCGATGCTTGTTCTCCAGCACGCGATTCACGACGGGGCCGATCATCGGATAATGTGACTCGCTGGTGCCGGTCTTCATCTGACCGTAGCCGGAAAGGAACCGCGCGTGCCCCTCGAAATGATTCGCCTGATCGTGGCTGACCGAGCGAATGATCGTGTACTTGTCGGCGACCTGAGCGTGTCTCGGCAGCAGTTCGCAGACATCGAGGCCGGGGACGTTGGTCGGGATCGGCGAGAACGGCCCGCGAATGTCGGTCGGCGCGTTCGGCTTCATGTCGTACGTTTCGAGATGGCTCGGCCCGCCATGCACGAACAGCAGAATCACAGCCGTGTCTTTGTTCTCGGCGATGCCACTCGTTGCTGCCGATGCTCGCAAGCGAAGCAACTCGGCCAGAGTCAGTCCGCCAAGTCCCAGAAAACCCGCTCGCAACGAGTCTCGCCGAGTCATCATTCGTCGCAGTCGCAGCGGATCACACAGCAGGTCGAGCATCTCGGTTTCCTCGAATTCAATCAGCCGTCACGTCTGCGAAGATTATCGGCAAGCCGAGCGGTGTCCGGCAACTCTGATCCCGTGAGTCTGGGTGGCTCGAAAGTCATTGGCTGGCTTTGGTAGCATTTCGCCTCGGCTCAACCCGCCTGGCAACAACCTCACCGCGTTTCGTGGAGACCTGCCCGATGACTCTGCCCATTCCCGTCCCGCAAGCCGCTGATTCCACCACCTCGTCGTCTCGCCGCGACTTCCTGAAAGCGGGCGCCGCTGCTGTCGCGATTCCGGCAGTGATCGCGTCGATTGCTCCGCGAGCCTACGCCGCTGGCAGCGACAAACTGAAAATTGGACTCGTCGGCTGCGGCGGTCGCGGTTCGGGAGCGGCTCGCGAAGCGCTGTCGGCCGACCCAAACGTCGAACTGGTCGCGATGGGCGACGCCTTCGGCGAGAACCTCAACAGCAGCCTGCGAAATCTGTCGGGCGTGGAAGCCATCAAATCCAAGATCAAGGTCGATGACGATCACAAGTTCGTTGGACTCGACGCGTACAAAAAAGTCATCGATTCGTGCGACGTCGCGTTGCTGTGCAGCCCGCCTGGCTTTCGGCCGATCCATTTCAAGTACGCCGTCGAAGCCGGAAAGCACATCTTCACCGAGAAGCCGATGGCGACCGACGGTCCCGGCGTGCGTTCGATCATGGAGTCGGTCGAGGTCAGCAAGCAAAAGAAGCTCGCGATTTGCGCCGGCTTCTGCTGGCGCTACGACAACGCCAAGCGAGCCTTCTTCGAGCAAATCCAAAGCGGCACGCTCGGCGAAGTGAAGGCCGTCTTCGGCACGTACCTGACCAGCCCGGTCAAGCCGATGCCCCCCGCGAACACTCGGCCGGAAGGACTCAGTAATTTGGAGTGGATGGTTCGCAACTGGTACAACTACACATGGCTCTCCGGCGACGGACTCGTCGAACAAGCCGTCCACACGGTTGATTGGCTGGCGTGGGTCTTCCAAGACAACCCGCCGGTCAGTTGCACCGCCGTCGGCGGCCGACAGATCCCGCAAGAGGGGGGCAACATCTTCGATCACATCCAAGTGAACTACGTCTGGGCCAACGACGCTCGCGGCTTCCTCGCTCAGCGCCAAACACCCGGCTGCCACAACGAGAACAATCTGTACGTCCTCGGCACAAAGGGGAGCGGCCAGCTCGGCCCGCGCGGCACGGTCATCAACGGCGAGTCCGAGTGGAAGTACAAAGGCCCCGGCAACAACATGTACCAGACCGAACACGACGAGTTCTTCAAATCGATCCGCGATGGCAAGCCGCTCAACAACGGCGACCGCATGGCCAAGAGCACGCTGATGGGCATCATGGGCCGCACCGCCGCCTACACCGGCAAACAGATCACCTGGGAGATGATGCTCAACTCGCAAGAGTCGCTCATCCCCACCGCGTTCCCAGACGGTTGGAAAACGCAGGTCGAGCTTCCCAAGACGGCGATGCCGGGCATCACGCAGTTCGTGTGACGAGAGTTTGCGGACGCCTCGCCGATCCTCTTGAGTCGCACTAGCGCGCTCCACTAGACTCCCGCCCCGCTTGCGGTACCCGATAGTGTAACGGTAGCACAACAGATTTTGGTTCTGTTTGTCCAGGTTCGAATCCTGGTCGGGTAACTGGCTTCTTGTGCAGGTATCGGAAAGAGAGTGAAGGCCCCGGAAATGCCGGGGCTTTTGCGTTTCAGGAGTTACAGCCGGTCGCACAGTTCCGAATGTTTCGCTCATTTCCGCTCCTGAGTGAGTCTGAAAGTGAGTCGCTTTGTTGAAGTCGGAGTCCGTGGTGTGGAGATAGTGCTCCCCGGCGACCGCCTCGGAGTTTCCCATCCACGAGCAAACGACGTGAGCCGGGAAGGTTTGAGCCAGTTCTGTTTGCCGGGATGCTCTGAGGTTCTGAAAAACACGCTCCCAAGGTTCCAGACCTGCGCGGCGGATGATCTTCAACATCGTGGTCCGCAGATTCTGTGAGGCGTCCCGGTATCGCGTGATGACGTGGCTCGTCTTGTCGGCCGCCAATTCAGCGGCGTCTAGCAGGTACGGGAGCAACTCCGGGAAAAGTGGGATTTCACGGGAAGCCTTACCGACGTGCTCGGTTTTGGGACTTGTGATTCGGATGCGTGCCTTTTCCCAATCAATGTCGGACAATTTCAAGAGCAGCGTTTCGCTAGGGGTTCGCAGACCACCGTATCGAGCCAAGGCGATAATCAACCTCCACTGAGCATCCGGCGCAGCGTCGATGACTCTTTGGGTTTCCGCCAGCGTCACGAATTGAAATCTCTCGGCGTTTCCTTTCACCGTTAGACCCTTGAGATGAGCGAACGGATTGGAGACGATCAGCCGCTTTCTGACAGCGGCTTCAAAGAACTGGCGACTGCGGCCAAGGTTTCGGCGGACAGAGTTATCCGCCATTGTGCTGGTCAACGATGCCTTAAAGGCGTCTGCGTGTCCCGCAGTGAAGTCCTGTAGCGTCATCTTGTCGCCAACGAACTTGAGCAAGTTCTTGCGGACTTGGTGGAGTTGTTCGATCGTGCTGGCCTTCACGTCAACGCGCTCGGTGAGGTACTGGCGGATGAAGTCGTCGACTCCGGTGGATAGTTCTTTTTCCTTCACGCGCGGAGCGATCAGCCCCACGGCCACCAACCGCTTGGCCAGGACGTCGGGAATCTCGCCCACCCATGTTGCGACTTCGGGAGCGAGCGACCGGCAGGACAGCTTCGCTTCCAAGATGGCTTCGATCTTGGCGAGGATCTTCTCAGCA
>QWQF01000288.1 GCA_003669125.1 Planctomycetota bacterium
CGGCCGGGAGAACAACAACCGCAAGAGAGACAACAGCCGGGTCAGCAGCGCGGCGGACAACCGCCCAACGAACGACAACCCAATGAATCTCAACCCGGTCAGCAACCAGGCAACGGAAAACAGCCCGGCGAGCGTCAGCCGGGACAAGCGCCGGGCAATCAACCTCAGCGAGGGCAACAACCGGGACAACCTCAGCCGGGTCAGCAACCTGGACAACAAACAAAAGCGGCTACGCCAAAGCAAGGCGGGCAACCTCAGCCGGGCCAACCGCAAGATGGGCAGCGCGGTCAGCGAGGTGCTCCGCGATTGGCGGAAGGCAATCAACTCGGAGGTGCGCGACAATTTGAAGGGGGCGCGAATCGTGAGTTCGCGCCGATCTCCGGCGAGGATTTTCTGAATTGGTCCGACCGTCTGCGTGACGTCGAGGAGATGGTGGACGATCCCGAACTGCGAGCCGAAGCCGCTCGCATTCGCGATGAAGCTCGCGCGATTCGGGCCGAGATGAAACGGCACTCGAAGGAACCGAATTGGAATCTCGTCCGAGTTAACGTCGCTCAACCGCTCGTCGAGCTGTCGAACCGCGTGTCGGACGAATTGCTGCGACGCACGTCCAAGCAAGCGATGGTGCCGCTCGATCGTGATCCGGTGCCGCCCAAGTATTCCGAGAAGACCCGCCGCTATTACGAACGATTAGGGAGCGGCAAATGATTCTCGCCGAAGTGACTCTCGGAGCGCGTCACTGGCTGGGCGGTGCGGTGGTGTTGTCGGCGGTCGCGTTGGCGATGCTGGTTTGGTCGTATCGCCGTGCGGGGTCGGTGACTTGGGTACGGGGGCTGGCGGCGTTGCTGAAAGGGGTCGCGGTCGTCTCGCTGGCGGTCTGTCTGGTCGAACCGCTCTTCACGGGAACTCGGCCGCGGCCGGGGAGTAATTTGTTTCTT
This sequence comes from Planctomycetota bacterium, assembly GCA_003669125.1. Classification (GTDB taxonomy): domain Bacteria; phylum Planctomycetota; class Planctomycetia; order Planctomycetales; family Planctomycetaceae; genus SXKJ01. The sequence continues at coordinate 939 of QWQF01000288.1, forward strand.
GTCGTCGCGGACAACAGCCGCAGTTTGAAACTGTCTGACGGCGACAGCGCGGCGTCGCGCGGTCAGACGATGAAGACGCGGCTGGCGGATGACTCGTCGTGGTTGACTCGGCTGGCTCAAGATTTCGATGTGCGGCGGTATGTGTTCGACACGAATTTGCGGCCGGTGAAATCGTTTTCCGAGCTGACGATCGACGGCGAAGCATCGGCAATGAATACATCGCTGGCGGCGTTGGTCGAGCGCTTTCGAGGTCAACCGGTCGCCGGCATCCTGTTGCTGACCGATGGCAACGGGACCGATTTGTCCGACGTGCCGCTCGATGCAAAAAAACTTCCGCCCGTGTATTCGGTGGCGATCGGAGCCGATCGCGGGCTTGTTGATTTGTCGGTTTCGCACGTCGCGGTGAGTCAAACGAATTTTGAAGCGGCACCGGTGACGATCACGGCGACGCTCGACGGTCGCTCGGTGGCCGACAAAGAAGTCGGCGTGCGGTTGCTCAACGAAGCGGGCGAGGAAGTTGAGCGTCGCAAGGTCGAGAAGATCGTCGATGGCGAACCATCGGTGCAGCGATTCTTGCTGCGGCCGGAGAAGGCGGGGCTGAGCTTCTACACCGTGCAGGTGTTTTTGTCGGGCGAAGAAAAGCTGAGCGAGAGCGACTCGACCTCCAAAGAGGCGACGCAGGCGAACAATCGGCGACTGGTGACCGTCGATCGTGGGGGCGGGCCGTTCCGAGTTCTGTACGTCGGCGGCCGGCCAAATTGGGAGTTCAAGTTTCTGCGACGAGCGCTCGACGAAGACGACGAAGTCAAACTGGTCGGCCTCGTGCGGATTGCCAAGAAGGAGCCGAAGTTCACGTTTCTCAGCCGATCGGGTGAGCGGACCAATCCGCTGTTCCGCGGCTTCGGCAACAAGGACGAGCAGGCGGAGCAATACGATCAGCCGGTGCTGTTGCGGCTCGGTACGGAGGACAAAGAAGAACTGCTCGGCGGATTTCCCAAGAACTCGGATGACCTGTTTCGGTACCACGCGGTGATCTTGGATGACATCGAAGCCGCGTATTTCACGCAGGACCAGATGTCGCTGTTGCAGCAGTTCGTCAGCCGGCGCGGCGGCGGGTTGTTGATGCTCGGCGGCAAAGAGTCGTTCGTCGAAGGGGGCTATCAGCGAGCGGCCGTGGGCGAGATGTTGCCGGTCTATTTGGATCGAGCCGACCCAGCCACGATTGACGCGGGCTATCGGTTGCTGCTGACTCGCGAGGGCTGGTTGCAGCCGTGGGTCCGCACACGGGCCAACGAGCAGGACGAGCAGAAACGGCTCGCGGCGATGCCGGAATTCAAAAGCCTCAACAGCGTGCGAGCGATCAAGCCGGGCGCGTCGGTGCTCGCGCAGGTGACTTCGCCCGACGGAACCGAACGTCCCGCGCTGGTCGTGCAGCCCTTCGGCCGAGGCCGCACGGCGGCGCTGTTGATCGGCGATCTGTGGCGATGGAATCTCAAACGGACCGATCACACGCAGAGTGATCTCGAAAAGTCGTGGCGGCAGACGGTGCGTTGGCTAGTCTCCGATGTTCCGGGCCGAGTCGAAGTCGAAACTCGCCGCACGTTTTCCGGTGCTTTGCCCTCCGTGCAAGTGCTGGTGCGGGCGCGCGACGCTCAGTTTGAACCGCTCGACAACGCTCACGTCGCGTTGCGCGTGCAGACGCCGGACGATCGCAAAGTCGAACTTGTGGCCGAGAGCAGCGATCGTTCACCCGGTCAGTACGAAGCGACATTCGCTCCGCGTGCGTCCGGCGTTTACCGAGCGACGATCACCGTAACCGCGGCGGACGGCAGTGAAGTCGGCCAGCGCGAGATCGGTTGGACCGCCGAACCGCAGACGGAAGAATTCCGCACGCTCGCCGTCAATCGTTCGCTGTTGGCTCAACTCGCGAAGGACACCGGTGGTGAGTTGATCGACGCTGATGACCTCGATCAGTTTGTCGGCAGTCTGCCGAACCGCAAAATTCCGATCGTCGAAACGTGGACGTACCCGCTGTGGCATCAGTCGTCGGTGTTCCTGCTGGCGGTCGGCTGCTTGATCGGCGAATGGGGCCTGCGTCGTTGGCGCGGCATGCCGTAGGTTGTGGAAAATCCAATGTTCAAATTTCAATGTCCAATGAATGTCCAAGGTCCAATGGCCAAGGCGCGGCGCTGCCTGTCGTCGATCGGGATTTGGTCATTGGTCATTCCTTGGACATTGGGATTTGGCAATTGGACCTTCGCCGACGAGCCTCGATCGGCGGTGCTGATCGTCGTCGGCGCGGAGGGCTCGGCAGAGTACGGCCAGCAGTTTTCGATGTGGGCGGCTCGGTGGCGCGACGCTGCCAAACTTGGACGCGCAGAGGTCGTGCAGATTGGATTGGCCGATGCCGGTGCAGAGACCGATCGCGAGCAATTGAAGAAACGCTTGGCTGAAGCGGTGGGGGCGGGAGATCCGCGCCGAGAGCAGACCGGGCCGCTGTGGTTGATCCTGATCGGGCACGGGACGTTCGATGGCAAGGTCGCTCGGTTCAATCTGCGTGGGCCGGATGTCGCCGCTGGTGAGTTGTCCGAATGGCTCAAGCCGATCGGGCGGCCGATTGCGGTCATCAATTGTGCCAGCAGCAGTGGGCCGTTTCTCAACGAGCTGTCGGGGCCGAACCGCGTCGTCGTCACGGCGACGCGAAGTGGGAACGAATACAACTTCGCTCGGTTCGGCGATTTTCTGTCGGCGGCGATCAACGATCCACAGGCGGATCTCGACAAGGACGAACAGACGTCGTTGCTGGAAGCGTTCCTGCTGGCGTCGTCGCGCGTGCAAGAGTTCTACGCCGGCGAAGGTCGGCTGATGACCGAGCATGCGTTGCTCGACGACAACGGCGACAAGCTGGGAACTCCCGCCGACTGGTTCCAAGGTGTGCGAGCGGTCAAGTCGGCCAAGAGCGGTGCGGCCGTCGATGGTCTGCGAGCCGCTCGGCGGCATCTCGTTCGCAGTGCTCGCGAGGAACAGCTTCCGGCGGAGGCTCGCGAGCGACGCGATCAGCTCGAACAGGAACTGGCGGACTTGCGAGTCAGAAAGCCGCAACTTTCGGAAGACGAGTATCTCAGTTTGATCGAGCCGCTGCTGGTTGAACTGGCGAAGCTCTACGAAAGTAACACGCCGAGCGGCACGAAGTAGGATGGATCAATTCTCGGAATGTTCCGCACGCAGTTCGGCGGCGAGAACCCCTTCGAGGTGATTCAAGTCGGCGATGAGCTGTGGAAGTGAAGCGGTCGGCAGCAAGATGACTCGGTAATGCAATTCCATCGCGGAGCCTTGTCGGATCGTGCTGGCACCGAGCGAATGCACCTCCGAGACATGCTTCGACAGCGCGTCGCGAAGCTGAGTTTCCAACTCCGGCGTCCACGTCAATTTCACGATCAAGGTTTTCTTGTGAAGCACCTTCGCTGCTTCGTGCGGATGGTCACGATAAATGGCGGCGGCGATGGCGACCGTCGCCAGGCCGATCAGTGCCACGGTGGGCTGACCGGCTCCGGCGGACATGCCGACGACGACCGCGAAGATCACGAACGCGGTGTCCTTGGCGTCGCGCACGATGGTGCGGAAGCGGACGATCGACAGCACTCCGGCGAGGCTGAACGCGCGAGCGAAGTTGTCGCCGATCACTTGCGTCACCATCGCGATCAGCACGCACAGCATCACGAGCGTGGCTGGAAACGTCGTCGAGTGGTCCGACGTCCGGCCGCGTGTCGCTCGATGAATGCCGACGACGACTATTCCCAGAAGCAGCGCGGCGACCAGTCGCGCGACCAGTGTCCGCCACGGCTCGGTTGGGGCGTTGCCAAAAGTTTGTTGCAGCCAGTCCGGCATTTTGATTCCTAGAAGAACGATCTTCTCAGACTAACCTGAAACGCCAGCGAGGGCGAGCGTTCCCAATCACTCCGATGCGTGGAGTCTCGTGAAGCGTTCGCCCTCGCTGGCGGCTCGAACGCATGATGATTATCCCACCGACTCTGCGTCATTGGTGTCTAAGCAACTCGCCGCAGGCATTCACCGGTGAAATGTTCAGATCCCGTTTCACAACTGTCCGGCTATAAATCGAAGAGCATCAACTGACTATGGCAATCACTTGTCGAATCGTGTTCTGTTTTGATCGAAAGAGCCTTAGAAAGCGGGGTTTTCTCGAACAAAGTCAGACTCAGGATTTGC
>QWQF01000325.1 GCA_003669125.1 Planctomycetota bacterium
AACCTTCTCGTTCGACGCACTCAATACCTTGTTCCCGTAACCAAGAGGCCGGGGGGCTTAATGCCGAACGGCACGTCGTCGCGTGGGGGCGAGGCGACGTGCCGTCGGCTATTTTTGAGAATGAGCCGTACCACTCCCTCACGGTCGCGGTACGGTTGATTTTGAGAGGACTGCACAATGCGAATCACTCGTCGGACTTGGTTGGTTGCTTCGGCTGTCTCGATTGGGAATCTGATCGGCGGGGCGTTATCGGCGCAATCGCCACGCAAGCCGATCAAGATCGCGCGGTTGCCGGATGACGGATTCGTCAAGGTTGGGGAGACCGAGGTCTCGCTCGAACTCATCGCCACAGCGACTGCGGCGACCGAACACGCGCAGGCGTGGGGGCAGCGGTTGCAGAAGCTCGACATCCAATTTCAAACGCGACAAGCAATCGCTGGCGACAAGGCTGAAGTGAAGGAAAAACAACTCGGCCGACTGCGGCGAGTCACTGTCGTCGCAGTGCTCGATCGCAACGGCAAGATCGTCTGTCACGACCGAGCCTTCACGCTCGCCGAAGCGGACAAGCTCGCCGAGTGGATTCGCGAACTCAAAACTTACGGCGCTCAAGGAGCACCGCAGGGTAAGCCGCTGTTCGGACTCGACGACCGGCAATTCGTTGGCGTGATGCGCGAGCTGAGCGTTTCCGTCGAGATCGACACCGAAGGTCTGTCGCTGGAAGCCGCACTCGCCAAATTGCCGTTGCCGGAGAAGCATCCGCTGCGCATGACGCCCGAGGCGCAACGAGCCGCTCGCAATTTGGACGCCGACAAGAAACTGCGAACAGACGCTCGTGGCTTGAGCGTCGGCACCGCGCTGGCCGCGACGCTCGGTGAGTTTGGCCTCAGCTTCAAGCCGCTGCGCACGCCAGAGGGCAAAATCGAACTCAGCGTTTCGCCGCGCGAAGCGGGTCAAGATGCGTGGCCGATCGGCTGGCCGCTGGACCCGGAGAAGCCGCAGGGACAGCTCGTCCCCGCGCTGTTCAAAACGGTCCCGGTCGCGCTCGAGGATGTGCCGCTGACCGACGTGCTGACTGCCGCGTCGCAGGCCTCAGAAGTTCCGCTGCTCATCGACCATTACGCGATCGAACGTGCAGAGATCGACCTCAGCGAACTCAAAGTCACCGTGCCGAACCGCAAGACCACCTGGGGCCTGTTGCTGCGGCAAGTCACGTTTCCGCACAAGCTGGGCCGCCGCATCGTTGCCGATGATGCCGGCAAGTCATTCGTGCTCATCACGACGCTGAAGGAAACGCTGAACGAGAACCCGGCTGCGAAGTCAAAGTAGGTCAGCCTTTCCAGGCGGACTCGAACGGACATCGACGCCGTCTTGCCAATTCGGGGCAGGCTGGAAAGCCAGACCTACTTCTGCAACGCCTTCGCCGAACGGACCAAGCCGACAAACTCCGAGCGATAGCCGGATTTGTCCACAACCAGCGATGACTGAGCGATCTCGGCCACGGCGTCGAGCGTCGCGTTGCCGCGATGCGGCGAGTGACGCAGGATCATGCCGAAGCTGGCGACGCTCGCCGCGAAGCGGAAGTCGGTCGAGGCTTTCGCGAACGCACGGCCGTCGTCGGACAGCGGCATCTCGATCAGCGAACTCTTGTCGGCGTCGGGTTGCTTGTAGCGCAGCTTGATCGTCAGCAGTTCGTTCGCGGTGTCACGGGGTCGGGAGTCTTTTTCTCGCCGCGACGATTCCGCTTCGGACGCTGCATCCAACTTCGGCGGTGCGAAAAAGACTCCCGACTCCTTCGCAGGCTGATACTTCAGCTTCTCTTGGATCGCCGGCGTCGGAGCCGGCAACTTGCTCGGCGGAATGATCTCGTACAGCGCGGTGACGGTGTGGCCGGCTCCGATTTCGCCAGCGTCTTTCGTGTCGTCGTGAAAATCTTGAGCGGCCAGCAAGCGGTTCTCGTAGCCGATCAGCCGGTACGCGCCGACTTGCAACGGATTGAACTCGATTTGGATTTTCACGTCCTTGGCGATCGTGATCAGCGTGCCGGTCATCTGCTCGACGAACACCTTGTTGGCTTCGCGGAGCGTGTCGATGTAGGCGTAGTTGCCGTTCCCTTTGTCGGCCAGTTTTTCGAGCGTCGAGTCCTTCAAGTTCCCCATGCCGAAGCCCAGCACGCTGAGGAACACGCCCGACGTTGATTCCTCTTCGATCAGCCGCGTGAGGTCATCTTGATTGGTGATGCCGACGTTGAAATCGCCGTCGGTGCAAAGGATCACGCGATTGGTCCCCTTCTCGATGAAGTGCTTCCGAGCCAACGCATACGCGAGCTGAATCCCCTCGCCGCCGTTCGTCGAACCGCCCGCTTGCAGGTTTTGGATCGACGACAGGATGACATTTTTTTGCGTCGCGTTCGTCGAATCCAACGCCAACCCGGACGCTCCGGCATAAACCACGATGCCGACGCGGTCGTTCTCCGTGAATTGCTCAATCAACCGCCGCAGTCCGGCCTTCACCAGCGGCAACTTGTTCGGATCCTGCATCGAGCCGGATACGTCGATCAGAAACACGATGTTGCTGACCGGCCGCTTGTCGAGCGCGATCTCCTTGCCCTTGAGGCCGACTCGGACCAGGCGATGCTCGGCGTTCCACGGACACCCGGCGACCTCCATGTGGACGGCGAATGGGATGTCTTGATTTGGAATTTGAGATTTGAGATTTGAGATTTCCGCTCCGGGCGGCGCGTAGTCGTAGTTGAAATAGTTGACCAACTCCTCGATCCGCACCGAATTCGCTGGCGGCAAACTTCCCTGCGTCAGAAACCGTCGCATGTTCGAGTACGCCGCCGTGTCCACGTCGATCGAGAACGTCGAGAGCGGCTCTTGCAGCGGCGCGGCGAACGGGTTGTCGTGAATCGCCGCGTAGGCTTCGGCGCCGTCTTGTTCCAAATGTTCCCGGAGAGACAAGTCGGACAACTGCTCTTTAAGCTCGCCGAGTCTCCGGTCCTCCGTGTGCTTGCTCAGCTTTTTGGAGTCGTCAAAGGCAACGTCGACGGGAAGTCCTCGTCCTCCGGCCAAAACTCCCGGCAACGATTCCAACCTGTCCGGCCGATTCGGTTGGCTTGCTGTTGACGTCGGCACCAAGCCAAAACGCGGCGTGAACCCTGAAGGCAGGCCTGATTCTGGTGTGACCGTCCTCGTTTTCCGACGAGCGAGTTTCTCTGCCGCATTCAACGTGCCACCTCCACTGGCCAACATCGCTGGCCGTGAGCCAGTACCACGGCCGCCAAAGCCCTCGCCGCCGCCCGCCGCACCGCCGCCCGATCCGCGCACCGCCGGGCCATTGCCAACGGACGAGACATCAAAGCCTCCCAAGCCGCCGAACGACGGCGACGAAGGAGCAACGCCCTCGCCCGCTTTCGAAGAGAAATCGCGGTTGAGGTTTCGCGGCGAAGTCGGATCGACACCGAGTTCTTGCAGCGCGGATTTTCGTTCCAAGTTTAACGGAGTCGCTTCGTCGTCGGTGATCGGCCCGCTGCGTTCCGTCATCGCCAGGTCGTACCAAACGAGACGACCAGATTCCCTCGCCAATTCGTGGATCGTCGGTCGTTCGCCGTGGTCGGTGATCGCGACGATCCCAAACGCTCCCGCCAAAGCGAGGCACGACGCGGTCACCGCGAACTTACCGGAGAACTTGCCACGCGGCGAAAAATCGTCACCGACAGAGGCCAGATGGGGAGACGACTCAGCACGATGCGCCAGCGAGTGATCGGCGGTCAGAGGTGCTGTCAGTCGCGGAATCTCGAACCCGTCGTTTGTGTTTCGAGCGGGAATGGACGTGCCGGCGGGAGTCTCTTCGCGCAGCGCCGCTCGCAGTTGGCCAGCGACTTGGCGGATGGCTTCGATCTCCAGCAGCGTCTCAATCGAGTTGCCGATTTGCTGCTCGACCGCTGCACGGTCGGTGGCGTTCAGTTCGTTCAACGCATACGCGGTCAGCCGCGGATCGTCGTGAGGGGTGGACATGTCAAGCTCCTTTTGAACGGAGGGCGAAGGCGATTGGTCGTTGGTGATTGGTCGTTGGTGATTGGTCGTTGGTGATTGGTCGTTGGTGATTGGCCATTCGGGACGATGCACTTGCCGAGCAATGGCGAATGGCCAACGAACAATTCAGGTCATCAACTCGCGAAGGCGTTTGATTCCAACGTGAATCAGGAACCCCACGTTCGTTTCCGTCAGGCCGATGACGGAGCTGATCTCTCGGTAGCTCAGCCCGTGTTGAAATCTCAGACGCAGAACTTCCTGCTGGTTCGGAGAGAGTTCCGCGAGCAGCGACAAAATCTTCTCGGTCGAGTCTCGTTGTTCGGCCACGTGATCGGGCGGTGGTTCGTTCCCCACGGAATCGGCCACCGCTTCGAGCGTCATCGTCGTCATGCGTTGTTCCTTTCGTCGCACGTCGAGCGCCCCGTTGCGGCAGACCGTGAACAGCCACTCGGCCAAATGCCCGTCGAGATGCTCGCGATCCTGCTGGCAGAGTTTCAGGAACGTGTCCTGAACGACATCCCGAGCCTGCTCGACGTCCCCGACCAAGTGCCGCGCATACCGAACGAGATCGCTCTCCTATCGAGCGACCACCTCCCGCATCCACTCATCGGAGCTGTCCGTCACGGACTGGTCCATCGTGCTTCACTCTGTCTGCCAGGCGTTCAAGGGGCGAGACGTGCGAGCGGACGGAGTCTTAGGGAAATTTTTAAAATTGAGAGTCGTCGCTGAGAAACTCACTCCGCGTTCTCAGCGGATCTTCCACGCCTTCGGCGTTTCAAAAAGACAATCGCCGAAAACCTCTGCTACTCCACATACAAAAAACCATTCGACGACAGCAGCATCTGGCAGAGGTCGGTCCAGGCGCGAGGCGAGGCGTTCTCGGCCGGTTCATACGCGCGAGCCTGCTCTTCGAGAAACGACAGCGACGCGCGCAGTTCGACGTTCGAAGGGGCATGTCCGGTCGCCAGTTCAAACGCCATCCGCGCGCGATGACGTGGATCGGGCGGTGCTTCGCGTTCTAGCCGACGTACGAAGTCGGCGGCGCGAGCGAGCGAGAATTCCGAGTTCAACTGGCTGAGCGATTGCAGCGGCATCGTCGTTGTCGGCCGCTGCACGCAGTTGAAC
>QWQF01000175.1 GCA_003669125.1 Planctomycetota bacterium
CGATTCGAGATTCAGAGCGGCAAGCGAGACTTCGTGTCCAAAGAATCCGCGCGGGCGATCGCCGCTGTATTCGAGTGTTCCGAATTCATCACCGTCGCCATGCAGATCTGCGAACCGATGCTCGGCGTTCTGGCGAAATCCCCACGGGATGTCGCCGTCCGCCGTGGCCGCCGTGGCAACGCCCTTCTCAGCCACGACAAAACCACCACCCTTGGGCGATGACGATCGCTGGCCCTCAGCGGACGATTGGAAGCGATGCCCCACGTCGAGTTCGTCGAAACTGGGAAACTCCGCTTCGTCCGCGAAGCGGCGCTCGAACAGCAAATAGAATTTCCCCTGCGCCTCCGCCAACCAGCCGACTTTGTCCTGCGGGAATCGCAGATACCACTCGTTCCACACGCCGCCGGCCGGATGCTGATACTGCACGCGACCGACAACCTCAAAGCGTTTCTTCTGATACTTCCCCGAAAGGCCACGATGGATCGGCGAGTTCGTTTCAACCAAGTCCGCGACCTTGCCGTGGTCTTCGATATTTTTGTCGCCTCGCGCGACGATCGAACGGCAGAAGTCACAGACCGTCACCAACGCCGTGCCGAGCTTAAACTCAACCGGAGCGGCGCACGCGGGACAAGCAACAATCCGCTTCTTCATGCGGTCGCTCCTTCCCAAGACTCGACCGCTGTTGCGGCCACGACGCCGCGTTCCGCGATGCGCACCGAAATCGAATCGGCTCCGAGCATCTCGCGCAACCGATCTTCCCACGGCCAATCGCCGCGACGACAGCACGAAAACAAATTGAACGTCGCCAAGCCCAGCTCTGGCCAAGTGTGGCAAGCGAGATGCGACTCGCTGAGCAAATATAATCCGGTCACGCCGCCCGGCTCTGGAAACTGTCGCCACAGCGGCTGCCCGACGACCTGCAACTCCAACTCGCGAACCGCGCGCTCGCAGACGGCTCGCACAGAATCCAGGGATCGCAAGCGATCGAAGGAGCAACCGCTCGCATCGACGATCCACTCGCAGCCCGCACCTGCTTGGGGGCCGTCAGTCTCAACCAATCCTTGTTCGACCGGCGTCGTCATCATGCGGCGTACTTCGCTGCTCCGCGAGTTTTCTTGCGGCCGTCCATGACGCGGCCAGAATTGATGCGGGGCATTGAAACAATCACGAGCACGAGAAGAAAGCGAACCACGCGTCACTTCTCGGCCAGCTTCTCCCACAGGGAGAAGGAATTCGATGAAGCCGCGTTATTGCAGCCGAGCGCGACTAAAGTCGTCGTTCTGAACCTGCACGTCGAGGTCGATGTTTTTGTACGCGTAGAGCTCCAACAGCGTCGTCTGATCGAGCTTCTGCGGATCGGCATCGGCGATCTTTTCCGGCCAGCCGTAGCAACGGACGCAGATCGGCAGCTTGCTCTGCGAGTCAAAATAGACCAGCGACTTGCGGTATTCCTTCTTTTCATCGGGAGCAAACTCTGGCTTCGCGTACTCGACCACCAAGCACTGGCAATCGCGACCGTTGAGCTTCTGATGGTCCAGCAGTTTGGCGGAGACTCCTGATTCGAGCTTCAGGTCCGCCTGGCGATACTTGCGAGTGATGCGGGTCATTTCGAGGAGTCCCGCGTTCGTCACGGGATAGCGGGAGTGTTTCATTGCCATCGCTCCGGTGGGGTTCAGCGAGATCACGCCCAATCGAGCCTCGATCCCCGAAAGCTTGCGGACGAGCATGTCTCCTTCGTTCTCACCTTCGGCGTAGATGACTCGCTGGCCGGCGTCCTTGCCCCCTTCCCATTTCATCGAAATCCGCTTCGGCTGATGCGCGAGCCGCAGTTGAATGACCTGGAGTTCGGTCAACGCATCTCCAATCCGTTCTTGTTTCACCAATGTCGCGGTGTAGGCCGGAATCTTTTCGAGCTTGGCTTCGGCTTCACCCAAAATGCGAACGCATTCCTGCAGAGCCTCTTTGCCGGTCAGCGTCGGCGTGTCGTTGTTGACGACGGAGGTTGCCGATTTCCCGTCGGAGGCGGGGCCGTTGAATTCCTTCTCGACGTCCGCGAGGGCTTCGCCGCCATTCACCGAGAGCGGGTCGGTCCCGGCCGTCGTCGGTTGAGCGTGGACGTACAAGTATCCGAGCGTGAAGAAGACCACGAACGAACCCAGCACGTTGTGGCGGTGGGGCGAGTGCCGCATCCGGCGTGCAACGTGCGGAAACTTGCGAGCGGGTTTGGTCAGCCAGTGAGACTGTCCCAGAAACCAAGACAGGAATTTCATGCGACGAGCGGCCTTGCGCGTTCCGAACGGAATTGCCGAGCGACGGCCTCAATCCACTGAGGTCGTCGATGCGACGGAAGTCCGCGGTCAACGAGAGAGACGTGAGGAATCCAAAACCCGCAGAGTCCGTCCGCACGGGGTGCAGCTACGCAACAGATCGGCGCGGCGCTGCCGTCGCAGTGACGAGAATTGCCGCCGTCCGACGATCCGTCGCGGCGAGCCTGCCGCGGATGTTGAGAAGATTTGGCATCCCACGATGGGTCGCCGCCATTTACGGGACCGCTGCAATCGCGAGAGCTTCTCAGGAGCCGACAAGACGCGGTTTCCAAACCGTAGCCACGTTCACCAAAACGTGGACGCACCCGCCATCGATCACGTCCTGACGAACGTGGCAACAAACTTTCGAAGTCTCGAAGACTTCGAAAGTTTCGGGGCCGGCACCTACTTCGGCTTGTCCGATTTCTCCGCCGGCTTCGCCGACTTGTCCGCCGGCTTCTCGCCAAACTCCGGCACCAGCTCCAGCAGAACCTCGGTGCCGACGGGCGGAATCCGATCGCTCCAAGCTTCCCACATCAAGTTGCCTTCGCCGGTGGCGCTGCTCTTCGCGGCGAGATCCAGCGTCGCGGAGGCAAAGTTCGCGACGCAGATCAGGTCGCCCCCTTCGGCCAGATACGACTTCGTGCCGTTGGCCTCATCGACGAAAAAGCCGCTGCCGGCGAAGACCCACGGATCTTCGAGTTCGTGCGGCTGCGTGCGGACGAAAAACTTCTGAATCGCCTTGCGGTACTTGGCGTCCTTCGACATCGCCAGGAACGAGTCCCGTTGCTTTTCGGACATGTGGCCGTACCAGTACAGCTCTTTGTTCTTTTCGTCCCACTTCAGTTCGGAGCCTTCTTTCAAATCGAGGCCGGCCGGCTTGTCGTCGAACTGCTCGACGAGAAACCGCCTCGACGAATTGCGGATCCATTTCTCCGCCGGCTCGCGGTGCTTCTTGCCGTCCTTGTCGGTCCACTGACAAAAGATGCGAATTCGAGTCCCCTTCGGCGGCGTGTGCTCCGGCTGAAATTTCACCGGCGACCCAGTCTTTGCCCCCAGCGCGAGCAGACCGGTGTGAATCACATACGCCTCGGAATCGATCGACAGAATCGACTCGTGTTCCTTGGTCTGCTTCAGGCAGCAGAACATTTCGAGAACGCCCTCGCGCAGACAGACCTTCGATTTCAGCAGCAACCGCTTGCCGTCCACATCGAGCAGCACCGTCCCCTGCTTGTTGAGTGGCACTGGCTCCTTCGACTTCTTGCCGACGTTGGCAGGTTCTTCTGCGAATGAGCAACAGTCGGCCGCAAGCGTCAAGCCTGAGGCGGCCGCCAGTGTGCTCAAGAATTCGCGACGTGCAAAAACTCGGTCAGTGGTCACAAGCATGCTGTTCTCCCAAAGTCTCTGACGCGGCAAAACGGGAACCGAGTATAGCTGCCGGACGCGCGGCAGGCGTCCATTTCGATTGGCTAGGCTTTCGACATCTGAGGCCAAATTGTGACCGCCCTTCTCCGCGACAATCTGCGTTTCGACTGTTTGTTGGGAACGCAGATTTCGCAGAGGCAAGTCGGGGGTCAGCGATTTGCGGGTGGCTGGCTCGCCAGTTGGATGAGTGCTTCGCGGACTCGCGCAATCTGTTCGGCGGTGACGGTCAAATACTGCTGTTGGCCTCCGTCTGCGGCATCGAACTGCGTCACGTCTTGCGCGTCGACGCGGATTCGGCCAGCCGACGACAGACCGAAGTACCCGTGATTGGGCCGGACGGCGAACAGCACCGAGGTCAAATCCCAAGTTTCACGGTCATACGGCATTTTCTGGTACAGCTCGTAAGCCTGTTTCAGCGGATGATGCTTCACGTAGCCGAAGTCCCGTTCGATGCTCGATGCCGGAAATTTGATCGCCAATCCAATCTCGAAACCGCTGGCGACAAGCGGCGTCGGCCACTCGACGAAGACTCTCTGCGCGGCCGGTGAGTCGATGAAGACGTTGTACTCCTTCACTTGATTCTTCTCGCTGAACATGCCCGCCATCATCGAAAGTAGCCGCACCTTTCGAGTCACCAACTCTTTGCCGGTCAGCGGCGAATGCTGGTCGGCTGGCGAATCCAACAAACGCAGGATGTTCGTCGAGAATCCAACGACCACCAGCGACACCGACCGATCCGGTTGAGCAACGAGCGTCTGCCTGAGCAACCCGACCGCTTCCGGGGCATCCTTGCCGGTTTGCAATTTGCGCGGGTATCGCGGCTGGCCGTTGTCGGAAGCTTTGACCGTGTCGGTCAGGTAACGGCTGTCTTCGGGCGTCTTGCCTTTCCGAACGACTCCGAGCGGAATCTGGCCGCGACCGTAAAACGTGTTGACGAGATCGACAAATGGCGCGGCGAGATCGTTGTCCTTGCTGAGCGTGACCGCGAGCAGTTCGCATTCACCTCGGCTTTGCAGTGCGTGAATGACGCCGAGCGCCAGAGCATCGTCGATGTCGTTCCCCATGTCAGTGTCGAAGATCAGCTTGACCGGACGAGCAGGTGGTTCGTCGGCACGAGCCAGCAACGGTACCGCCGCAACGAAGATCAACAGCCAAACGACAAAGATCGAAATCGCGGACGGCATTCGCATGGAAACGCTCCCAGTAATTGAGGTCGGAAGCGGCATTTCAACAAGTGCGAGCGCAACAAAAAACCCCCACCGCACGATGCGGTGAGGGCGGAGAGAGAGCTTTCAAGTTTTGGACGGGGCGCAATGAGAGTTTGCGGCCAAGAGTGAGAGCGAGAAACCAATCACAAATGCGGAACAAGCGATGTTACAAACCTTCGTCGACGGCCGGCGCACCGACGATGTCAAACTGACCATCGCAGAAGTCACTCTCCTCCAAGGCGATTGCGCGACGTTGGGCGATCAAATGGCGTTCGCGTTTCAGGCTGAGCATTGTGCCCAACCGTGCGAGTGTCGCGATTCGGAATCATTTCTCGGAGTTGACGGACCCCGACGGCGAACGGTGATCGACCCGCTGATCAACGTGGTGACGATTGCGTTGTGTGCGGTAGTCTGCGGAGCGGATAACTTCGTGGCCATCGCCGCCTGGGGACGCACCAAGAAAGAGTGTCTGGCGAAGTTTCTGGATCTGCGTGCCGGCATCCCGTCTCACGATCGGTTCAACGCAATCTTCGCGGCGATCAAACCCGTCGAGTTCGAGAAGTGCCTGCTGGGTTGGATCACCGCTTTGCACGAAATCAGCGATGGTCAGATCGTGGCGGATGCGCTTTCGAGAAATGTTCAATTCCTAATTTGGTATTCGGATTGAGACTTCGCTCGAATTGCCTGGCGGTGTCGCGTCGGCTCCGATGGTTGTCAGTAGGATGCCGGTTGCGATCAACAGCACCAACCCGATCGTTTTCGAAGTGCAGTTCATGATCGGGCTTGTGCATCGACAGTCGGTTCTCGCCGAGCAAGCGTCTGCCAAAGGCTCATTGGAGGTCACAAAAAAACGCCCGGCTCAAAATTGCCGGGCGTTTCTGTTCGTCAACACGGTCTCGACGATCTACTTCACCAATCCTGCCGCGCGCATCTTGCTGGCGTTGCCGGCTTGGCCGAAGGCGATCATGCGGGCGATGCAGACTTTCTTCATCGCCTCGCGAGCCGGCTTCATGAAGTCACGCGGGTCGAACTTGTCGGGCGTGGTCATCATCACTTGGCGGACGGCGGCGGCCATCGCGATGCGATTGTCGGTGTCGACGTTGATCTTTCGCACACCGTGCTTGATGCCTCTCTGAATTTCTTCGACGGGAACACCCCAGGACTGCTTCATGTCGCCGCCGTATTTGCGGAGCAGGTCAGTCAACTCCTGCGGCACCGACGAACTGCCGTGCATCACGATGTGCGTGTTCGGCAAGCGGCGATGAATCTCTTCGATCAAGTCCATCTTCAGCACGGCACCGTCCGGCTTCTTGTTGAACTTGAACGCTCCGTGGCTGGTGCCGATCGCGACGGCCAGCGCATCGACGCCGGTCTCGGCCACGAATCGTTCAGCTTCCTCCGGGTCAGTCAGGTGAGCCATCTCTGGTTCTGGTTCTTGTTCCAAGTCTGCGTCGTGCGTGACGGCAGCGACTGGCTTGGATGGTTCCTTCGCCCCTTGGCCAACGGTGCCGAGACAGCCAACTTCTCCTTCGACCGAAACATTCAACGCGTGAGCCACGAGGCACACTTCCTTCGTCACCTTCGCGTTGTAGTCGTAGGACGCGGGAGTCTTTGCATCCGGCATCAGGGAGCCGTCCATCATCACGGATGTGAATCCATTGCGGATCGCGCTGTAGCAGGTCGCCGGTTCGTTGCCGTGGTCCTGGTGCATCACGATCGGAATGTCGGGATAAAGCTCTGAGGCAGCGAGCATCAAATGACGCAGGTAATTGTCCTGCGAGTACGACCGCGCTCCGCGCGAAGCCTGCACGATCACAGGCGAGTCAGTCTCGCGAGCCGCTTCCATGATCGCTTGGATTTGCTCCATGTTGTTGACGTTCAACGCGGCCACGCCGTAGTTGTTTTCGGCGGCATGATCCAGCACCAATCGCATCGGAACCAAAGGCATTTCAAACTCCAAAATCAGCGGTCAAAGCAAACCGTCCGCAGCCCAGGAGCGCTCGGCAAATCTGCGGCGGCGAGATTTCCACAAGAAAGCGTCGCCGGGAACTCGGCCGACATGGCCGTGCGTCGCGTGACGCGTGACGCTGTTCCCCGTGATTGACACGGGACGGATTATCGGAGTGAGTCGCCTCGCTGGCAACCGAGTCATTTCGCTGGCGAGCAGAGTTCCACAACGAACCCATCTGGGTCGTTTAGAAAGACTTGCACGAATCCATCCGGACGAGCCTTTGGCGAAGAAACTATTTTCATTCCAAGTTCTTGAGCTCGAGCGTAGGCCGCCTCAACGTCATCGACCAAGAACGCGAAGTGGTTCGATCGCGTCGTGCGAAATTCTTCGGCGAGCGGATTGCCGGCTGGCGAACCACCGGGATGTTCCCCGATCAGATGAATCAGCGTCGGTCCCGCTTGAAACCACGAACCCGGAAACGAGAAGGCTGGCCGAGGCACCTCGCGCATTCCCAGTCCGTCGACATAAAAACGCCGCGAGAGTTCGAGGTCTTTCACGACAAGCGTGACATGATCAAGCGACTTCACCTGAATGGGATTGGCCATCAGTGCTCCGCAAACTCAAAACTGGCTGAGGAACCGCACGTCGTTCTCGTAGAAGCGGCGGATGTCGGTAATGTTGTGCCGCCTCATGCAGAAGCGTTCGATGCCGAAGCCAAACGCGAAGCCGCTGACTTTTTCGGGATCGAAGCCGACCGCGCGGAGCACGTTCGGATCGACCATCCCCGCGCCGCCGATTTCCATCCAACCTTGGCCCCAGCTCATGTCGACTTCGACGGACGGTTCGGTGAACGGGAAAAAGCTCGGTCGGAAGCGGATCGTCACGCCTCGGCCAAGGTACGTCGTCGCGAAGAGTCGTAGTGTCGTCTTGAGTTGTGCCATCGTGACGTCTTCGCCGACCATCAGCCCTTCCATTTGATGGAACATGCAGCAGTGCGTCGCGTCGATCGTGTCCGGCCGATAAACGCGGCCGAGCGAGACGATGCGAATCGGTGGCTTCGTTTTCTCCATCACTCGGATTTGAACGGTCGAGGTTTGGCTGCGGAGCAATACCGGTCCGCCAGCAGCCGTCTTCGCAGCGGCGAGATAAAAATTCTCCAGCGGATCGCGCGCGGGGTGATCCAGCGGAATGTTCAGTGCCTCGAAGTTGTGCCATTCGTCTTCGAGTTCTGGACCGTAGACGACCGTGAATCCCATGCGTCCGATGATGTCACGGAACTCGTCCATCGTTTGCGTGAGCGGATGCCGACGGCCCAAACGCATTGGCTCGCCAGGCAACGAAATGTCGATCGCGGTCAGTGACGCTTTCGGCTTCGCGAGTTCCTGCTGCCGAGCTTCCAGTGCGGCGGTGACTCGCTGCCGGACATCGTTGAACTTGGCTCCGAGCACTGGTCGCTGTTCTGGAGTCGCTTTGCCCAGCAGATCCTGCAAGGCCTTGATCCGGCCGCTTTTCTTACCGAGAAATTCGACGCGAGCAGCTTCGACGGCAGTGGCATCTTGCGCCGCTGCGAGCGAGGTCAGCGCGACGTTTGCGAAGTCTTCGTACTGTTGCAGCAGGTCCATGGGACATCCAACGATTAAGGGCGAAACTGGCGTTGAGCAATTCGGCTCAGCGCTGGTTTCGCCCTTGAGTGTTCTCGATCCGAGATCGGCCGAGGATCAGGCCGCCGCAGCGAGCGCTCCCTTCACCAGGGCGATGATCTCATCAAAAATTTGCGGTTCGCGAATCGCCAGCTCGCTGAGCGTGCGACGGTTCAATTCCACATTCGCGAGCTTCAAACCGTGAATGAATCGTGAGTACGACAGGCCGCGCATCATGCAGGCCGCGTTCAAACGAGTGATCCACAGGGCACGAATGTCTCGCTTCTTGAGCTTGCGGCCTTTGTAGGCGTAGACGCGGCCTTTGATAATCCCGTCGATCACCGTGCGCCAGAGACGGCGACGGCCACCAACTCGGCCTTCGGCTTCCTTGAAGATGCGTTTCTTCTTGCGGTGACGAATCGAACCTGACTTGATACGCATGGCGAACTTTCAGATGGCAATCAGCGATTTGAAATCGAAAATTTCAAATGGAAATCATTTACAGAATCGGCCTTAACGCCTCGATAATGCGGTCGGCTTGGTAGTTGTCCAGCACGCCGTCCTGGCGGTTTTGACGCTTGCTCTTGCCCGACTTTCCGCTGAGCAAGTGGCCGCGATTCGCGTTGCGGTGCTTGGCTTTGCCTTTCGCCGTCACCGTGAAACGCTTCTTGATTCCCTTGTGGGTTTTTTGCTTCGGCATAATGAACTCGATGGTCGCGAGAACCGCAAATTTCAACAAACAAATCGGCTTTCGAAGCCGCAGGGCGGTCGAAAGAGCGGGGCACTATAGAGACCGTCCCCGTTCGTTTCCACTGATCCCGTCTTGGATTTCGTCGTGGAGGCGTCTTCGGCTGCCGCCAGGCACTTTCGCCACGTTATTTGGGAGCCAGAACAACGGACATGTTCTTGGCACCGTCCATTTTGGCGAATTGTTCGACCTTGGCGATCTCTTCCAGTCCGGAGACGAATCGGTCCAGCACTTCGCGGCCCTTTTCGTGGTGAGCGTTCTCTCGACCCTTGAATTGGACGTTGACCTTGACCTTGTCTTTGTGTTCCAGAAACGTGCGTGCCTGCTTGATTTTGAACTCGATGTCGTGTTCACCGGTCTTGGGCCTGAGCCGGATTTCTTTGAGCTGCGTCTGGTGCGTCTTGGTGTTGTTGGCGTGCTTCTTTTTCTGCTCGTACTTGAACTTGCCGAAGTCCATAATGCGGCACACGGGAGGCCGCTCGTTGGGGCTGACTTCGACCAAATCCATGCCCGCCTCGCGAGCCAACGTCAGCGCATCTAGGGTGGGAATGACGCCATGCATGTGGCCATTTTGGTCTACGACACGGATGGGCGTGATCCGAATCTGCTCATTGAGCCTCTGGGACTTGTTGTCGATTGCTGCGTTCCTCGGCAATTGAGTCGATCAACCGAACTGACGAACCATTCGCCAACTCGGGCTGAAGTGCGGGAAACTTGTAGTTGCGGTCAGCAGGTCCGTCAAGAAGCCCCGGATTCTTCGGGAACTCTCGCGGATCGAGCGACATTCGCAGTGTTCACGAGGCTCTCGCCGAACCCGTGTGAGTCAGCCGGATCGCTTTGTGGCCGTCAATCGATCCGGCAATTCCGTCAAATGCGGGATGACCGTCGACCAACACGCGGACGGATTGATCCAAATTGGTCGGAATCAGCAGGACATCCCCAACGGCGAGCGCTCGCAGATCACTTCTCGAAAGCGATGTCTGGCTGAGTTGGGCCACAACCACGGATTGCCGGGACGAACGACTCGGACATCCCGCAGTCATCTGGTTGTGCGGCGCCATTGGCGAAATCACGACCTCCGGTTGGTCCGCGAGCAATTCGGCAATCTCGATCGGCACCATGAGATCGAGTACCCCGCCCCCTTGCACGAATCGCAAATCAAACGACAGTCGCACCAATGAGCAGTCCGGTAACCACGCCTCGGCCAGCGAGTCCGCGTGAACCGACAATTCCGTCAACTCGACTTGTTCGCTCACCGACGAGCGGACGGCGTTGCTCAGACGTGAGGCGAACCGCTGATCGACCTCGGTCAGCGGGCGATGCAGGTCTGCATCGTCGCCGTTGGGAGCCGAGCGGCCACCCAGCAGTCGCTCGATAAATGTCGCCACCAACGGGACCGACAGCACCACCGCCAGCGGTTCGATCGAGTGGATTGATTGCCAGAGGCTCACAATGTCTCGATCCTCCTGCGACGTCGTCAGAGTCTCGGCGGTGAGGGTACGACTGCCGCTGAATGTCACTCGAACAGCGGCTCGAATCAGCGGCCGCAACCGAGCCGTCAAGCGGCGTGCAAAATCTTCGGCGAACAAAGTCCAACGAGACGTTGACGCCTCGCAGATGACAGGTGTCGGCTCGACAACCTGCGTGGCGCAAGGGCCGAGCAGTGCGGCAAGCTCAGACGGAGTCAAAGCGGTGTGAAGATGTTGAACTTCGGGTTTCGGATTTCGGGTTTCGGATTTCATCCTCGAATTTGTCCTTGTCCGTGGACGACCCATTTGTAGCTGGTCAATTCGCGCAACCCGCACGGGCCGCGCGCATGAAACTTGTCGGTGCTGATGCCAATTTCGGCTCCGAGGCCGTACTCGCCACCGTCGTTGAACCGCGTGCTGCAATTCACATGCGTCGCGGCGGAATCGACTTCGCGGCAGAACTTTTCCGCTGCGGACGAGTCTTGTGTCACGATCGCGTCGGTGTGATGCGAGCCGTAGTCGTTGATGTGCCGGATCGCGTCGTCGAGCGAATCGACCGTCTTCACCGACAACTTCAGATCAAGGTACTCCGTGCGAAAATCCTGCTCGCTAGCCGACACCCCTTGTTTCACGAATGGCAGCGAGCGGTCGCAACAACGCAGCTCGACGCCGCACTGACCGAGAGCCTCGGCCGCTCGCGGCAGGAACGTCTTGGCGACATCCGCATGGACGAGCAGCGTCTCCGCTGCGTTGCAGACACCGGGGCGCTGGCACTTGCTGTTCACGAGGATATTTTCGGCCATCGCGAGATCGGCGGTGCGATCGACGAAGACGTGGCAGACGCCATCGAAGTGCTTCATCACCGGCATCGTGGCCTCGGCCGCGACACGCTCGATCAGTGACTTTCCGCCGCGTGGGATCGTCAGGTCGATCAACTCGCGCAGCTTGAGGAAGTGGCCGACGGCCTCGCGATTCGTCGTCGAGACAAGCTGCACAGAATCGGTCGGCAAGCCAGTGTCTCGCAAGGCGTCGGACAGCACGCGATGCAGCGCGGTGTTGCTGTGAAACGCTTCCTTGCCGCCGCGGAGGATGACGGCATTGCCGCTCTTCACGCACAGTGCCGCCGCATCGACCGTGACGTTCGGTCGAGATTCGTAAATGAAAAAGACGACCCCCAACGGCACGCGAACACGAGTGACCAGCAGGCCGTTTGGTCGCTTCGTGCTGTCGATCAGTTCGCCGACGGGGTCGGGCAGCGCGACGACATCCCGCAGCGCGTCGGCAATCGCGCCGATCCGAGACTCGTTCAATCGCAGCCGATCGATCGCGGCGTCCGAGAGTCCGAACTCCGGAGCCTTGTCGAGGTCTTGCTGATTCGCCGCGATCAATTCCGCCGAGCGAGCACGCAACAACTCGGCCGAGCAGTTCAGCCAGGCGTTCTTCTGTTCGCTGGTGACACTGACGAGTGCACGCGACGCGGTGCGGGCCTTCTGAGCGGTCGTCAAAGCGTAGTGATGGAGGTCAGACATGATGGCTACGTTGTCGCGATCCGCGCTGCCTGTCAACGCCGTTCGATCGCGTGCGGATCGTTGCCGTTGGCGGTGGGCAGAGGCAATGCGTGGCTGTTTTCCGCAAGGAAACGAGCCACCGTTGTGGCATACAACTCGTGACCAGCGGCCGAGAGCCGGGGTGCGTTGTTCAGGAACAACTGGTCGAGATTGGCGGACTCGCGGAATGCGGCTGACGAATCGCAGATGACCAACCCACGCTGCTTGACGAACTCGGCCAGCAAGCGAAACGGTAATTCGCTTTGATAAACGGTGTCGTCGGGAATGCCGCACGCATCGCGCACCCCGCGACCGGAACTGGCTCGCGCGGAAATCTGCCACGGGGCCGGCGACGTCGTGATCAACAGGCGACTGCCTGAAAGCGAAGCAGCCTTGTGGACGTCGGCCAGACCAGAGAACGCTTGTTGAATGTACTGCGACCAGTCCGGAGGATCGTCCATCACCCAGGCGTACTTGCCAAGTGGACTGTCGATGTCCTCGGTGAATTCCTCCGGGCGTTTCGTTCTCCAGAAGTCAGCCAGTTTTCGTTGAGCGAATCGTGCCGACAGAAAGTGATCGCCGACCTTCTCACCGACTCCGCGCGCCGACTTTTCGAGCAGTGGATGCGGACATGCCAACGGTTCGTCGCCGCGGCCGAGCACCGTCAATCGCCGTAGCGAGTAGTCGTCGGCCACGTCCGACATGTCGAAGTGGCAGATCACCAAGTCGGGGTGCAGCGCCGCCAGTTCATGCCGCAATCGCAGAGCGGCGATCAACGGACAATCGCCGGGCACTGCCGCATTGATGACTTCGACCGGTCGATGCCACGCAGCGGTGAGTTGTTCTTGCAGCCGAACCGCGAAGGTCTCTTCGTCGGCAACTTCCAATCCGAGCACCGTTTCGTCACCCAGCACCACGACGCGAATCGTATCGAGCGGTTTCGGGAGTGCTGGTTCTAATCCGCGCAGTCCGAAGCTGTTGGTCTGAGTCTCGAAGACTTCGCCGGTATCGGGATTCTTGATCGCGATCCCCCGCGACGGCTTGAGTTGATGATGCGTCAACCATGACGGCGCGACGAGTTCGTCTTTCCGATCACCAGACAGAATCGGTCGGCCGATGCGGAACTCTTGCCAGCGCAGCCAAAACTCAACGACGCAGGGCAACACCGCGAGCGTCAGCACCGCGAGCAACAACGGCTTCAAAAATCGACCCAGCCGCCGAATCATCCCTGATTCCTGGCAACAGTTTCCCCAATGGAGCAGCAACGCCGGATACTAGGTCGGTTGGCGAACATGCTTCAAGACGAGTCTCCGGAAGCACTCCCAACGAGATTCAACCGAGTCCTCCGTGTGGCCTTCGATTTTTCGCCAGCCTGCTTTTGAACTCCGGCTGGAAAAAATGGAGGACGGAAAATGTTGCAATTCGATCACTCGGATCGTGCAAGTTTTTCAATGCGAGCCCCGTTCGAGCCGAGTGGCACCTCGACAGACTCAGCGATTCGCGAGGCGGACAATTCTGGCGACCGCTGGACCGCTGTTTGCTCTGAGCCGCCAGCCTCCACTTGAGGGGGATACTCAAGGATGAGGAAACACTCGGAATGGTCTGCAAGGATGCGGTGCTGTGGCGGGGGATGTGTGTTCTGTTTTTGTTTTGTGGACTTGGTGCGAAGCATGTGACGCCGAACTTTGAGGTCGAAGCTCCGACCGCCGCGATCGCCGAAAAGGTCGCGCTGACCGCCGAGCGCTGTCGCGAAGAATTGGCGAATCAATGGCTCGGATACACGCTGCCCAACTGGTCCAAGCCCTGCCAGGTCCGTGTCCGAGTCGGCCAAATTGGAGCCGGTGGGGCGACGACATTCTCCTTCGGCGGCGGCGAAGTCTTCGGCTGGGACATGACCGTCCAAGGCTCGCTGGAGCGGATTCTCGATTCCGTCATCCCGCACGAAGTCAGCCACACGATCTTCGCCTGTCATTTCCGTCGCCCGCTGCCGCGCTGGGCCGACGAAGGCGCCGCGACGATTGCCGAAGAGGATTCTGAACGCCGTCGGCAACAGAAGCTCGCCGAAGAAGTCATGCCCTCCAAACGCCGCATTCCGCTTCGAGAACTGCTGAGCATCACCGAGTACCCCAAGAACATGCAGCACGTCCTGACGCTGTACGCCGAGGGCTACTTGCTCGCCGACTTCCTGGTCCAAAAGGGAGGCAAGAGCCGCTTCCTGGCCTTCATGCAAGATGCGCACGAGTCCGGCTGGGACGCGTCACTTCGCAAGCACTACGAAGAGGAGAGCGTTGAAGCCCTCGAATCCAAATGGAGCCAGTGGGTCATTGCCGGCAGTCCGTCGCTGCGACGTCCAACCGGCGAATTGCTGGCCGATGCGAAGTCACCGTCGATCATCCGCTCGCAGAATCCGGAGCCGAAATCATCACCTCGCAAGAAGTCCGACGAAGTGGAACTCGCTTCCGCCACTAGCTCCGGCCATTCGGCTGTTCCTCGCAGCGAGTCCGTCACGGCTCCCGAAGCGCGACGCCGAGACGGAACCGTCGGGCACGTTTCCAACGCGTCCAAATTCGAGAAGTCCGTCGAGGTTGCATCCGCCGAGAAAACGGCAAGTGCTCCTCGTGAATCACGACTCCCGCGTGGCTCGCACCTCAGCCATCCCGAGCTGCGTCGCGGCCACGAGTCCTCCAAAACCGACCACGACGACGATTTCAAGATGTCCCCCAGTCCGTTTGCGCCGGTCGAAACCGCGAATTCTCCTCGCCCCAAGAGCACCGGGACGAAAGTGAATCCGGCCTTTGTCCAACCCGCGACGCTGCGTCGCAAATAGTGGTCAACTCGGCCTCCATCGAAACCCGGCGGCATGGCAAATAGAATCCGCCGGCCATGAGCCAACCACCCACCAATTCGACAGCCGCTGCTCCGATCCACGGTACGAGTCGTTGTCGGTTCGACACTCTGGTGGTGGTTGGAGTCGGATTGCTCGGAGGTTCCGTCGCGTTGGCGGCTCGTCAGCGCGGGATCGTTCGCCGAGTGATCGGTGTCGGACGAACCGCTCCCCGGCTCGAGCAAGCTCGCGACGCGAGAGTGCTCGGTGACATCAGCACGGATTTGGTCGCTGCCGCCGCACAGGCCGATCTGCTGATCTTCGCGACCCCGGTGAATTTGATCGTGGCCGGAGTCCGCGAAGCCGCCTCAGTCTGTCGGCCCGGAACGCTCATCACCGACGTCGGCAGCACGAAAGCCCATCTCTGTCGCGAGCTGTCGGCTGGCTTACCGAACGACACTGCGTTTATCGGCTCGCACCCGCTGGCCGGGTCCGAGAAGCAAGGCTGGGAACACTCTCGCGCCGACTTGTTCGATGGCCGAGTCTGTGTTGTCACTCCGACGGAGACTTCTCGTCGCGACGAGATCGCTCGACTGACCGCCTTCTGGCAAGCGATCGGAATGTCGGTCGTCGAGATGTCGCCGGAAGCTCACGACCGCGCGTTGGCTCAGACCAGCCATGTGCCGCACGTCGTCGCGTCCGCGTTGGCTCGGACGCTGGCGGATGAAAATCGCTCGCTGGCAGCGACTGGATTCGCAGACGCGACGCGCATCGCGGCGGGCGATCCCAACGTCTGGGTGCCGATCCTGCTCGACAACCGCGCCGCCGTGCTGGACAGCCTGGACGAATTCTCGACCCAAGTCGCATCGCTCCGCGAG
This sequence comes from Planctomycetota bacterium, assembly GCA_003669125.1. Taxonomy (GTDB): domain Bacteria; phylum Planctomycetota; class Planctomycetia; order Planctomycetales; family Planctomycetaceae; genus SXKJ01. The sequence goes on from QWQF01000175.1 coordinate 15,997, forward strand.
GCATTGATCCGCAACGACGCCGACGAAATCCGCCGACTGTGGGAACAAGGCAAAGCCATTCGCGAGCAACTGAAAATCCGCCGCGTCGCGGAGTGACAGCGGCTCACGCCAATTCCGGCAGCGGCTTCTTGCCATCGACAACGTACTGCGGTCGACCGGCCAGATCGTTGAGCTTCGTTTCGAGGTCGATGCCGAGATGCTGATACAGCGTCGCGATGACTTCGGCGAAGTGAATTGGGCGTTCGGCGATTTCGGCTCCGTGTCGATCGGTCGCTCCGATCACCTGGCCCGCGCGGATGCCGCCACCAGCGAGGACTCCGCCGCCGACTTGCGGCCAGTGGTCGCGGCCGGCGTCTGGGTTGATGCGCGGCGTGCGGCCGAACTCGCCCCACGCGCAGACCATCACGTCGTCCGCCAAGCCGCGAGCGTGCAAGTCCTCGATCAGCGCCGATAGCCCTTGATCGAACGGCGGCAGGTGCGTGTTCTTCATGCCGTTGAAGTTGTCGCTGTGGAAATCCCAGCGGCCGAAGTTCAGCGTCACCACGCGAGCACCTGCCTCGACCAATCGCCGAGCCATCAAAAAATGTTCGAGGTTGCGCGGTGCTCCGTCGCCGAAGTTCTTCGTGTCCCCTTTGCCGTAGCGCTCGCGAGTCGCGGCGTCTTCTTTCGAGAGGTCGAGTGCATCGACCAGTTTGCTCGACGTGAGAATCTCGAACGCCTGCCGAGCGAGCGAGTCCATGCCGATCATCGTCCCCGACGCATCGACCTCGCGGCGGATTTGATCGACCGACGCGAGCAACGCTTTCCGATCACCCAGCCGAGTCGCATCAATTCCATTGAGCACCATGTCCGCTCGCCCTGGCCCCGACGGGCGGAACGCGGCGTGAGAAACTCCCAAGTAGCCGGGCAACCCCGGCGAGCCGTACGGCGGATGCCCGGTGTCCGGCGACAAGCCCACGAACGACGGCACCGACTTGCTGCGCGGGCCGAGCACCTTCGAGATCGTCGAACCAACCGACGGCCAACCGCCCGGAGGCTGCTGCCGCTTTGAGCGGCCGGTGTAACAAATGAACGAATCGTGATCCCCGTCCGGCGACCCGTAGACCGACCGCAACGGCACCAGCTTGTCCATGATCGCGGCCATGCGCGGCATGTGCTCGCAAATCTCGACGCCGGGGACGTTCGTCGGGATCGGCCGGAACTCGCCCCGAATCTCCGCCGGTGCGTTCATCTTCAAGTCGTACATGTCCTGATGCCCCGGAGCACCGCACATGTAGACCATGATGACCGACTTCGCCGACTTCTTCCCCGCCGCTTGTTCCGCTCGCAGCAGATCGGCCAGCGTCAGCCCACCGACCGCCAACGCTCCGACCCTGAGCATGTCGCGACGAGTCATCCCATCGCACAGCGTCTTCTTCGATCCGAAAAAATTCAGCATGGTAGGCACTCAGATGGCGGGAAGATTTCGGTGGGAGTCATTCGGGACACATCCGGCAGGACCGATGCGGCGCATGGTAGTATCGGGCGACGACGGCTGACAACGAGAGACAATCAATCTCGTCGCACCGTGGCCTCACGACGTTGGCGGTGATACTTCCAACCTGGCACGAAGAAGCTCAAGCCAGAGACCACTCCAAACAGCGCGAGCCGCAAATCGGGAATCGGCCACAG